>JAHJRI010000372.1 GCA_018830885.1 bacterium | reverse complement strand
TTTCGCTCAGCCCGAAGGTATTGTGTTTCAAGAACCCTGGAAGCCATGGATGGCTTCCAGGAGCTCCAGGAGGATTCATGCGTTTCTTGAAACACAATACCTTTGGGGCGTATACAGGCGAATAGTAACTATCGTTCAATGACAGATCGAGATTATATATTACCCCATCCGGGGCTATTCGCGATAGCGGTTTCACATGTGGATTTTGCGACCGATCCGACTGAACACCGATTCCCGGCAAAACAGCTAAATTGCTGGCGCACTTGGAATTTTCGAACCCGCCGCCGGTCTGATCGTCTTGCCATTTGAGACGGTCGAGGACGGGCAGGGACCGGTTTTTTTCTGGGTATGCCCGATTTTTTTTGACAAAGCGATCGAAATAGTTAAAAATCGAGCATATGTTCTATTTTAATCGAATCAAAATAACTGGGAGAGTGAAAATGATCAAAACGAAAATGAACGAACTGCTGGGAATCAAGTATCCCATTATCCAGGCAGGAATGGGCCCTTTCAGCAACAACAAGCTTTGTATAGCTGCAGCCAATGCCGGTGCACTGGGATTGATGTCAACCAGTGGAATCTGTTCAGGCACCAGGGATTACCAGAAAGAGATATACCAGCATTGGGCTAAAACCGGGAATGCAGATCCTAATGCCGCCATGGAGGACATCCTGCGACAGGCTCTGGATCAGGCATGCGAGGGTACCAAGGCATCGGGTGGTGTCTTTGGATTGAACGTAATGGTTTCCGGCCCCATGATTGAGGATGCCACGAAGCTGATCAATACCGCCATTGCCTACCGTGAAGAACATCCGGAAGTCAAAGACAGATTCAAGGTCATTTTCACCTCCGCCGGGGATCCGCTGCCCTGGGGCGACAAGATTAAAGGTGCCGGGTTCAAGTGGCTGCATGTGATCCCGTCCGTCAAGGGTGCCCTGCGTTGCCAGAGAGCCGGTGTGGACATGATCGTTGCTTCGGGACATGAGGGCGGATTTCACACCTCCTGGGAGCCGGTTCATTCCATGGTCCTGTTGCCGGCTGTGGTGGATGCGCTGGCCGGGTCCGGGATTCTGGTAGCCGGCGCTGGTGGTTTCTGTGATGGAAAATCACTGGCAGCAGCCCTGACGCTGGGTGCTGTCGGGATTCAGATGGGTACCCGTTTTCTCGCAACTCAGGAGAGTGATTTCGCTCCCCTGTGGAAAGAGGGTGTCGTTGCTGCCGGTGATCGGGGAACCCTGGTCGCCCGTGGATTTGTCGGTCCTGCCCGCTGGATTAAGACCGAGACCTCCAAGGTGCATCAGAAGAACACCCTGGAGCTGACACCGGAACTGTATCTGGACAGCCCGGGGCCCGTGACCGAAGGTGCACTGAAACTGATGGATTATGAGAGAGCAGCGATCAATGCCGTTTACGCCGGTGACAAGGAAAAAGCCATGTATGCCGGTGGTGAATGTGCCCAGCGGGTGAACGACATGCCGAAGGTTAAAGACATGCTGGAGACGATCATGCAGGAGGCTGTCAACACCATCAAGAATCTGCCGTCGGTGCTTAGCTAGAAATCAACAGGGTCCGGGTCGCTTCAGAAAGTACCCGGAATCCAGCTGGAAAAACAAGGGGTCCCGGATCTTCCGGGGCCCTTTTTTTTGCTTCCAGCATCAGAGCCCCCCTGCTACAATCAGTGCCTGGCAGCAGGAAAGGGCGACAAAACGGTTCGTTCGAAATACTGCTCATTGACCGGGGTTCCCCACTGAACACCGCCCTGCGCTTTGATAAGTCGGAAACCGGCGTTTTCATACAGATGCCTGGCGACATCAAGCCCCTCAAATGTCCAGAGGTATGTCTTCTGGTAGCCCTGCTGATTACAGAAATCGATCGCTTTCTGGAGGAGTGCCCTGCCCACACCTTTTCCCCTGAGCGCATCGGAAATGATAAACCACCTGAGATGGGCCCCCTCATTTCCGGCGTGCAGGCCGTCGATCACAACAGCTCCTTCAATCCGCTCATGCTGGACGGCAAGCCAGAACCCGTCCCGGTTGTCATCATGACGTTGCATGAATGCGGACAGTTCTGCGGCCACCTTTGCTTCGAAATAGCGCCCGAATCCCCAGTGGGTGTGGTAGTAGGTCCCATGAAGCTCGGCAATGCGGCCGATGCATCCGGGCCGATAGCCGCTTTCGATTCTGAGGTCCTGCATCTGTGACATGATGATCTGCTCCACTGCGCCAGACCGGATGTTATCCGGCTGAATCGGGTTGAGGCGTTTGTTGAAAGGATTTTTTCGCTGCAAACCGGTCCACCACCTGGTGGACATCACCCAGGCATCAATGCCCTTTGGGGTTTTTGTGGGTGCAGTCGCATTTCCCCTCCTTTTTTTCCAGGGCAATTCGTTTCAGGATGAATGATTGCCCATGGTGTTCTACATAATCCGTTTCAATATCTTTCCTTGTATAGCCGTAACAGAAGCAGACCAGGTCGTCCGCGTTGAATTCGGTATTCCGGCCGGGGGAGTATGCGCTAATGTCCTTCATGGTCCTTGTTTGGAGTAAAACAGCTGGTGTTGAACATAAAACAGGCGGAGAAGTCTTCCGACAGTCAACAGGCAGCGAAAAATGTCCCCGGTTACCAGTCGATATGCTCAATATGGGGAATCGAAAAAATCTGTTTCAGGATCTGGTACTTGTTTTTCAGTCCGCGACTGCGGACAGACATCACCAGGGTTCTTTTCCGGGTTGTGGCGTCTGCCGAGATGGCGGTATCCTGGACTAAAATATTGTTTTTTTTCAAAATTTCCAGACACTGGGTCTCAACCTCCTCTGCGGTCTCCATTTCGGAAATAATGGTAATCTGACTGTACTTGACAGATGGGATCCTGTGATCAATGGGATCGAGCCCGATCAGCACCAGCAGTCCGATGAAAGTCCCCATGATGGCTGGGATGTATAATCCCAGACCTACAATGATCCCGATGGAGGCAATAAACCAGATGCAGGCTGCGGTGGTTAGTCCGCTGATCAAATCATTGGTTTTCAGAATGGTTCCACCACCCAGGAATCCGATCCCTGTCAGTATCCCGGCCGCTATCCGCCAGGGATCGATCCGAATGACGGATTCGGCGCCCTGCAGTGTAAACAGGTTCTGGACGGTCTGGGAACTTGCCATGATAATGGTGGCACCCAGACAGACCAGAATGTGCGTGCGCAAGCCGGCTGCCCGGCCATGAAATTCTCTCTCCAGACCTACCAGACCGCTTAGTAGTGTCGCGATCAACAGCTTGATGGCAAGGTCGATATATTCGGGGGACATGGTAACCATCGGACGATCCTGGAAAAAATTAGGTTGAACTTCCCGCTTCCCTCAGCGAACAGCCGCCGCCATATCCTTTAAACTCCGGAGTGACTGACCGGAGCCTCCAGTGCCAGGGGCAGCGTCAGAATATAGGCCTTGATCTCATCCCGGACACGGCGATAGTGGGTCAGGGCTTCCGCTTCGGTTGCGGCTCCCACCGCCAGTCGGGGCGGATCATCAAAACCCCGGTGCAAAACCCGGGTTCTGGCCGGAAAAAAGGGGCAGGTTTCCTGTGCATGACCGCAGACGGTGACCACATAGTCAAACGCTCGGCTGCCCAAATCATCGATTGTCTTGCTTTGCTGGCTGGATATATCGATTCCGATTTCAGCCATGACGGTCACGGCCAGCGGATTTAAGCCATGATTCTCAATTCCGGCAGATGAGGGATCGATCACATCCCCCCGTAAGTGCTGGCAGAGTCCTTCCGCCATCTGGCTGCGGCAGGAATTCCCGGTGCAGATAAAAAGCAAGTGAATCCTGTTTTCCATTCCTGTTTGCTGGAAAGCGTCCCGCGGGTCAGGCCCGCTGTGTGGATGGTAAAATGTGCATCACCTCTTGATTGTATCACCTGAATTCAAATTCGGCAGCAACTATTCGCCCTTTCCAGAACAGCCACCAGCCACCGGGGAGATGCCAGCCGACCTCTCCCTCCGTAGGAATCTTCATCCCTGAAAAGATCTGGTAATTGCGAAAACGTCCTTCCCAGGGATATTTGAGATAGTGATCCCCGAATTTGCCGTAGCGATCTTCAGTATATAAGCCAGTGATTTCGCCGTTGTCGTTGAAACTGAATTCCAGGGATACGGAAATACCGGATACCGTCAGATGGGCGATTGCCCTGCGCTCGTCGACCGCTTCCCACTGCACCCCGGACTGCGAAATGTGAGCCGCATGATCCGGTCATGTCGAATGATTGAAATATGCGACGGATTTGGGATCTTGACAAGTCCCAATTGATGCCCGATCGGGTTCTTTAAGCCCGGAAAACGCGAAAGAGAAGAGCTCCAGGGAAATTCAGACAGCGGCTCCGATTTCAGCCGGCAGGCGCCGCTCCTGTTCCCGCTCGCTATCTGAATCGGTGTTTGATTTGATTTTGATCCCTCTTCAGGCTGTCCTGGAAAAAGCTTGGGGGTCGTCGCTTCTTTCCGGAAGTTGAGAACCGGGTGTTGAAGACGCCATTTCCGGATGACCGTTGGCGCCGGTTTTCTAAAGGGTCATATCCCCCTGGATGTCTGGGGTTTCAATGATTCACGGCCCCTCCGGGATGATCGGGAGAGCGATACGGTGAAGGCGTGCCAGTCTAGGGAAGATCGTGAAAAATCCAGCAGAGCGATTATACGGAACCATCTGTTGGCAATTGCTCCTGACGCATGCTGACATAAATCAACCTGTTTATCCGGATTTTAAGCCAGATTGAACAAGCGTGGGGGGCCACCTCGGAAATGGATATATTTGTAACTGCCCAGACGGATCATGCGAAACTCGGTTCCCTTGCCCCATCGAGGCATGAGATTGTCACAGAATATGTGCCCTTCCGGAAGCGGGAGTTTTTTCCAGTCGTCCCTGACATATCGATTCCGTGACACGCCTGATACCCGGGAGTTCACGTCTGCTTTCTGGAAGGCTCAGGATGGGGAAAAAGCATTCTACATGGGAACGGATCACCTGTGAGCAGCATTCTGGGCCAGGTGTAGCCTTACCATTCTCAAATCTGCCACGAGAGACCCGGCGATGAATAGCAATGTGCGATGAACAGGTATGGAATACGCAAAGCCTGTCCCGAATCAGTGGGTTGCTTTTTCAACCAAACAGCCCGGATCGCGGTTTTATTAACTCAACTGTGAAAATAAGTACCGCATTTGGTGGGATGATGTTGGGAATACCCTTTGATCCGTAGGCCAGTTCAGGCGGGATAAACAATTCCCAGACACTGCCCTTGTTCATCATCTGTAATGCCTCACTCCATCCCTTGATGACACCGCTGGCTTTGAATTTAGCAGGTTTGCCCCGTTTGTAGCTGCTATCAAAAACGGTTCCATCGGTGAGCTGCCCTTCATAGTGGACCGTCACGGTATCGGAAGCCCGGGCATATCTTCCTTTTCCCTCCTTAATGACCCGATACTGCAATCCGGATCGGGTTTTTATCACGTCAGGCTGTTCAGCGTTTTTATCCAGAAATGAATCTCCCATGGTAGCTTCCCCACCTCTTTTTTGGTTTAAAAATAAAAAACGGGCCCGAAGGCAGAAGTTCTTTGTGTTCTGATTTTCAAGGTCACATTTTTTTGGATTGGAATCCAGGATTTTCTGAAAAACAGGGCCATTATTCTAATCATACGCTTCCGTTTTTACCTTTCTCTATTCCACTTGGCATGCAAAACAGAATGCCTGCCAGCTTCCCAGGGCGGTTGGACACACCGGGACGATATCGCACAATTGAAATTTCCAGGTCTCCGCATCAACGGAACAGCCACTTTCGGTGTGCCTTAAACATGGTTGCGATGACTTGGTGCTCATTAAGATTTCACAGACCCTGGAATCAACGATCACGTGCTGGCTTTTAATTATTTACGACCCTTTTTTGTAAAAAAAGATGATCAGATGGCTGACGACAAAAGTCAGTGTCGTCAGGATGATAAAATTGTCAACAGATGAAACAAGAGCACTCAACAGAACCAGGGCGTTGACACCCATAATGATGAAATGAATGATATACACGCCGTAAACTTATTGACCCAGTGCAGTTGCAGTGCTTCCCCTTTGACTCAGCCAGTACCGGAAGGTATTGACCAACAGATACAACATGCCAATCGCGGAAAGGTGAAAACCCGTCCTGATCACCAGCAGATCGACAGGTCTGGACACCACATAGCTGCCCGGGTTTGTAAACAGGTTGAGCAGGACAATAACATAAAGATTTATATCACCGGAGTTCGTGCTGGGTTACCAGGGCCGATACACCCACCGGGTAGCCATCAGCAACAACCGGATAACCGCTGTGGAAAATGGTAGGGGCTCTTTCACCTATAACAACCGGGACCGCAATAGTCAGGTGGAGATTCATACCTGCCGGTTGGCGGCAGACCTGTTTATCAAGCGATTTCTGTTTCACGAGCTACCGCCCGGATTTATTCGGATTCGCCACTTCGGGTTTTCAGGTAATGACGGCAAGACGAAAAACCTGGAGATGATTCGACGGGCTCTAAATGTTCAGACGAACTCCGGAAAGACAGTAAATTTCACGGTACGGCTGATGCTCGATCTGACCGGCATCGATATAACCCGCTGCCCGCGAAGTAAACAGGAAACCTTTAAAAAGGTGACCGAGTTTGACAGTGTTTTCAAAACAAACCGGGCTTTTTGATCCGCCGTGATGCGCCCTGAGTTTAGGTGCGGGCGCAGTTTTGCGACTGTGTGGACGTGAGCTCTTTGCCGGACAGTACCCAATCGTTCAGGAGATTTTCAGCGTGCGCTCTCCCAGGTTGCCATAGCGGTGATAGGTGTGACTGATACTTTGATTCTGCAGGTAATGAAGCAGTTCAAACCGTCCTTCCATCAGGACCGGTGCGCAGGAGATAAAAAAACCGGTTTTTGCCGCGGCTTTGAAAACCGTCTCTGGAACCCTGTCAGAACCGGCATACCGGATCCGTGCCACCCGGGGAATCCATGTCACCAGTTCGTCATCGGTTTCAAACGCCAGTTCCGCCGCCTGGATCAGGCGGACCCCCTCCCGGCCCTGCAGAAACCGGACCCCGTCGTTGTCGAGCGCCCTGGGAATGCTGATAATCAGCTTATTCCCGGTTACCTGGACGGCCGCGATCCTGGCCAGGGTCTCAAAGAGGGTGTCTTTATCATGCAGACGGATCACCACCGTTCCCAGGGGGAGGTAGCGCATGACATTATCCTGCCCCCGCAGGTTGAAATAGTCAATTTCCTGTGAAAAGGTCTGTTCAAAATGAAACAGATAGCTTCTCATGGCTCGCACGGTCCGCTCCAGCTCGGTATTCAATGCACCAAACTGGTTCCAGCGGACCATCATCTTCCATTCGGCAGCCAGTCTGAGCAGCCGATTCTCATGGGCGAGGGTGCCGCTCTCTGGCAGGGATCTATCTGAAAACACCATAAACTGGGTGACATAGTGGGGAGATCCCGCCTTGATCGCCGGACCGATCGCCGATTTTTTGGTCCCCCCGAAAGGCTGCCTCAGGGTGATCGCACCCGTCGTACCCCTGTTGATATAAAGGTTCCCGGCTTCGATTCGCTCTTTCCAGAACCGGATCTCCCTTGAATCCAGACTTTCAATTCCGGACGTCAGCCCATATCCGGTCTGGTTGGTGATGGCGATCGCCTGTTGCAGGTCTTCTGCACAGATCACGGCCAGCACCGGTCCGAAAAACTCGGTCATGTGGGTCACGCTGCCCGGTGTCACATCCCATTTGATCCCGGGGGACCAGATATGGGGGTTATCATCCACGATTTCAGGCTTCAGGGCCCATGTTTCTCCGGGTTCGAGCGTGGTCAGGGCCTGCTTCAATAGGCCGGAGGGCGGCTTGATCAGGGGGCCCATCTTGTTTTTGAAGAGCCACGCGGAACCGGTACTGAAGCTTTGTGCCGCATCCACCAGCTGTTTCCTGAATTTGGGATCGTGATACACCTCCTTTTCTAGGATCAGGAGTGAGGTTGCGCTGCACTTCTGTCCCCCATTGCCAAAGGCTGAAATGACCACGTTCTTGATGGCCTGATCCCGGTCCGACATGGCCGTGACAATGGTTGCGTTCTTGCCTCCGGTTTCAGCAGCCAGGAACAGACCCGGTCTCTGCTGCAGCATCTGCATCCCGGTTTCTGTCCCGCCCGTCAGGATCACAAAATCGATGCCGGGATGATTGACCAGTTCCGACCCGATGCTGGAGCCCGGACAGGGCAGGAACTGCAGGACTGTCCTGGGAACACCGGCGGCCCAGAACCGTTTGCAGAGCTCCCAGGCCACCAGAACCGCGGCGGAGGCCGGTTTAAAGATCACCGTGTTGCCAGCCGCCAGGCTGGCAACGATGCCGCCACAGGGGATGGCGATGGGGAAATTCCAGGGAGAGATCACCAGACCCACCCCTTTTCCTTCACCGGCGATCGTTTCAATATCGAGAAACCGTTTGACCGTGTAAGGATAGAATTCCGCAAAATCCACCGCCTCTGATACCTCAATATCAGACTCCGTAAATACTTTTCCGGTCTCGGCAGCCGCGGCCCCAATCAGGTCGCCTCGGCCCCTGCGCAGCTCCGTGGCCACACTGGACAGGATTTCGTGCCGCTGCCGGTGGCTCAGCGAGCGCCAGCCATCCGGGTCCGACCGGGCAGTGGCAACCGCATTCCGCACATCATCCGCATTGCCCAGCCGAAACCGGGATACCATCACGGATTCAGGATGCCGGGAGGGATCAAACCCCTCCGCGATCGTCCTGTCCTCAAATATCTCCCTGCCCGCCACCACCAGGGGAATCTCCTCCGAAGAATCCCCTGGTTTTTTCATCCATTTGTCCCGAATCCGATGGACCCATTCCCTGTTTCCGGCCTGGGACCAGTCGGTATCCGGTTCATTGATGAATTCATTCTCAACAAGCGTTCCCCCAGCTTCTGAAAAGGATTCAGTCAGACGGTTCTGGGTCCTGTTGGGGGTGTTTTTCACCGTGTTGATTTTACCGCAGGATTCGAAGAACTGATTCTGCAGAAAAGACCACTCTTTGGTTCCTGTTTTCAGACCCGGTGCATAGCGGAGAAAATTGTCCGGGGCCGTGTTTTCATCCAGCCGGCGAATCAGATAGGCGATGGCATTGATGAACTGCGCCTTCCTGGCGACCGGTGTATATAGAATCACATCGCGGGTCTGTTCCGCGATGGCTCTGCGAATGGGATCGGCCATGCCTTCCAGCATCTCAAAATCGATATATGGCAGCACCTTTTGGCGGGTGGCCAGCGTAAAGGCAAACGCCAGTTCGAACAGGTTGTGCGAAGCGATCCCCAGGTGAACCGCCTTGACATTCCCCTCCTCCATTCCGTAAATCACCATCCGTTTATAGTTGGCATCCACATCGGTTTTGCAGTCGTAAGTCGCCAGGGGCCAGTTGTTGATCTCCGAGTCCACCATCTCCATCTCCATGTTGGCGCCTTTGACAATGCGCAGCTTGACAGGACTGCCCCCGCTGTTGACTCTTTGAATGGCCCACTCGGTCAGATGTTTCTGGATGCCACTGGAATCCGGCAGATAGGCCTGCAGCACGATACCCGCCTGATAGTCCTTAAACTCGGGGGAATCCAGGGTCTCTCTGAATGCAGCCATGGTAATCTCCAGGTCCCGGTACTCCTCCATGTCCAGGTTTACGAATTTTGGCACTTGTTCGCCATTGCTGCGGGTAAACCGGTTTTGGCGGGCTGTGCGGTACAGCAGCGAAAGCCGTTCCTTCAGGGTCTCAACCGTACTGCGAAACGCCAGGGAATGAATCTGCGAGTAGATGGTCGATATTTTGACCGAAATATACTCAATCTCGGGGTTTTCCAGATCACGAATATAGCTGTCCAGTCGGGTTTTACACTCCGCCTCTCCCAGGACAGCTTCACCCAGCTGATTGACGTTTATCCGGATACCCTGCCCTTTCCTTTTTCTCAGGTAACGTGACAGGGGTGCGGACTCGCCCGGAAGAATGGCCTGGCTGCTGAAATCCCGCATCTTCCTGACGATCCCGGGAACCGACAGATTGGCAAAAGTCTGGCCGAAACGCAGAAACAGACGCACCAGAATCCGCTCCCATTGCGTGAAAAACGCCGGAATCTCCCGGTCCTGCAAGGTAAAAATGACCTGATCGGCAACACGATGATGGCTGCTCGAACGAAACGCCTGGTCGATCAGTTGCGTCAACACCACCTTGTCGATGGGGTGTTGGAGCAGGCTTGACATCTGATTCTGGAAAGTCTGCTCGTTTCTCACCATCAGCTCATCCGCCCTTGACTGCCACGCTTCTGCCAGTGCAGCGGCCTCTTTTGAAATCTGGTACAGATCCGGTTTACCCATGATGATCTCCCGTATGAATGGAATCGGTTTACTTAAGGGTATCTTGATTAATGAATATTATCCAACTTACCGCACCCAGGGGTTGATCTTTCAAGAAACACACGCGTCCAGCCAGGGTTCTTGAATCACCAACCCTTTGATGCTGCCTGAGTTCCAGTTAACCAAGGCGCCCTTAACGGTTCAGTATGTGCGCTGCCAAAGTCCCCGGTTTCCCGAATCGATAAAGGCGGTCCGGTCACCCTGCTCCCTGCGTCTGGTTGACATGCGTTGCCGATGACCGGTGTTCAAACCGGTCAGGTATTATAATGGTTAAACCTTTAAGGGATGATCGCATGCTGCCTGTTTCCATAAAAACCACCCTGTCCGGCGGGGCACAACAAAGCCTGCGAAAAGGTCTCGGTAGGCATCCGTGTCTGGTAGAAACCTCTTTCAGTCACTCAGCTGAGCATTTTTTTCCGCCGTGATCTCCGTGTCTCCGTGGTGAGTGTTTTTCATACCAACCCGCGTTACCTGAATCCTCAGCCGGTTTTCTGCCTGGCCTTCCGGTCCATGTACAGGCTGAATTTCCTGACATGCTCCCTGGCGAGATCGCCTGCTTCCGTCACCTTTCTGCCGCACACCGCATCCACGATCTGCTGCAGATCCCGGTAGTTTTCTTCGAGTTCCTCCGCTCCTCCGGAGAGGTACTTGTCGTAGTAGCGCTGGATATTGTCATGGATGGTTTCGATGATAAACCCATAAATCGGGTTGTGGGAGATTCTGGCCAGGGCCATGTGGATCTGCTCATCGACCTTTACAAACGGCTTCCATTGGGACGTCCCCTGTTCATAATACTGTCGCGCCTTTTGCAACAGCGTTCTGAGCTCTTTGATCTCTTCAGTGGTGATTCGTTCCGCTGCCAGAGAGGCGACGCTGCCTTCAACCCCCTGCCTGAATTCGGCCAGGTGTTCCAGGGAAACCGACTGGGTTCGGATCAGCAGCGCCAGAGTTTCACTCATCTGCTCCGAGGAAGTCTCCTTGACGACGGCACCCCCGTTCACACCCAGTTTGATTTCGATCAGACCTTTCTGCTCGACGATACGCAGGGCTTCACGCAGCGTACCCCGACTGGTCCCCAGCAACTCTCCCAGTTCTCGCTCGGAAGGAAGTTTCTCGCCAGTCATCAGCTTTCCATCCAGAATAACGTCTTCAATTTGTTTTACAACATCCTGGAATACCCGATTCTGCCTGGCTTTTCTAAACATCTCCGTCGTCATCTTCCCCCTGTCTGTCCCTGTTTTTGCCAGAACCCGGCATCCCTGCCGGTACACGGCCTGAAATCGGACAACCTTCCCTGGAAATTAAGCTGCCGATTAGAATGGTTAAACCAATATAAGCTTTATGCATGCCATTGGTTTTTGTCAAGGCAAAACGTTCCTTGGGTGCACCAAAAACATGTGGGTATGTGATCATAACCTATTTATTCAGAAAAATGCATGAATCCATCCTTGGAGCTCCTGGAATCCATCCCTGGCTTCCAAGTTTTTCTGAGCAAACAACCTCTTTCCGCTTACAGGTACCCGCACATATTTGGTTCACCCCGTTCCTTTGGGGGCGATTGGTCGTGAAATGTGATGTGAACTCGGGTCGGGTGCTGTCCGGGTTGATTTTGGATGGGTTGGTGTGTTAGGTAAAGGGATGGGCAGGACGGGCTGGGTTCAATGGGTTCGGTATATGCCTTTTACGGAAATCAATTCTGAAAGCGGGAGCACATCATGTCAACAGGGAATATGACGGAAAACACAGACTATCAATTTGTTGAAAAGGAAAACCAGTATCTGGATGACCATTTCAATGCGGGTGACGAAAGCATGCGTCCAACCGAACGGATTCGGAACCTGAGAAAGGAATTGAAGAAATACCGGTTTTCCATCAATACCGAGCGGGCCATGTTGCTGACCGAGGCGGACCGTCAGTTCGAGGATGACGCTCAGCAGCTGAAAGGGGCAAAGGTGCTGGCCCATATCCTTGATCACATTTCCATTGAGATTCTTGAGGGCGAGTTGATCGTCGGTCATGCCGGGGCCAGTCCCAAGCACGGGCCGGTCTTTCCGGAGTTTTCCATCAACTGGATCCTGGACGAACTGGCGCACAATCCCTTTGAAAAGCGGCCCCATGATCGGTATCAGGTCCCGGAACAGGTCAAACAGGATCTCAGGAAACTCCATGCTTACTGGCAGGGCCGAACTGTGTCGGATCGCATTCTGGAACAGCTCGACGAGGCGCAGAAGAGCGGGACCTCCTCCCTGGGCAAAGGGATCTATCTGGCAACACTCTATATGTATGGCGGTGTCGGGCATGTCGTTCCGAATTGTGAGCGGATTTTTGAACTGGGCTGGATCGGCCAGAAACGAAGGGTCGAGGGGAAGATGGCGGAACTGTCCGAAACGGATGACGATTTCAGTACCCGACAGGCATTCTATCAGTCCCAGCTGCTCACCATCGATGCGGTTACCTGATTTATCAGGCGGTACGCCGACCTGGCAGAAAAGAAGGCAACCGGTGAAGCGGATACAACGCGGAAAGCCGAACTGCAGCAGATTGCAGAAAACTGCCGGACCATCTCCACCCAGCCGCCACGGACGTTTTATGAGGCGATTCAACTCTGGTACTTTGTCTGCCATATCACCCTGATCGAATCCAACGGCCATTCCATTTCCTATGGTCGATTTGACCAGTACATGTATCCATACTACCGGCGGGATCTGGACGAGGGCCGTCTGACAAAGGCAGAGGCAAGGGAACTGGTGTACCTGGCATTGATCAAGGTGCAGGAATTGATGAAAATCAGGGACTGGACAACGGTGATTTCAAATGCAGGCCGGCATGTGGGCGGGAGCTGTTTCACCCTGGGAGGCCAGGACCTGGAAGGAAATGACACCACCAACGACATCACCCATTTTTTCCTGGATGCCATCCCCCGGCTGTATACCCTGGGGGCCTGGAATGCCTTCCGGGTCCATCCGAAAACCCCGGCCAGTGTCTGGAAAAAACTGACCCAAACCATCAAGAAAGGACTGGGCGAACCGAAGCTTTTCAATGATGAGGTGGTGATTGACGCCCTGCAAAAGCGCGGTCGCAGCTTCGAAGAGTCAAAAAACTATGCCATCGTCGGCTGTGTCGAGGCGGATATCGGCGGCCGGGAATACGGCTGGCACGACTCCGCCTATTTCAACATGGTCAAGGTTCTGGAACTGGCCATCAATAACGGCCAATGCTTCAACTGCGGGCCGGACTGTCACCGGCACGGCATCTGCAACGCCGTGGGTAACCAGCTGGGTATCAGGACCGGAAGCCTGGCTGAATTCGACAGTTTTGAAGCGGTTAAAACCGCGTTTGACCGCCAGATGGCGCACTGGGTGAATCTGCTGATTGAGACGACCGATATCATGGACCGGGCCCACCAGGAACTCAAGCCCCTGCCGTACCTGTCGCTGGTCATCGACGACTGTATTGAAAAAGGAATGGATGTCAGCGCCGGCGGGGCCCGCTACAATTTCACCGGACCCCAGGGGGTGGGCATTGGCACCGTGGCGGACAGCCTGAGTGCCATCAGGCAGCTGGTTTTCGAGGAACAGAAAATCAGCGGCGCTGAATTTCTGCAGGCGCTGCGCAATGACTGGGAGGGATTCGAGCCGCTGTACGCGCTGGTCAACAGTCAAAAGGTTCACCACTATGGAAATGATGATGACGTTGCCGATGACCTGGCCCGTTTTGCTTTCGACTCTTACTGTTCCCACGTTGAGGGAAAACCCAATCCCAGGAACGGGGAGTATGTCCCCGGTATCTATTCCGTCTCATCCAATGTCGGTCTGGGAATGACCACCTGGGCGTCGGCAGATGGGCGCAAAGCTGGGGAACCGGTTTCTGACTGCCTGGGACCGGTGCATACCCAGATGGGCTCCCATGATACCCAGGGACCCACCGCCATGGCCAATTCCGTGGCAAAACTGGATCACCGCCGTGCAGGCAACGGAACGCTGCTGAACTGGAAATTCACCCCCGCCACCCTCGCCGGCGAAACCGGGGAAACCAACTTTATCAATCTGATTCAAACCTATTTCAAAAAAGGGGGATTTCACAGCCAGTTCAACGTGGTGGACCGGGAAACACTGCTGGCCGCCCAGAAGAACCCGGGCGACTATAGAGGTCTGGTCGTCAGGGTTGCCGGCTATTCAGCCACCTTTGTTGATCTGGGAAAACCGCTCCAGGATGATATCATTGGCAGAACAGAGCTCTCTTTTGAGTAATTCACCCCTGTCGGAAAACGGGACGCTGGAGGGAATTGTCTTTAATATTCAGCGCTTCACCATTCACGACGGACCCGGAATCCGGACGGAGATCTTCCTCAAGGGCTGCACCCTCGAATGTCTCTGGTGCAGCAATCCGGAAAGCATCCGGTCATCCCCCGAAGTGGCGTTTCATCCGGCCAGATGTCTGGGAACCGACATTTGCGGGCAGTGTCAATCGGTCTGTGAGCTGGTGGACCAGGGAGCCTTTGTTATCGAGAATGGCAGGCTGGCCGGGATTAATCACCAGGTCTGCAACGGTTGCCTGGCCTGCGCCGAGAACTGTCCGTCGGAGGCCTTGTCGGTTTACGGAAAACCCATGACCGTCTCGCAGGTTCTGAAACTGGTGCTGGCAGACAGGGGCTATTACGGCGACAGAGGCGGGGCTACCTTTTCAGGCGGTGAGGCATTTGTCCAGTGGCGGTTTCTGCAGGCCTGCCTGAAAGCCTGCAGGGAGGCAGGGATCCACACCTGTGTGGAGAGCGCCCTGAATGTCCCGGGGCAGCGCATTCTGCAACTGGCGCCCTTCATCGACCTGATGATCTTCGATCTGAAAACCATGAACGAACGGGACCACAGGACGTTTACCGGGGGATCGACCGCACGGATTCACGACAATATCCGCCTGCTGGCCAAACTGGACATGCCGGTGGTGGCGCGGGTTCCTGTCGTTCCCGGATTGAATGACAGCCTGGAAAATATCACGGCCACCGCCCGCTTTATCCGGAAGGAACTGGGGGATTCCGTCCTTCAGGTGCAGTTACTGAGATATCGGCCCCTGGGAATTGAAAAGTATCAGTCCCTGGGAAAAACCTGTCCCATGACGGGTATCCGGATGCCGGACCGATCCGAAGCGGAAGCAAGAATCAGGCAACTGGTCGAAATCATGCGGGACATGGATCTTCCTGCTGTGGCCGGAACCACGACTCCCTTCTGAAAATGCCCGCTCTTCCCCCTGGGGCAGCGTACCAACGTGGTTTTCCCTCCGGTTCTCTATCCTCGATGGTGAGGACGCCATTGAACCGGGAACGGGCTGTCCGGGTCAGTTCTTGATGATCTGGCGGCTGAGGGAAACCTGCTCCGCATCCTGTTTTTCCACCAGTTCGAAGGCCTCGGGATTGTCCCTGAAGCGAAGCACGTTGAGCATGAAAATCTCCAGCCGGTTGACGATGTTGGGCGGCAGGATATTGCCGTCGATCTCCACGGACATCACCGGATACTTGTTGTCTCTGGCCCACGGAGTGATCAGCCCTTCGATGACGCGACCGATCAAACAGGCGAAGGGCGAGATATTGACGACCCCGGAGTAATCATGAAACATGGCCGTGGCAGCCACCCCACTTGACACCGATATTTCAGAATGCAGTTCGTCGGTCACGAAAAGACTGTCCGCATTGCCCATGATCTCGTCCATATTGTGCGGTGCATCGGGTATCAGACCTGTCTTTCCCAGGATCGTCTTGATTTGATTTTCGACCCGGTGCTTCCACGCAGCTTCGATTTTCCAGGAAACCAGTTCCCTGAGTTCCTTCGAGAAGGGCTTCTGATACCACGAATGCAGTTTTAACCGCTTCGCCAGTTCGTGTTTCCGCGTGTGATCGCAGTAGTATAACCATTCTGCGACCGGAGAGATTTTGGCGATAATGCCCCGCTGGCTGAACAGCCGGATCAGCTCGTCCACGGCGAAATCGTCCCGCCTGACGTATATTTCACCGATGATCAGGACTTTGGGGGTGTCTGCCACCTGCCGTTTCAGGGGGATGGTAGCGATCTCTTCGGCAACCTTTTCCAGGGCCGGCAGCAGCTTGTCATGATCGGTCCCGGCGATATCGATCAGTTCCTGCCAGAGGATGTCATACTGGGCAATCGCGGATTCCGGATCGAGCGCACAGGCTCGCAGCGAGGTCTCGATATCCTTCATGTAGTCCCCGATCAGGGTTCCCCACCACACTTTCTTATTAAAATCCGATCCGAGTTCGTTGTATGAATTGTCCGCAGCGAGGGTCATGATCAACACGTTCTCGATTTCGAGATCCTTGAACAGGTTTTCGTAGAATATGTAATACTGCCCGGTTCTGCAGGGACCGGTAGTGGTCGGCACAAAAACCAGGTAGGTGATATCCTTGTCATATTTCTCAGACGACAGGTATTTAAGCGTCGAGCCCAGTACCAGTTGTGAGGGCAGGCACTCTTTGCCCGACATGTAGTTTCTGGCCAGCTGGAGTGTATACACATCCGGGAGCGGCATCGCTTCGGCATTGATTCCGGCACTCCGGATGGTAGCGGCCACGAACTCGGTTGAAAGCCGGCCCATATTTGACAGCAGCAGCTTGATCTTGCTGTTGCCAAACAGCTCGATTCTTTCATTGGTTTTTTGGTTCATTAGGTGAATCTGGTCCTTGCCGTCGTTGATGAACCGGAGCCCGTTGTCGTACCGTTCCCTGAAATCGTCGGTATACCCGGAGCGGTAGCCATCGATGATATCCAGGAAGGCCTCAATCCGGGTGTCAATCCCGGAGTCTGCCGAATGGGAGTCCAGCTCGAGGATGAGAAACGGCTTGGTCCCCATGATCCATTTGATATAGTGAAGAATAAACGAATCCGGGGCACAGGAAAAATTGGAAATGTAGGTGACAAAAATATTGTCCTCCCCCTTCAGCATGACGCTGGCCTTCATGTCCTGCTGTCCGTAATACCAGTACATATTGTCGAAGATTTTCTCGTCTTCAAAGGGCAGCATATCGAAGGGGATGATGGAGAATCCCCGGCTGGTGAATTTCAGGGGGATCCCCATGTTTGCGTCTTTGGTGAAGGCGTTGTACGGCCTCCCGAGCAGGGCGATGACCGGCTGCTCGGATTTCCGGGCCTTTGCCAGGGCCTCTTTGCCGACTTCCCGGTAGTGTTTCCAGAATTCGTGCTGTTTTTCATTCCCGATCTCGAATGCTTTAACCACCTCCTTTCTGGAAATACCCAGTTGTTCGCCCATCTCGATGAACGCCTCGACGGCGCGCGCTGTTCCGTAATTAAAACTGATGATCGGGTTCAAAAACCGGTCCTGGTCGATTTCCGGAAATGCCTTTTCAATGTAATAGGGCAGGGACTGGGTGATGGGACAGAAATTGGCGTGTCCATGAGCTTCATAGCCCTCCAGATCCCGAAAGTGGGGTACAAATATGTAGTCGGTATTGGTATTGACGATATCCTGAACGGCACCATGGGCAATCTCGGCGGGAAAGCAGTAAGCGCCTTCTGTTCTTGCGATGCCATCGTGGCATATCTCTTTCGACAGCTTGACCTCGATTCCCAGTTCATGAAAAAACCAGGCGTACAGCGGCCACAGGGTGTATACGGAAAACGCCCGGGGGATCCCGACCACGAAGTCCCGCTTCCTGATAAAGGAATCCGGATCCGGTGCGTGGGTTTCAAAGATCAGTTTGTCCCTGACATCGATGTAGTTGAATATTTTTGTATCATCGAGCTTCCGTTTCTTTCTCATGTTCGTATATCGATCACACCTGCCCCCGAACATGTAGCGATGCCCGTTCACTTCCATGACCTGGATCGGGCAGAGGTTCTCACATTGCTTGCAGGTGACCACCTTTTTGTAGATGATATCGGAATTGATGATGGTGTCGATCTGGAATTCGCTTTTTTCAATCAATCCCCTCGCCAGTTTTTCCTTGGCCAGCAGACCGACGCCGAAGCAACCGAGCAATTCCGGCTCCGGTGGAACCGTTATCGTGCGGTCCAGTAACATGGCAAATGCCAGGGGAACGGCCTTGTTTTTGGCAACGCCGCCCTGCAGCAGAATGTTGGCGCCCAGGGTGCGGTTCCCGACCACCCGGTTCAGGTAGTTAGAGACGATGGAGGTGACGATGCCGGCCGTAATATCCTCCCGGGTGGCCCCCAGCTGGATTGCCTTTCTAATATCGGAATTGATGAAGGCCGAGCAGTGCTCGCCGAATTTCAGCGGGCTTTCCGCCAGGACCGCAATATCCCCAATTTCAGAGGCATTGGCGATGTTCAGGTCGCCGGCGGCCGACTCTTCGAGGAATGACCCGGTCCCAGCCGAGCAGGCTTCGTTCATTGCGTAGTCAATGGGGACTTTATTCTTCAGCAGCACGTACTTCGCATCCTGCCCCCCGATCTCGAATATCGTATCCACATCTTCATAGAAATAGGTGGTACCGTAAGCGTGGGCGATGATTTCGTTGTAGACGGCCGGGGTCTCCAGAAACACCCCCAGGATCTCCCGGGAGGACCCCGTCGTCGATGCCAGGGTAATTTTTATCGTTTCCTCTCCGATGGCTTCCTGCAACTGCTTTTTGACCTCCACCAGGCATTTTTTCAGGGCCTTGACCGGGTCGCCATGTGTCCTACCGTAGTGGGAGGCCACGATTTCATCAGTTTCCATGTCGATCAGTGCCACCTTGGTGGTCGTGGAGCCACCATCGACGCCGAGGATATATTCTCTGCCGGCCTGGGCCAGACCTCGCCTGGCGTGCAGGTACCGGACCTTGTCTTCAGCCGTTTTGAGTTTGGCATAGCGACCGAAGTCGATTTTATTCGGTTTGAACAAATGATTCAGCTCTGGCAGCGGGCTTCCGGAGGATTCGGCCAGCAGCGCGGCGCCATAGGCTTCGAAACAGGATGCCTCCTCCGGGACGATAAATTCCACATCCGGCAGTTTTTCTGTCACAAATTGCGTGATGTACGGGTTCCGGGTCACACCGCCGGCAAGCAGCACCTTTCCTTCCCGGATCTTCGCCCGCTTGAGAAAGTCGACGACCTTGGTCGCCATCACGTCACTCAGGGAGAGCACAATGTCGCCTTTCGTCGCCTGGCCCTTGTTCATCTTGTGGGTGCAGTCGCTTTTCATGAAAACAGAGCACCTGGAGGAGAGGGGATGCACCCGGCAACCCTCCGGAAGATGAAGCGAATCGGCGAGCGTCATGTCCATGCGGCCCAGTTGCTGCTTGAAAAATTCCCCCGTGCCGGATGCGCATTTGTTACCGGAATGGCTGCTGATGATCTTTCCATCCGGGTCAATGGTATACACGACGAAATTCTCACCACCGAGGGAAACCACCGCATCCACTGCATAACCGGAGTTCTTCAGGGCTGCTTCGATGCAGATGGATTCGATCACGCTGTTCACCTGGAGCAGGTACCTGCCACTGGTGCCAGTGACAATCGTGTTGATACCCGCGGGAACATGGATATCCAGCAGAATCTGTCTGAGGGTTTCCTGGAAATTACCCTCATGGGCCATCACTTTCTGCAGCACAATATTCTTATTTTCAACCAGAACCACCTTGACGCTGGATGATCCGACATTTATCCCAAGTGTTTTTCCCATGGCTTTTCAATAGGTCAATGGATTATTGAAAAAAATCATCGCTGTTTTTCGGTTTTACCACCATCTCCGGGTCAGGTAGTCGACCGTAAAAATGTCAGGCTTGATGTCGGCTGCCTCCTGCCCGGTTTTGATGTTCTTCATTTCCATGACGGTCCGGGTGCCCTTGAGGACGGTTTTCATTTCCATACCGGTGACAATAAACACCTTTTTGTCGTCTTCATTTTTCCTGATCGTGAATGACTGCAGCTCCCCGGTTTTGATTAACTGGCCGTTCAGGTCGTACATCTCCATCTTGAACACCAGGCCGGAACTGACGTGAATCCAGGCAATGGATTTGCTGTATCCGTAGTCTTCCCGCTGCTGTTTGCTTTTAAAAATGGACTGGACCTTTTCAACGGTGATATCTTTGCCTTTGAAATTGACTGTTTCCGTTGCCAGCCAGGTGTAGTTGTAGTCTTCGACGTCCCTGGCGGAGACATCACCGTTGGAGAAATCAGATCCCATAAAAGAGGAGGACTTGTCGGACCCCACAACCCGTTTGGGCTTGCGCAATCCCTTGAGATAGAGCCACTGGTCGTCGTCATCGTTCGGAATTTCGATCATCAGGGCGCCGTTGCCCTTGTCGTCGGCCGGAGCAAAGAAGTAACTGATGGAACGGCGCAACCGCTTCTTGGGATCCCTGAAGTTTTCCATATAGGTGGCCGAGCGGGACTGCTTGGAAAAAATCTGCTGATTCTGTGCGTCATAGATGTGCATTATACTTTCCGAAATCATCTTTTCCATCGTTGGCAGCGCATCGACCGCCTCTGCAATTTTCTGCCCCTTCTCCTCGGGCGTCTCTGCCATCAAGGCAGTGGTAAGTGTCAGGCAGAGTATCAGGATCGTCAACAGACCCCGGTTCAATCGCTTTATTGCAGTTTTCATGGTTCCTCCAGTCTTGGGGTTACAGATTACAGGTGACAGATAAAATATGTATGATGCATCGCTTAAAAGACACCCTGTTTCTTCACTATGGTTTAACCGGGATCAATGCTTCGTCACCGTTCTGCCGGGTGATGAATTTCGGTTGGATAATAAAAATGAGCACCGGCAGAATAATCAGTGCGCCTATGGTACTGAAAATCATGGTTCCCATCATCAGGACGCCCATGGAGATGACCGGTATAAAATCAGAGAATACCAGCACCATGAATCCGAGGGCGACCGATAGTGCATTGATGAAGATGGCTTTGCCACTGGTTCGGATGGTATTGACATAGGCCACATCCAGGGTTTCGCCCTGCTGCAGCTGTCTTTTGAACCGTTCAAGGAAATGAATCGTGTAGTCAACCCCGATACCGATCGTGATGGATGCGATCATGACCGTTCCCTGGGTGATGGGCCATCCCACGGCGTACATCAATCCGAAATTGAGAATCACCGTGAAACCGAGTGGTATCAATGAAAACAGCCCGCCCATGACCGAGCGGAAGATAAAGAAGGTCACGATCCAGACCAGAATGAACGAACCGGCAATGCTCTTGAGCTGGGAGTCCATCAACAGGCTGGTCACCTCAAGCAGCTGGGGGGCCATCCCCCCGATCAAGACCCGGTCTATGTATGGATCGTTCTCCGGAAACAGGGTCTCAAGTTCGGCTTTTACCGCCTGGACGTAGTCGGCAATCACCTTGCTCCTCCCCGACCGGATCATGATTTGCATCTGGAATTCCTTGTGATCAGGGGTGACCATGGAATCGAACATGTCCCGGTTGGAATTCTGTGCCTGGTTGATGGCCACGGCAATGATGCTGCGATCAGTCAGGGTAATGTCTTCAAAGCCGTCACGGTCCGTATCCGGCAGTCGGTCAAACTGGCGGTTGTCATCATGATAGAAGGTTTTATAGACCTTGCGGACCAGATCGACCGGGGATACGACCAGGCCTGTCGGTTTCATCTCCCTTCCGCCCTTGATGACGACCGGCTGCTCCATCGTCTTCAAAAAACCGTACAAGGTCTCCAGTTTATGCAGCACGATCGGCTGCTTGACATCGACCGCAAACAGATCCTGGAGCTGGTTGAAGGCCCGTTGCAGGGTCAGACCGGCGGGACCGGTTTTCAGGGCCCGCAGCCGGATGATCTTCTGCCGTATCGCTGTCCGGTCGCTCTCCGCCGCCCCCAGGCGTGAGACCAGATCATTGAGTCCTGCCAGCTGGTCAGAGGGGACGCCGGTATCCTTCTCACCCAGGTCATCGAGTTCGCTGGAAACGCTTTCAAGATCACTGGTACCGGTCGCCAGGTCTTCCAGCGACGCTTCGTCACCCGGCTTTGTCGTCGGTGACGGCTCAGGGGTCTTAAGTGACCGGGTGGCTTCAATGGTAAACGATTCATTCAACAGATCCCGCATCAGCACCAGCCGGCTTTCAACCAGCGACGGGTCCGGTGGGTCGGCCGCTGCCAGCGCCTTTAAATCGCTGCCGATGGCATCCAGTGCACGGTCCCGCACGTCGGGGCTGGCTGCCAAAAACGTCTGCCAGGCACCTGCAAAACCATCGACCCGGTTTCTCAACGCCAGAATGGCCTGCTTTTCATCCAGACGGATCCCGTCCCTGAACCTGAACATCAGGCTGATCATATTGGTTCCGGTCAGTGATTGATTCAGGAATTGGTCAGCCTGGAAGAGCGGATTATCGGTCTTGAAATTGATGATGGGATCCCCTTCGAAGTGATTTTTTGCGGTTCCGAAGATGGCGAAAGCGGTAACCAGGCAAAAAACCGACAATATCAACCAGGGATGCCGGACCACAAACACGGGCCACCCGGTACCGGGGTCCGCTGCCTGGGCCGGGGCAGCCCCTTTTTTGCCACGGGTCCCGCTTCTGGTCAGCATCAGAATCGCCGGTGTCAGGGTGAAGGAAAGAACCAGTGCAATCGCCACCCCGCTCGCAGAAAAGAGACCAAAATGGCGGATATTGATCAGTGAAGAGAAATTCAATGAACCAAATCCGGCGATGGTGGTTGCTGCGGCCATGATCACAGCAGGCCCGATCTGTTTGAAGGTGTGGGTAATGACCAGGGCACGATCCTCAGTCGCATGGATATCGGTGAAATAGCGATTCAGCAGGTGGATGCCGTAGGCTGTGCCAACTGCCAGCAGAACAATGGGCATGGTTGTCGTACTGATGGAGAGGGGAATCCCGGCGATGGCCATCAGGGCCAGCGTCCAGATCACCGTGATGACCACCGTCAGCAGCGGAATAATCAGGCCGGCGATATTTCGGAACGAAATCAGCAGCACCATGAATATGACACCAACGGCGATCGGTACCATGCGTTTCATGTCCGCCCGCATCATGTAGGAGATCAGGGATATGGTGACGGGCTGCCCGGCAATATGAATGGACAGGCCGCTCATGTCATACTGTTTGACCAGCTCCAGGATCAGCTCATAGTTCACTTTCAGATTATAAATGTCCTTGACATCAAAAAACTTGAACTCAAGATTCTCACGACTGAGCGGATCAATCACACCCAGGGTGAATTCGTATAGATTGTTGATAAAATGGTCCCACCCCTGGATTTCGGAATTCAGAAAGAAATCCCGGTCTTTGGTGGTGCGGATGATCTCCCGCAGCTTTTCCGGTGACACGCTGCCATCCAGCGCCTTCTTCAGTTTCGGATAGCTATCGAATGCAGGTTCCAGCTGGGATACCAGGAAGCGTTTCAATCCGGCCCCGACTTTTTTTGAATGGGTTGCCAGGAAGGCATCGTCCAGGGTTATCCCGTCAACGGTCCGGCCGAATACGGTGAAGGGAAACGTGGAATCGTTCCCCAGAAACCGGTTTTTCAGTCGCTGGGGATCCAGCGCGGTCTCCAGCTCCAGCAGGGCAAACCGTTCCTTGTAATCCCACTTGCGGATCATGGGAACCTGGATATTGGCCGCATGTTCATCCCCGGAGAGGATGTTTCCGTTGAATATGCGATCGGCTTTCACACGCGCCCTCAAATCCGGGATAATTTTCGCCAGATCGCTGTCCGCCTGGGGCAGTCGCTCCTCCTGGCCTTTTTCCGATCGGATGCCATGGTCGTTTTTCAGTTTTTCGATGACGCTGCCGGCAATAATGGACCCGGTATTCTGATCCAGGATGGTATCCTCCAGGTTTGCCAGACTGTTGATATTATCCGTATCGATGCCGATGGGGAGCAGCAGTGTTTCGGTTTTTCCGGTCAGTCTGCTTTCAAAGGTCTTCTCCACCTTCAGTTCTTTCAGCCCCAGCACGATTTTTTCGATGTTGCGCAGAACGACGGGTTCCAGCACACTGCCGGCTGCGTAATCGACGCCGATCAACACCCTTTCCTGGTAGTTGAAGTTCTTCTGGGAGTAGTCGTTCGCCTTGACCGCTTTCAGGTTGCCCGGCAAAAACTTGGTGATGTCCCCTTCGAAGTAAAGATTTTTTTTGATCTGGTATCCTGCACCGCCCGTGACCAGGAGAACGACAACAATGATCACCCAGGGAAACCGGATACAAAACTCTCTGACTATTCTAAGCATTGACTGTTCTCCAGTTCAAATCATCCACACGATAGCAAGGTCTGCGGCCCGGCAGCGGTGCCAACGACCGCCCCCCGGAGTCGGCCATGGCTGAATTCGCGAGAGTTGCAGCGAAGACCGGCCAAACTGAGCTCAACAGCATACAGGTCCCGGATCCCTCCAATTAAATATATGCTGAATCGGTCCATCTAAAACAGGGTTACGATGATTTATCTAAAATGTTGTCAAAAAAATGGTTGACGATATCTTCTGTTTCAAGAGAGGAATCAACAAAGCTGAGCATGATGAACCCGAGGATAAAGCTTTCCATGATGACCCGATTCTGCTCTCCCTCGATGCCAAACAGTGCGCCAAAATAATTGCGGCGGGAGGTAATGATCTCCTTTGCTTTTTTCTTAACGCCGGGCATTCGCTGGGTGAGGTTGATCACTTCGATTAAAAAGGGCCCGAAGTCGGAGTTGAGCATCAGCTCAACCGGTGGCCGTTTTACCGGGTCCGGTTGACTCTCAAGATACTGTTGAATCATTTTCTTGATCTGGTCGCCCTTGTGTTCAATCACATCAATCATCAGGTTCTCCTTGGAACCGAAATAGTGATGCAGCAAACCCTTGTTAACCCCTGCCTCTGCCGCTATTTCGCGGATGGTCAACCCGCCGCCGCCTTTTTCCAGCAGGAGCCGTGTCGCGGCATCGCGAATTTTATCCTTTGTTTTCATGGGCATTGATATCAACGAGAGAATTCCAGGAAGCGCAAGACCATCAAATTCGTTTAGTCATGCGGGTAATTTAGACAATCGTCTAAAAATTTGTCAAGAATATTTTTATATTGATTGTTAATAGCTGATTATATAGGTAAAATCTGAACCCCCCCCCTGGGTGTTCAGATGAAACGCAGGATGCTGAAATGAAGAAGTAATACCCAGCGAGTTATTACGGACTGAAGAAATCGGGGAGGTATACAGGATTGCAGGTTTTAAGGATTGCAGGGCAGAAGTTCAATTCAATTCAAGAATTTTGGAGGAAGAATGGTGGAGAAGATGAATTTTCTTTATTTATAGGGGGTTTACGGGGATAATTGGTAGCAGTTTGGACTAGAAGTCTCGAGGGTGAACTTTCATGTGAAAAAACAATCCAATTTATGTCTCCACAAGTACCAATTCTTTGAAATGTGCCTGGTAAAAACCACGGTCTCGAGTTAGGAGTCGGTCGCACTGGCAGGTAGCATGTGCTGCGAACAAAAAAATCTGCAACCATTCGTTTTCTCTGCCCTCCGGCATTTCTGTAGGAACGCCAGATTTTCGCTGCATACAAAGCGCTCTTTTCCGTCATGGCATTAAAAGAGATCGGCAAATCATTCAGAGCTTGTTTTAGTACGTTATGATCTTCAAAAACGGTGGCAATTTCCGCCAGAACGACTTCACAGATAACAATTGCGCCTGTTTGAATACAATCCCGCAAAACCGCAGCCGACGATGTTCCATATTCGGGATCATTTGAGAAAACGTCTATCAGACCATTTGTATCGATGGCTGTAATCATTCAGTATCGCTTAATTCAGCTATTGATCGCGTCTGTTCCTTTATCAATTTTAAGGCATCCTAAGACACTTGCCACACCATCCTTTTCAGGGGCTTTTACAACGATTATTTTTCCGTTTTCTTCATGAAAATCCAACACTGTTCGTGGAACGATTCCTAATCGATCACGCAGCTTTTTGGGAATCGTTACTTGACCGCGGTCTACAACAACTGATCTCATTATCATATCTCCAAAGTATGTATACGAATTTATAATTACATACTAAGAACATACTAAGAAATTGTTTGGGATCCGTGAAATGAATGGTGTTGCCCCTCTTCAAAACGCCATCGAATACATAATTACAATGGATTATAGCAGTTTCCGCCCTGTCCCTTTCATTTGACCGTATGATGTTGTTCCCATGTTCGCATGATGGCATGGACCAGTGTTGCAAGTGGAATTGCGAAAAAAAGTCCCAAAAATCCCCAAAATCCGCCAAATATCAGCACGGCAGCAATTATTGCAATGGGGTGAAGGTTGACCACTTCAGACAGGAGCAAAGGGGCCAATAGATTGCCGTCGAATATCTGAATAATCGTATAGGCTAAAACAGCATATGCCAGGTGTGGGCTCATGCCCCATTGGAAGTAAGAGACCAGTAAAATGGGCAAATACATGACTGCAACGCCGAGATAAGGAATCAAAACCGACAGCCCTACGAAAAGTGAAAGCAGAATCGTAAATTCCAGACCAAGCAACATGAAAGTGACATAGCTGATACTCCAGATAATTATTACCTCCAGTATTTTCCCACGAATGTAATTCGTAATCTGGCTATTCACTTCTTGCCAGACCGATGTTGCCAGTCCCCGTTCAGCCGGAAGATATCGGGTGACCCACTTCATAATCTTTTCTTTGTCCTTGAGAAAGAAAAAGACCATAAATGGAACCAACACCAGATATATCAGAACAGATACCAGACTTCTGAACGAGGCCAGTGACCAATTGACTATTTCTTTGGCCCCCTTGGATAGGTAGGAATTGATAAAACCCGTTATATCCTGGATCAACGCTTCGGAAATGATTTCCGGATACCTTTCTGGTAGCAGTCTGAGTTCCTTTTGGTGAGCAATCAAAAAGGATGGAATTGCTTGAACCAGTTCCAGGATTTGACGGCTTAAAATCGGTAACATCCAGACGAACAACACGACGACAGCGGTGAAGAAAATAAGAAAAACCAACAAAATGGACAAGATCCGAGGGATGCGCCGGTTTTGAAGAAAGCTCGCCAGCCCATCTAGCAGATATGCTACTACCAAGGCTGTAAATACAGGCATGAGCATCTCCCCCAAAAAATAGACCAGAACACTTCCAGACACGATAAGTATCCAAAGACTGACAACCTGCGGATCGGAAAAACGGGTTTCGAACCAGTTTTTGATAAGCTGAATCATGGATTTGAGTGTATAATAAGTTTTAAGTATCCTTATAAAAAATGCGCTGAACAAAGAAACATTAAATCGATCATACAGCAAGCGTTTCTTCCCCTATTCAACTCTGAAAATTTGTTGCTGCTCAAATCAAAACTGAGCCCCCCAAAAAAATCTGCCATAACCAGTGCTTGAATGACCCCCCCCTTTTTCAAGGTTCTCTGCTAAAAAGCTGAATTCAGGGGACATGTACTCGTTGCGGGTACCCTGATTTCAGCGGGCCGGGCTTGAACACAGGGGTTTCCATTCAAGCACTAACGACATTTGTGCTATTTTCCCCTTTTTGGACCTGAAAAAATATATTCGCAATACGCTTTCTGTGGTTTTTATCGGCTCAAAACGCCAGCTTACTCAGCACACATTTCTGTGCCAGCTCATCTGAATCAAGTTGAAAGGCACGGCTGGAATACGCTATAACAGCCTGATTAAAATATCTTTTAATGGTTTTTCTATTTTATTCCAGATATTTTGCCGTTGCATTGGACGGTGGAAAAACAAGAGAAAGCGGTGCGGCCCTGACCTGATCGCTAAAGGCTTTCATTAGTTTTGGAAAGCTCTTTATCGTGGTATTGCGGGCTTTAAAAGCCACATGCAGAGCCAAGCCGAAACTGACCCAGAGGTTGCAGAATGAAATAAGAAAAATGAAGAAACCGTAAATGGCAAATTCCAGAAATCCGGGGAAATGGGTAGACATGGCATACCCGAGATTTCCAGATGAAAAAGCCACATGGCGAATTCCTATCGGCAGCCCCAGAAGATATCCAACATAAGTGGTACCTCCCAACAGGATACCAAAGAAAAAGTTGCCGATCAGAGCGCCATAGTTTTCGTGCAGATAATCCGCAAAATTTTCCCTAAACTTTGTGGGCAAAATACGACGAAGCAGTGGATGCTCTTTTAGCCGTGTGCCAAGTTTTATATACGCAGCACGGTTATCAAAATATCCCGCCGTAATTCCGGAAAGAAAAAGCCAGACACCCGCGATACAGGCATGAAAAACAGCCAGACTGGCTATGGGACGGAGTTCATAGATCTGATAATCCCGAATTTCAGGACTGAGAACAGGAGCTGCATGGAAATAGGTATAAGCCCAACCGATGAATAAAGCCAGAGAGAAGGCAATACTCACATTTCCCACAATAGCGATAAACTGTGAGCGTATAAGCTGTATCAGCAGAACTGCGATCATTTTCGGCTTGGCTCCGCCATGCTCCCCCTTTTGTATCATCTTTGCCAGTCGGGAGGCAGTCATGGCCGGCTGTTTGGTGGCTACCGTAAAATGAAGAACATGTATCAGCATAAAACCGAGACCGTAATTCAGACTAATGAATACGGTTTCTATAAACAAACCGAGGTCCATTCCCGTAATATATATTTTGTTTAGGGCCAGGAGTGCGATAATAATACCGCCTCCCGCAGCAGAACGTAACATAGCGAAGTATTCTCTGGCTGTCACGGTAATATAGTGCTCGCCATGGTCACTGGTGTTCTCGGTAATGCTACAGGAAATAAGCTTGATATTTTGTTGGACCAGTTCCCTCACACTTCGGCATTGGTGACTGGCAGTTACCAGCTCTTTGAAAAGCCGGATCGCTGTCTGCCTGGATATTGCGGGATATCCAGGGTTGATCAGATCCAGGATGTCATGAATGCGCTTCATCGTCTGGTCCAGTCGTTCCAAAAGGTAGGAGAGATCAACACTGGTCCCCTTGGTTACCGATTTTTTACGAAAACCGGCCACTGCCTGTATGCATTGTTCCAACAGTACCCTTACATGGGCATCGTCTTCCAGTTGTTCAACCTTGCCACTGATCCATTCCTGGTAGTTGCGGCAATAATGCGATATTTCACGCTGCAAGGCCACAAAAGCGAAATCCTGTTCTACAATCCGGGGTTCCAACCGCACCAGGTCGGGCTCCAGTTCCTCTCCCGCAACCCAAACCGAGAGCATTTCCAGGGCATAGAGCAGTTCGTCAATGGTCTTTCGTCTCAATATATCTACTTCCTCAGGTTCCATGTCCCACAGGATTTTAAAGAGGCGGAGCCAGTATTCATCCGGAACCTCAGAAACCCATTTCGGGTCATTTCGCTTATAAAAAATCTGGGTCAACACATCGGGAAAATTATTGGGATCGGAAGGAGCCGGATTGATATGCTCATAGAGTCGTTTTCCCAGCTCCCGAAAAAACCCCCGACGGGAAAGGAGGCCCAGCGTCGTATACGCCAGGAAGAAATTAGTGATGCTTCTCCATTTAAAAAGCATCAGCGACAGCTTTTTTCTGGTTCCGGCATTTTTGTTTAATATATCTTCAAGCAATTCAATACGTTGACAAACAGCAGGGGTGCTTTCTCCTCTCTCAGGTCGCAGCCAGGCAATGAGTTTTTTCATCAGATCAATGGCAGAGGTGCTGTCTGACAACACACTTTCGATAATACGCTGTTGATCTGGAAATTTGCTTAAATTCATAACCTTTCCTGGCAAAGGAACCGTGAACGGATTACAAGGGGGGTAAATGACCCAAGTCAGACAAGCTGTGATAATAGAAAATCAGGTTCTCAGCGTCAAGCTCTATTACCCGCAAATCAACAGATGGATTAAGATGGAAGGAAATTGCTTTTTTGGGTGTCAAGCCACGGGTTCGATTTCAGGCAAAATTCAGGTCCAATTTTCAAAACGGTCAGCCGATGGTTACCCGTTTTTCAGAGAGGATTGCCATTTCGGAAAACAAAAGGTGGGTTTGTCTTCAGGTCAGGCGAAACAAGGAATTTTTATAGATGTATCCGCTGATATGCTGGAGATAAGAAGATAATTGGTGGAGGTGGCAATTTTCCTTATTTTACGGGGACTACCGGTAGGGTTGGCAGTGGATTGAACCAAAGGATGATTATCGGTTTATCCCTGAAAACAAATTGCTTAAGGGCCCCTGATTCATTAAAAATATCGAGCTTACCGCACCAAAGGGTTGCCTTTCAAGAAACGTACGAGTCGATCCAGGGTTCCCAAAGCATCAATCCTTTAATGTTTACTGAGTTCCATAATCAAGGTGCCCTTAATACGAAGCAGGTGAAGATCAGTGAGTAAATGCCTAGTGAAGTATTAATTATTAAGACTTCACTAGGCAAATAATATTTTGACGAAACAGCCGCTTATCCAGGATGGACTCACACTTTCTTTGATGGGCAAAGCACCGACCCCAAATCCATGCCATCAATCTTGAGGCACAGCCATTATAATCAAGCCTGATTTGTGGAATCAATACCAGTGATACCGAGACGTGTCGGCATGCCAGACTTAAAAGAGCCCCGATTTGAATTTGTTCAATATAACGTTTCCAAAATTCGCAGCATCCTCCAAATCGGATTGATTGGGATGATTGCCGGCAGAGAAGGCTTCTTCCACCCAAGACTTATGAATCGGATGCTTTTCCAATTCATCCAGTAACGTCTGCCTGACTTTTCCGCGAAAACCAATTGTTCCCAATACCTTGGCAGCGGAGGCCAACGTCATGGCGTTTTCAAAAGCAGTGGAGGATTTCAAACCGTCTGTAAAGCTGCCATGGGTAGAAAAAAGCGCAATCTTTGCTCCAGCGGGTATATTTTTTAGAAACTTTTGCATTTTGATTGGAACGGAGTGCTCTATAACCGGAAAGCCACAAAAAATTAAATCAACACCGTCCAATGATGATACATCATCAATTTCTTTGATTTGTTTTTCTTTGGTTTTCAACTTATCGAAAAGTGCTTGGGCTACTTTGGCGGTGTTGCCTGTTTCAGAATAGTAAACAACCAGTGCTCTCATTCAGCCTCCAATTTAATTTTAATATGTCACATAATCACATCGCGGGTGAATCTTACAGCCTTCTGTAGAAGAAAACATCCTCCTGCAATTTTATTCGAGCAATTATCCAGATATTGCAACAAAATATAAATTCCAGAAACATGCATTTGCAAAGGTATCATATTGAGACTAATTTAAAACATGAAGCCTCGCTACCTTGAAATGATGATATAACTCAAATTTACCAGCTAAAACTCAGCTCTAACCGATCAACAGAGTGATGTCTGACGGGGTCTGTGTACGGTCTGTTTCTCGAAAGAGACCCGAAGTTACCTGGCAACAAAAACCGAATCAATTTGATTTTGTTTTAGCACCAACCCATGGCTCCTGGTTGAATATCATCGAGCGCCTGTTTGCCAGAATGGTTAAAACCTTCCTCCGAGGACTGCGGGTAGAGTCCAAGGAGGAGCTGAGAGATTGATTGTACCCGATTTACCTAAGATAAAACCAGATTGAAATAGAAGCAATGATATAGGAAAACGGCGGTTTCTTGACTTTCTATTAGATCACTAGTTAAATATGAATATCGAATCTAAAGCTGTGTAACTGAGTTTATCAGAGTGTTAACATGACTTATGAAATAGCATCAACGTTATTCATACTTATTGCAACAATTGCGCTTTTTGTTAGTGAAAAGCTGAGGGTAGATGTCGTTGCTATCATTGTGATGATTGCCTTACCGTGGTTTGGCCTTGTTACACCATCTGAAACGTTTTCAGGTTTATCAAGCAATGCTGTGATATCTATTATGGCAGTCATGATTCTGGGATATGGCGTTGATAAATCTGGCGTCATGAATCATCTAACCAAACCGATCCTAACCATCGCAGGAAAAAACCAAAAACGATTGATTGCAGTCATCGGCGGTGCCGTCGGTATTCTATCCGCTTTCATACAAAACATTGGTGCGACTGCACTATTTCTTCCCGCAGTGCTAAAAATCGCGAATCAAGTTAAAATTTCTCCGTCCAGGTTATTAATGCCAATTGGCTTTTCGGCAATTCTGGGAGGGACCTTGACCTTATTTGGTTCGGGGCCATTGATTATTCTTAATGACCTATTAGCAAAAAGCGGTGCCAAAACATTTGGTATTTTTGATGTCACCCCAATCGGTGTAGCTTTATTAAGTGCTGGAATCATCTACTTTTTATTATTGGGAAAGTTTGTTTTACCCCAGGCCGATTCTCAACAGGAAATAGATGATCAAGAGACACTCATTGATTTTTATCAAATTTCCAACCGCTATCATATTGGTAAAATTTTAGAAAATTCAAAGATCATTGGAAAGAAACTGGACTCAATTGAATTATGGGATTTGTACAAGCTACATCTCATCATACTAAAAGAATCTGATGACCTGTTGTATGCTCCTTGGAGACATACCGTTTTTTCTCCAGGGCAAGTAATGGTTTTAAGCGGTCCTGCAGAAGGATTTTTGCGATTTGCTGAAGATTATCAAATCTCCATTCTTGATCTTGAAAAGGAACAGTTGGCTGAAGAACTTAAAAGATTCGGGTATGCTGAAGTCATTATTCCGCCTAACTCGTCTTTAAAAGGGCGTTCTCTGAAAGAAATCTCATTTAGAAAAAAATTTGGCGTTGAACCTATCCAACTCCATAATGATCAGGGGGCAATATGCAATGACTTTTCAGATGAGAAATTTGGTGCCGGAGATATTTTAATCATTCACGGATTATGGGAGAAAATCTGGGAAATAAAGAATTCGAAGGAACTCATTCCAATTTCTAAACTTCAAGAAACAACACACTATAAGAAAAAACCCATCATTGCCTTAATCTGTTTTTTGGGATCGATCCTATTGGCCGTATCAGGATTTCAATTGTCTCACAGTCTTTTCACTGGAGCAGCGGCCATGATATTATTGGGCGTCTTAAATATTGAAGAGGCTTATAAAGCCATTGATTGGAGAACGGTCTTTTTATTAGGAGGTTTAATTCCATTGGGTATCGCTATGGATAAAAGTGGAGCAGCACAGTTTTTAGCAGAGCAGATCTTTAGCCTGGTGGGTGACGCCCACCCGATAATTGTGTTGATTTCCATATCCATATTAGCAACGGTATTTACCTTGTTCATGTCAAATGTGGCTGCAACGGTTTTACTGGTCCCCCTTGTCGTCATTATGGGAAATATGTTGAAGATTGCTCCCGAAGCACTCGGTCTCTTAGTCGCGGTAATGGCATCAAACTCCTTTTTACTCCCCACCCATCAAGTGAACGCATTCTTAATGGGCCCCGGGGGCTATAAAAACAGAGATTATTTGAAGAGTGGTGGGTTAATGTCCATCCTTTTTATTTTTATCACCGTTTCTTTAATTTACTTATTTTACCTTTAAGAAGCTGTAACTATTCAGCTCAAGTTTCGCTGCAGAAGCCGGTACCTGTATATAATTGAACTCATTCTCGGCGGGTTCCTGCCCGCCTCCGAGGGCGGTCGTTAACTACGCCATCCTGGCTCCGTTTAACCACTCCCAATCCGTTCAATCACACACAGGTACCAGCTTCCAACGCAGAAATGTGGTGAATAGTTACAAGAAGCTTTAATCCGTAAAAATCAGGAGTTTGATTAGCCACATCAATCAGCAACATTGTGAGGTTCTCCGGCACCCGCCATATGCCCCGCATTCAAAGCATGCATCGATTTCTATTCCTTTAAAATCAATCACAATCAGGTCCATTCCTGATTGTGGGCATCTCATATGAAGACGTTCTTTGAGTTTATCCTTTCTGCCTTGTATCTATTCAGTTCAATTTCCGCTCAGCAGCGAAGGTATTGTGTTTCAAGAACCCTGGAAGCCATGGATGGCTTCCAGGAGCTCCAGGAGGATTCATGCGTTTCTTGAAACACAATACCTTTGGGGCGTATACAGGTGAATAGTTACAATCTGGCATTACTAAATACAACCAAATTGGATAAACTCCTCTTTTCCAGCCAGATTCATCTGACTGATAGAGACATTCCGAGACATGTCATTTAGTGAGTAACGCTAGTCCGGTTCTTGTTTTTGATTGTCAAGTACGCCTTGCTCAATGGGATTAATGAACTGTTGAAAGGAAGCTAATTGCTGAGGATTCCCCATTACTGCCAAAAGATCATTTGAAGTGAAACAGTCGTCCAAGTCCGCGTTTGGCAGCACTTCCCTACCGTGAACAGCACCCACAACGGAAACGCCATTTTTTTTCTTATATCCAAAGTCTTAACCATGTTGCTGATTAAAGGGCTCTCTTTGCTAACTGAAATCCATGTCAGCTCCAATAAATCTGAAACTCTTCGCAGTCGGGACAAAATTCTATAGTCCTGGTCAGTCTCAGGTCCAGAGTCATAAACCCTGTGTCTGAGCTGATTGGTGAATTGGAGGATTTTCATTGGTCGAACTCCCAGTTGTTGAAACGCCTGACGGGTTATTTCAAGTCCGGCTTCAAATTCCGGTAACACAACTCCACTTACACCCAAGTCATGTAAAATCTTCATCCGCTCTTCTTCCCCACATCGTGCAATAATAGACAATTCCGGGTTTAGATTGCGGCACAACCTGGTAATTGTCTGAGTGGTGATCACGGCTGGTGTTGTAATTAACATAAGCCGCGCATGTTCAACAGATGCGGATTCCAACACTATGGTCTGGCTGGCATCGCCAAAAACCACTGGATTTTCCATCTTTTTAAACGCTAATTCTGTGGGAATCCAGTTCAATGATTAGAAAAGGTACGTTGAGATGATGTAGTGCCCTGGCAATATTCTGTCCTACCTGTCCACCCCGGCAATAATAACGTGATTGTTCAATCCTGTTTACGGAATATTCATGGTTTGCGTGGACACCCAGTTAAGTTGGCTTTAACAAATCAATCTGTTTCAGGCATATCTGATCTCTTAAAATCTGCCCAAATGTCTGGGCGTAGGTTAATCCTCAATACCCGATGAGGATGTCCATTACAGATTTGTCAGAAACTTTTCGTATGCCGTATTTGTCTCCAGCGGGGCTTCCCGGAACGGCGCATGGCCAACGTTTTTGAATATGACGGTTTGGTGATTGGCGATTCCCTTTTCGAATACTGGAACCGATGAAATATCAATAATCCGGTCCTTATCTCCCCACATAATCAGGGTTTTGGCCGTTATCAAGGGAAGCCTGGGTTCAAGAGGCGTATCAAGTGACTTGAGCATCCCCTGAAATAAGCGGTTCTCCTCATCCAGCCGTTTCTTTCGGAGGTCAATAAAATACCTGGCGAAGTGATCCGGTATTGTCGGAGGAACATGGTATACGATTTCCATCATTTTTTTGAAGCCTTCAACGTCTTCGGGTACCAGAAGGTTTTCTTTTGTTTCCAGCAGATGTTTCACATAATAGCTTTGCTCTGGGGAGGTGACACCTGCCGAATCCATGAGTGCCAGGCTGAGCAGCTTCTCCGGATGGACAGTGGCATAGTAGGACGATATATACCCCCCCATTGAAACGCCGATCAGATGAAATTTGTTGACGTTAATCGCAGAAAGAAACCTGTCCAGTCGGTCAACTTGGTCGGCTATGGTATATTCAGCGTCGTCAGCGATTTTATTTTCCCCGAAGCCTGGGAGATCCGGAGCAATCACATGATAGTTCTTTCTAAAATAGTCCATCATCTCTATCCAGGGTTCCTTGCTGGATCCGAAACCATGGATGAAGACAATCGTTTCACTGTTTTTCGAACCGGATTCAAGATAGGGCCAATCATGCTTTTTAACCTGAATGGATTTGGTATCAATGTTCCCTTTCCATTTGGCATATCCTGTCATGACATCGATCACAGTCCCCGGAGAATAAAAATAGGTTCCGATCAACGCGCCTGCCAGGACGACAATGGCCAGTATGAGAATTTGTATCGGCTTTTTCATCGTGGTTTTCTGAAAAAGGGTTCAATAAATGTGGGAGTTTTCAAGTGGAGGACGTTGCGTGCCGGTCGGGATGGGCATCCATTTGGTCCTTCAACCTTCATTTTTTTTGGCTTGAACGGTGAACATACCCGTGTTTGTGGACTGCTTCCAGCAACATAAAGCAATCGGGATGGAAAAACAAGGTGATAAGGAATGCGAGCGCTCATTTCAGGTCCTTTCTCAGTTTTCAGCAACCATGAAAAACCGGTTTGGGTTTGTCAATTATGCAACGGCTGCTGCTTGAAGTTGAAATTGACACACCAGCGTATCTGCTATAGGTTCTCTCTTGAAGCAAAAGGCGTATCGTTTTCTCTACCGGAATGACTGTGATCAGGGAGGCTCAATAATATGTTTGACTACATTATCATTGGCGGTGGTTCGGCAGGCTGTGTCCTGGCCAACCGATTATCGGAAAATCCGGACATCAGTGTCTGCCTGCTGGAGGCTGGCCCGTCGGATCAAACCTATTGGATATACAGTTGTAATCCGCTAAACATGCTCTACCTGATGAACAGCCGCAAGTACAACTGGCTCTATCAAACGGAATCAGCCCGGGCGACAGGCAACAGGACCTTTTTCTGGCCCAGGGGCAAAGCCCTGGGAGGATCCAGCTCCGTGAATGCCATGATCTATACACGAGGGCATCGCTGGGATTTCGACCACTGGGCCGAGCTGGGAAATAAAGGCTGGGACTACGATTCGGTTCTGCCCTAGTTTAAGAAGTCCGAGTGCCAGCAGCGGGGCGCGGATCAATACCATGGTGACCACGGCAGCATGCACGTAGTTGATACGAACTTCAGTTTTCCGGCCAGCCACGCGTTTATCCGGGCGTGTCAGGAGGCCGGCATCCCCCGCAACCGGGATCTCAACGGATTCAACTACGAGGGCTGCGACCTGTTCCAGGTGAATCAGACACCCGAAGGACGACGCTGTCATGCAAGCAGCTCCTTTCTGAATCCGGTTCTGCACAGAGACAACCTGACAGTGATCACCCACGCCCTGGTAGCAAGGATCCTGTTTCAAGGAAAGCGGGCCATCGGACTGGAATACTATCCTCTCAAGAAAAATAAAAGGCTGATGACGCTGTCGGCGAAAAAAGAGGTTATCCTGAGCGCCGGTGTGATTAACTCGCCACAGATTCTGCAGCTCTCCGGGATTGGTCCCGGAGGAGACCTGGAGAAACTTGGGATTCCAGTCGTGCATGACCTGCCAGGGGTGGGCCGCAACCTGCAGGACCATCCCGATGTGATTATACGCTGTCTGGATAAGTCAAAAACCTCATTTTGCACCTCCCCGGGGCCACACACACTCAAATTTCTGTCCCGCTACTTCAGCAAAAATCCGCCATTTATCTTTACACCCACTGATGCAGGCGGTTTTGTGAAGTCGGATCCATCCGTGGAAATCCCGGATCTGCAGCTGCAGTTCGCCGCGATCAGAATGCAGCCCCACGGACATGGACTTCTTACACCCGCCAGATTTGGATTTGTACTCCACGTCTGTCATATGCGACCGAAAAGTCGTGGCAGGGTGTCTCTGAGAACAGCCGACCCTTTTGATCCGCCGAGAATCGAACCCCACTATTTTGACGATGAATTCGAACTGGATGCCTTGGTGAAGGGGGTGAAAATTGGCCGCGATATTCTCTCTCAGCCTGCCATGAAGGCTTTTAACGGCGGGGAGGAGGTCCCCGGTCCTGCGGTTAAATCGGATCGGGAGATTCGCCACTTTATCCTGGAAAAAATGGAGACGGTTTATCACACGGCAGGATCGTGTAAGATGGGAGTTGATGATGAAGCGGTGGTCGACCCCGAATTGCGGGTGCACGGTCTGGAAAGCCTGCGCGTGATAGACGCGTCCATCATGCCGACCATCACCGGCAGCAATATCCACGCCCCCACAGTCATGATCGCAGAAAAGGGCGCCGATATGGTGCTTGAGGAAATGCGGTGACAGTATACCTATTTCTTGAAAAAACGCGGTGACAGTCATCATTGTCCGGTTTGGTTTTTGCACTTCAGGACCAGTCAATCGAGATTTTCAGTGGAGTCAAGGGGATAGCGATTTAAAACCCTGGAAAATAGGACGTTTTCCCGGAGCACCAGGGATGGTTTCATGCGTGTTTTAAATCGGTATCCCCTTGGCGGAACGGTTGACAAACGGTCTTTAGCGGACTGCAAAAACCGGACATTGCTGGGTGACAGTATACCTATTTCTAGTGATTTGATGTCAAACATAAGCAATACCGAAGAAGAGGAGTCTTCAGGCTCCTCTTCTTCAGAAATCGTATGTCAGCGTTGCCCGACATGGAAATCTCCATGGTGTCAGGCTTTTAAATAGGTATCTCTCACCCGATTTGTCTTAAAATAGGTATACTGTCACCAGATTTAAGTCACCAGATTTAAAACCGATGAACCAGCTGGTTTAAATAGGTGGAGAAGGCAAACCCATATCTTCCAAGTCAAACAGGCTTATCTTTAACACTCCGCCATCAAGTCACTTCTTCACTTCACTCATTCTCTACTGCAAAAAGTATAAATCCCTTTCAATAGTCAATCCAAAGCGTCTCTTAATACTCTCCAGTTCATTTAAGCTGGAATAGCGCCACCCGTCTTTCCCGGGGAGGGTGGTCAGCTGGTAGATTTTAATAGACCTTTATTATCGTTTTTCCTTGTGCAAAAGCCTGCAAAACAAGTAAAAATGATGGTAAGTAACCATCACATCCATCAAATAATCGAAAATGTTTAAGAAAATTACCATCGTCTGGATGCTGGCCGTATTGCTCCCACAGATCCAGATCAAGGCGGAAACGGTTGATTTTGCATTGATCGGAAAATATGCAGACTATGCGAATATCGTCTACAGCGGGCCTGTTCAGGTAAAATCGTTTTTAAATGATCACAGCAGTCACTTAATTCAGTATCAGACGATACCTGAAACCCAGGTGAATTATTTTCTCAGTTCGGAAACAACATCCGGGGAACAGCTGGTATCGGTTCGAGGAACTGCCAATCTTGAAAATGTTTGGGTCGATATCGAATTCAAGCTCACACTTGATGACAAGGTGAATATCTCTCTGCATCAGGGCTTTGCCAGGTCAGCAAGGGATGTATTCAACGATATTGTCCCTTACCTGAAAAAAGATCGCCCCATCTCCATAACGGGGCATAGCCTGGGCGGCGCCATAGCGGTTATCCTCGCCATGTATTTGGATAAGGCGTCATATCCCGTCAAATCGGTGGTTACTTTCGGTCAGCCCAAAGTGACAAATCCAGGGGGCGCCAGCAAATTTAACCATTTGAATGTCACCCGGGTGGTGACCCCTTTGGATCTGGTCCCGCTGATGCCTCCCCTGGATCCTTTGGATATAAAGAATCCGGATATTTTTTGGCATCTGGGAAGGGAAGTCATTCTGCTGGAAGGCTCAAAATATTCCGTTGTCACGGGTGTTCCAAGCATGTTGCGGGCAGCAGAATTTTTTAACAGGATCCCTGACAGGGATAATCTGGCTAACCATCAAATGCGATTGTATCTTGACCTGATCAACCAAAAAACGGTCAACCCGGAAGAGATTCCTTTCAAAAACAGCAACAGATTTCTGAATTTGTTTAATTAAGGCGCATTTGGTTGTCAAGGCACAGATACTCCTAAATACCTGCCTTTATGACATCTCTCGGATGTCAGCATCCATGACCGATTTGGATTTAAAAATCATGCGCCTTCTGCTGCTTGATGTAGAGAAGCCACCGCCCCCTATGAAAGACTTGACCCCTTTCCCCTTTTAAGAAACTGCCGCCGGTTCTCTCGGGATTGACATCAGCGGGCAGTATCACCTAGTGCATACATCCAGGCATGCCGCCGTCTACAACCATCAGCTGGCCGGTAATGGTTTCCGTCCGGCAGAAGACCAGGGCCTGTTCCGCGATATCATCCGCGCTGCCCACCTTGCCCAGCACCGCCTGGCGGCGGGCTGCGTTTGCCTGTTTCTCCGGAAGGTTTCTGGCCATGCGGGTGTTTTCCACCAGACCCGGTGCAATACAGTTCACTGTCACATCAGGCGCCAGCGCCACTGCCAGGCAGCGTGTTAAATGAATCAGACCGGCTTTGCTGGAGGAATAAGCGATACTGCTGCTTCCCGGTATTAATCCCCCCACCGATGCAATATTGATAATCCGGCCGCTGCCACTTTCACGAAGCGAACCGGCCAATGCCCGGGATAGCAGAAACGGACCGCGCAGGTTGGTTTCAAGCACCCGGTCCCAGATATCTTCATTCAGGGTCTCAAGATCCTTGAACGGAATCCCGATATTCCAGCCAGCATTATTGACCAGTATGTCCAGACCGCCGAATTCCCCCCGCACCTTTTCAGCCGCGTCGGCGATCGATGTCGGATCGCGCTGGTCCAGACGTACGGCAAAACCCTTCCGACCGCATGCACGGATTGCAGCAATAGACCGGTCTGCTCCGTCGGTATTTCCGACGTATGAAACCGCCACATCCACACCTGCTCCGGCCAATGCCCGCGCAATTGCGCCGCCGATATCGCCTGAGCCACCTGTAACAAATGCTCTTTTACCGGTTAAGTCCATATGCCTCCTTGTCTGAGTCAGTTTTTTCTATCTGTCTTCTAATCTACCTTCTCCAGAATCTGAATTCCGCAAACGACAGCGGATTCGGTCCCACCAAAAAGAACGCTGCCCAGCATCTGCGCCAGACCGGTTCGGGCTCCCGCTACCTGATAGCCGCCGGCCTGATGTCGCAGCTGACGAACCGCTTCACAATTGACCCTCACGCCACTGGCGCCCAGGGGGTGTCCCAGTGAAAGCAGTCCGCCGCTGGGGTTGACCGGGAATTGTCCGTTCAAGTCAAAATATTTTTCACGGACATATTTGATGCATTCCCCTTCCGGACAAAATCTCATGGGCTCATAAGCCGCGACCTCTTCTCCTGAAAAGGCATCGTGGATTTCGGCGAAATCCAGGTCCTTCGGATCGATACCGGCCATGTGGTACGCTTTATCTGCAGTTTCACGGTTGACCTGGCTGAAAAGGGGATCCTTTTGTGTGGTCAACCACCCGCTGCTGTGGAGCACGGAAGCCGCTACCCTGACTTTCGGATGGTGATTCACATTGTGTTTGTTGAAGTAGTCTTCCGAACAGAGAATGATGGCGGCTCCACCATCGCTTTGAGGACAGCATTGCAGGACCGTGATGGGATCGACGATGACCCGTGATGCCATAATCTGTTCGTAGGACACCGGTTTGTTATACTGGGCAAGAGGGTTGAACTGGGCATTGTGATGGTTTTTGATGGCGGGATAGCACAGGTCTTCCATGGTTGCGTCCCGTTCATCGATCAACCGTTTGCAAACGAAACTGAAAAAACCCGGCATGGTGAGCCCCAGCATGCCCCCAAAATCTTCCTTGATGGCCAGCAGGCCTTTCCCTGCCTGTTTGTTTGCCTGGGTCAGAGATTCGAAACCCGCTGCCAGGCCGACTTCGCAAAATCCTGCGGCAATGTCCTTGTACAGCATATGGACGGCTGTGTTGCCGCTGGCACAGGCATTGTTCAGATTGGCAATGGGAATGGATCCGATCCCGAGGCGTATAAAAGCCATTTGACCCTGGGTGGAAGGTCCCCTGCAATAGCCGGCATAAGCGACTTCGATTGCCTTGGGGCTGATACCGGCATCTTTGATGGCGTCAATCGATGCCATGACTCCCAGATCAACACCGGTCAGTTCGTCAAAACTCCCGAATTTTGTCTGCCCTATCCCAAGCACATACACGTCTCTCATGATGGATCACCTCCCCTTAAGATTTCGGAACAAAGTAGTAACCGATGACATCAATTGTCTCGCTGGATTTTATTTTTTTGTTAAATACCGTTTCCTCAAACAGTTTTCCGAACTTGACGGTTAACCGATCCCCTTTCCTGATCTCCGTATCCGCATCTTTTTCAACCCGACCGATGGTGCGGATGTCATCTTCGATATCGACGATGGCCAGGGTAAACGGCGGGTCGAAGGGGGGAACCGCCACGCGGGTGGTCGAAGCCACCAGAACCGTTACTTCATTTTTGAGGAACACGTTTTCCAGCTTGTCCGATCCACAGTAGGGGCAAAACACGGGTGAGGGAAACGATTTCTTTTCACAATCCCTGCAAAGACGGCCCATCAGTCGCAGCGTACCATCCTTGTCGCCAATAATTCCCTCTTGAATGTACCTCTGGTTGTTCATTTTTTCCTTTCTCCTTAAAATACGGCGTTTGTGCTGACTGCGTCAGGAGGTCGCCATCGCTTCATGGGTCTGTGATAGACCGTTTGGTGAAAAAACACAAGCCGGTTTCGGCCCTGTATCCGTCAGCAACGTTGTGTCTCACATCCCGTCGGATACCACTCCTGCCGGCCTTATCACCGGACCCCCACTCGACCGACCCCTGGCCCGGATATCAGTCGGCTACGATCACCGTGACGCCAGCAGGAAAACAAGATCGGGCTCGCTGATACACCAGAAAGATCATTTTCTGATAAAATTGTATACAAAAAAGTTATCAAACACTGTTGTGAAGGGGTAAGTATAGGGGAAATCAAGGGCTTCCATGTGATCCATTCTGCAGTTATAAACCATTTATTAATGATATTTTTACAAACAATATTATCCTGTATCCGGCGGTTTTTGAAAGGTGTAATGGCCGCGTCCCCCGGATGGCATTCCGGTGGTAACTTCAGGCGTATCTGCAACTCATCCATCGGACAGGATGGTCGTTGTTTTTGGCCACGAGCGTCCGGAAACCCTGTCAGAGAAGGGGGGGGAGGTGAATTTGGGTTCAAACAGGGTCTCGACATTTCCCGTGAGCAATACCCCGAACTCGAAAAACGGGGCATATCGGCAGGGTTTATGATCCGAAGATCCCCTGATTTTTGGTTTCGATTTCCCCCCCCCCACA
>JAHJRI010000371.1 GCA_018830885.1 bacterium | reverse complement strand
TTGGAGACCAGGATGGCTGAGGCGTACGAACCGATACCGAAAAAACCGACATGCCCCAGGGAGAGCTGTCCGGTGAACCCGGTCAGCAGCATCATTCCCACCGAGACGATGGAATAGATGAACACCACATTGAACTGGGAGATGTAGAAATCCCCGATAAAAACCGGCAGGACGATCAACAGCGCCACCAGCACCATGTACCAGACAAAGTCGCTGCGATACCGGAATATCCGGATATCCTCCCAATAGGATCGTTTGAGTTCGAAACGCATATGGTTATACCTTCTTTTTTTCTTGAATACCAAAGAGTCCCTGTGGCCGAACCAACAGGATAAGAATCAGAATAATCCAGGCGGTGATGTCCTTCCATCCTTCCGGCAGATAAAAGCCTGAGAGGCTCTCGACCACACCGATGATCAGCCCGCCCGCGATGGCGCCGGGGATACTGGAAAAACCACCCAGGATGGCGGCGGGAAAGGCCTTGATTACGAAAAGACCCATGTACATGTGCACAAAGGTGATGGGTGATACCAGAACCCCGGCGATCCCTCCCAGGATGGCCGTAATGGCCCAGGTAAAGGTGAAGACACGGTTCACGGGGATGCCCATGTAGACGGCGGCCAGCTGGTTCTGTGAGGTCGCCCGCAGGGCCACGCCGATCTTGGTATAGCGGAAGAATGCGGCCAGTACGAGAATCAGCACGACCGTACAGGCGATGATAAAGACATGGTCCTCGGCAATCACCAGTTCGCCGCTGCGTAGATACTGATCCGAAAAAGGGGTCTTGAATCCGTACGTCTCAGTGCCCCACTGGGGAATCATACTGGCTACCGCCCGGAAGACATACCCCAGACCAATGGTCAGGATGACAATCACAAAGACCGGTTCCCCGATCAGGGGGCGGATTGTCAGGCGTTCAATCAGGACCCCCAGAATACCTGAGAAGATCACTGCCACCAGAAATCCCAGCACATAGGACATGTGAAAAAAGGTGATGCAGGTGAAGGCAATAAACGCCCCCAGCATCATGATCTCGCCATGAACAAAAGAGAACACCTCTGTGGCCTTGAACAGTATAACCAGCCCCAGGGCCACAAGTGCATAAATACAGCCGATTGAAACCCCGGTGATAACCGTTTGGATAAACTCAACGAAGACCATAGGCACCCTAGATTATATTTTTTTAATTCAGATAGTTATACTCTATCAAAACCGCAATTCCCCACCCGGCCCCGAGAATCGATCCCGGTTTCCGCTGCGAGATTGATCGCCATTCACTCTATTTCGTAAATGATCAGGATGGGCAGTAGTACCATCAGGCAGGAAGAACCGCGTTTCAGGTTTAAATTTTTTGCTATTATACATAGCCATAGACGCCTGTCAATAGTTCATTCAATTTTTTTTTTTTCACAGACCCTCCGTACCCCCGATTTTAAACGGTTTACACAAGTCAAAATCTATAATATCATACTATTGGGCCCTGAAGAGAGAAAATCCAGGTCGATGCTTCCGGCAGGGGGCTTGAGAAAGAACGGCAATCTGGGAAACGGTTTTGGATAAACCGGGGATCCACCCTGTCGGATGGGTGGGCGGGATTCATCCCTTTATGGGTGCACCATGGGAGATCATTCCATCGAAACCGTTTTTTTTTGCAGAGATCCCAATTCCCTGGCTGGATATTGTGGATCCGGGCAGCTTCATTGAGATATAATATTATTTGGCATGCATTTTGCTGTAATCGTCCCCCCAAATTGGCATTCAACCCGTGGCGAAATCCCTCATCACCGAGCCTGTGGTTTTCGTCTTCCTGTGGTTGCGTGGCATTGTGAGGGGGGCCGCCTGGTGTTCCGCTCATTTCGACTCCATCCGGAATCAGCTGAAAAACCGACGAACCCCGTAGCCATTTCGAAAACCCTCTGCTAAACTTTTCAGGTCAACCAAACACTCATGACATTTGAGTCACAGCGAAGGATGAAAATTAGCGATGCCTTCCCGTGCCTGTCATAAAGCCCTTTCAATTGCGGATTCGTTTCAAGCAGATCTAGGACTCAATGTGCTGAAACCCAGAACTCGCTGGCGCTCAGACAGTCGGGATGTTGGACGCTTATTGTCGCCAGGATCATCTCAGAAACTGCTCCAGGCAATTGAAACTGCTCCTTTATGACAGTCACTCGGCAGAGCTTATGTTTCTCCGTGATCTTCGTGGCTCTGTGGTGAATCGTTTTCGTTTTAACAGGTTTAGCGTTATTTTATGACCGGTTCCCTGCAACCCGCCTGCAGGTGAGGCGGTCATGTCCCTTTTGAGGCAGCCAGCCATGCATTATCTTTATTTTGCCATTGTCAGCCTGGTCTGGGGGAGTGGGTTTTTTCTTATGAAAAAGGCCGGTTTTGCTTTCGGACCCCTGACGATTGCTGCAGGCAGTACATTTGGTGGTGCGGTTGTCCTCTGGCTGTTCTGGGTGGTGACACGGGGAGAGTGGCACATCCGGCGGCGGCATCTGCTGCCGCTGGCATTTGTCTCCTTCTTTGGATACATCTTGCCTTACAGCGCACAGCCTTTTCTTGTGAACCATATCGGTCACGGTTTTATTGGGGTGATGGTATCACTGGTGCCGGTACTGACGATTGTGGTATCGATTCCGATCCTGGGGGTTTTCCCCAGCCGGACACAACTGGCCGGGGTTCTGGTCGGGATGGGCTGCATCGTCCTGATGGTTATCGATGGTATGAATCGCAATGCCGGACTACTCTACCTGGTGCTGGCCGTTTCCGTGCCGCTTTGCTATGCCGTTTCCAACACCCTGGTGCAGAGATCGTTTCAGGAGATCCCGTCCATCATGCTGGCCGCCATCTTCATGACGGCCGCTACGGTATGTCTGACACCCCTGTCACTGGGGCTCGAGGAGATCAGGGTGGACAGCAACCTGACCCATGCGGTGGCCGCCATGGTGTTTCTGGCCGTTTTCGCCCGGGGCATCGGGATGCTTCTGTTTTACAAGTTGATCAAGGAGAGAGGTCCCCTTTTCGCCAGCATGGTCACCTATGTGATTCCGCTGGAGGTACTGATCTGGAGCTGGGTTGACAATGAACGGATCACGGTTGTCCAGGTTTCCGCCATCATGATTGTGCTGCTGATGGTCGGCGTCGTCCAGCGGGATATTATCCGGCGGGGAAAAAAGGGCCCTGAACCGGGTTCATAGGTTTCGCCGTTTTCTGGCATTCCCGTCCGGCCCTCTCTTCCTGACTGTCTCCTTGAGAGGCAGTGACCGGAGGCCCTCGATACGCTCCTTGAAGGATGGCGCCCGCCAGGCGGTTTCCAGCAGGACGCGGTCCTGCTGCAGACGGTCCCCACAGCAGCGCAGCGTGTCCCAGTCGCGCCGATGTACCTGGGGTGGATGACGGAGATATCCGGCTGGACATGGTGAGGGTTTCCGTCTGTTCAGGCGTTCCTCCGGAATACCACGAAGTAGAGACCTCCCAGCACCATCCAGCCAATATAGACCCCGATGGCAAAGGTATTGAGCAGGGCCAGGGAGATCAGCCAGGCCGGCACGATAGCGATGATGGCCAGCACCGGCACGACCGGATATCCCCAGGTCCGATAGGGTCTTTCCAGATCCGGCTCCTTGCGACGCAGCATCATCAATGACACCACCACCAGCACATAGCAGAGCAGCACGGCAGAAGCCGCCGTATCGAACAGTACAATCAGTTTGGTGAAGTAGCTGCCGACAATCCCCATGATGCCGAGGAAGATCAGTGCCACCGATGGGGTGCGGAACCGGGGATGGATATAGGCCAGCGCTGTCGGAATCTCGCCGTCCATCGCCATTGCCATCAGCAGTCTGGACCCACCCAGCATGAAGGCGTTCATGGTGGTCAGCAATCCACAGATACCGGCTGCGAGGATGATAATCACCCCTTTCTCTCCCAGGGCGATTTTAACAGGCTCCATGATCGGGATGTTGTCCGTGCTTTTCGCCAGGGATTCCCAGGGCACCAGACCGGCGTTGGCCACGGTGACCATGAAGTAAAAGAAGGCCACGAAAACGATGGAGGCCGGAATCAGAAACACCATTTTACGGATGGGGGCATTCACCTCTTCCGCAGCCTGGGGAAGAATGTCAAACCCCATGAAGGCCAGCATGCTCAGGGGGACCATCAGAAACACACCGCCCATGCCCCGCCCGAAAACCGGCTGAAAATTGGCCAGCTGCAGTTTGGGCAGGGCCGCCGCGACGTATATCAGGATCCCGGCAAACAGGATCAGTGTGAACAGGAACTGCACCCGGCCCGAGATCTTGACTCCCAGCAGGTTGATGGCCGTAAAGAATACAGCGATCAGGGCCCCGGTCAGCGCCGGGGAGAGGGTCGGATCGATACCGTGAATCAGTTTCCCCAGGATGATACACTCCCCCGGCATCATGGAAGCATAGGCCAGGATCAGGATCCAGCCGGCAAAAAAACCAGGGAACTTCCCCAGCCCTCTCTTGACATAGATATACTCACCCCCTGCCCGGGGCATGGCAGCGCAGAGTTCGGCGTAACAGAGGCCGATGAACAGGCTCAGCACCGCCGCAATCAGGATGGACAATCCCACCGCCGGTCCGGCGCGATCCAGCATGACATTGGCGAGGACTGCCCAGGCCATGCCAACCATGGCCCCGGAGATCAGCGTGAACATCGTTAACAGGGTTAACCCCTTGACCAGACTTGATTTCTCCTCCATATTGCCTCCCGTTTGATGGATTCAGCTATTCTGCAAACGTTTTTTCAAAGTATTCGACCTTGTACTGGGACTTCTCCAGGGTGTTGGCCGGGATCCATTCGATCCTGGGGGTAAAGACCAGTTTCTCCCGCATGACCCCCCGGATTTCCCGGGCCAGATTCTCCAGCTCACCGGCGTCCGGCGTGCCGGCATATTCGACCCGGATCGTGATGTTCTGTCCGAAGGCGGGTCCGGGATGGGGCAGCACAATCCGCATTTCGCCCGTGGTGCGGGGCGCAAATTTCTCAATCACCCCCTTGACTGCGGCCGGGAACACATTGACCCCTTTGACCTTGATCATGTCATCGGTCCGGCCGATCACATGAAACCGGAATCCCGTGCGGCCGCAGGGGCAGGGATCCGTGTAGACACGAACCATATCCCTGACCCGGTAGCGGATAACCGGGGTTGCCTCTCGATGGATGGTCGTGAAGACGATCTCGCCTTCAGCCCCCTCGGTCATCTCAAGGGGCTCCAGGGTCTCGGGGTTCAGGAGCTCAGCCACCAGTGCATTCTGGGCACAAAAATGCAGTCCCGGGGAGTGCCCGCACTCAGCGGCAATATCGGCCCCGACATCCGCCAGACCGTAAAAATTGCGGGCCACAATCCCCCAGGTGTTTTCAATATTGAGACGTTCCTCTTCGCTGAGGGCCTCCCCGGCCAGAAACCCCTTTTTGAAGTTGAGCTGATCCGGTTTCACCTTGAGGACTTCGCGGACAGCCATCTCCAGGAAACGGGTGGCTGAAGGGGTGGAAAAGAGCACCGTGGGCCGGATATCCCGCACCAGCTGCATGAACTTCTCCATCCCGGTACTCACAAAGGGGGCCGGGACGACGGTCATCCCCATGTGCTCGGCCCCCGAGCATTCGGAAAGCCCCCCGACAAAAAGCGTGAAATTGGCCGGGTTGATCAGGATATCCTCCGGTCGGAGACCGCCGGTCCAGGCATGACGGGCAAAAAGGTCATTCCAGAGGTTGACGTCAGATCGGGTCAGCCCGATCAGCAGGGGTCTGCCGGTCGTTCCGCTGGTGCCCTGGATACGGATAATCTTCGCGGTGGGCGCACACTGGTGTCCACCCAGGCCGCCGGTCTCCTCCTGCGTCTGGCGCAGATCCTCCTTGGTTGTCAGGGGGAATTTGCGTAAATCCGCCCACTGGACAAAATCATCGGGGTGAACACCGGCCTGCCGGAACTTTTTGCGATAGAATGCCGATTTTTGAAAGACATAGTGCAGCTGCTGTTTCAACCCTTTTGTTTCCAGTGTCTTCAGCTTTGCTGCAGGCATGGTTTCCAACGTTCTGTTCCACATCTTTTTCTGTGCCATCACCGTCTCCCGGTCAACTTGCTTTTATGTTATGTTCAAGGCCGCGGATCTCTTCTTCAATCCGTTCCTGATAGGGTGGCAGAACCTGAAAGGATCTGCCTGCCTTCAGGTAACCCAGGGCGACCTGAGCGGCACCTGCCCGGGCGTGGGCCAACCCCAGGAAATAGAGAAGATTCGGCCAGAGCCATTTGGAAAAAAAGGGCACCTGCTGACGGTAAAAAAGGTCCAGCTCCCTTTTGCGGTTCAGTATCATTTCGAAAGCGGCGATCCCCTTTTGCAGCAATCCCATTTCGGCTGGGGCATTCATGAAGAGGCGACCCTCGATATAGTGAATCAGCACCCACTCCTGGATGTTCGCCTCGGTCATATTCTGCAGCGCCGCTGCGATTTCCTGCAGGCTGCGGTTCATCAGACGCAGGGTTTCAAAGGGATCCTCCAGCCGGGCCAGATCAAAATAGTACCAGATCGCCAGAAACGCTCGTCCGATGGCATTATCCGGATTCTCTGCTACCAGCTTTTCCAGCTGCTGACGCAACCGTTTCTGGTCCCGGTTGCGGCCTGCAAACCGACGGTACCAGATCCACCGCACCTGGGTTTCCAGATCCCGGGGATACTTCCGCTTCACGCGGCGCAGGTATCTCAACGATGTCTCAATATCCCCCACACAGCTGTAGCCGAGGGCCAGGTCGTTTAACAGCCGTATATCCACCAGACGGGGCTGCAGGCGATTTTCCATGGCTTCAAGCTCGCACTGGATAGCACGCTGGGGTAACAAAAACCCCTCATCCGCCGATGCCAGGAAGACATAGTCCAGACTCTTCTGAAAGCGGGCGATCCGTTTTTTCAGAGACACCTGCCGAATCCGGATCATGAATTGCTGCAGGGCATCCGCTTCCAGTTCCAGCATGTCTCCAAAATCGAGGGATGTGTGACGGATTGCCCCCTGGAGCAGGGTGCGAAATTCGAGATCCACGATCTGCCCTACCAATGACTCAATGCCTTCCAGTGACGCCAGCAGATCGGACCAGTCAAGTCCGCTGTGGTTAAAGGCCTCCAGAAACTGCATGAATCGTTGATCGATGCCATGGGGCCCATCCTGAACCCCCGTATCTGAAAAAGTTCCGATCCATTTTCTTTTCAACAGTTCGGCTCGAATGCTGTCCGGCAGGTGTCGGCTGCCGGACGATGTGGTAACACGGGTGGCAGCAGTTGCTCCGCCGCTCCCATCGCTGCCGCCGGCGTCCCCCAGGGCATCATAGTCAAAGCCGTTGGACTCCAGAATGCGCCGGATGACCATCAGCGGCAAATACCGGTCTTTCTGGGCTCTTTTGATCGCCCTGATCTTCTCAATGACATCTGGCGGATAGTGGGCCAGGTTTTTCTGCGTCTTGACCGGCTCCCGGATCAGTCTCTGTTCCACGTAAAAGCGAATGGTGCGAGGAGTGACCCCCACCCGTTCCGATAGTTCTCCAATACGAAGGTAACTCTTTTTTTTCATTCATCTTCCTTGTGGTTTTATCAAATGACGTGTTACGTCGTATTAATTAAATAGAATGGGCCTGGATGTCAACCGGATTTTTAAAAAAGATCCGTGCATCCGGACCGAAGCCCGTTTCCAGGCAGATTTGCGGTTGTCAAAGGACCGTCATCGCTATACAATTCACAGGGATTGTTGCCGGGACCACCGGTATGTCAGGCGCTCATCACCATCAACCAGCAGAAACATCAGGAGAAACATGGAAAACCCGCTTTCCGAGGCAACCCGACCGATCATGTGGAATGTCCCTTTTTCGGAACTGATGTACCTGCTGCTGGTGATCAGCCTGGTCATCATGGTGGTTGGTATCCTGCGACGAATCCAGCTCTGGCGACAGGGAGCCCCGGATCCGGACCGGTTGGACCAGCCACTCCGCCGTCTGCTCAACCTGCTGCGGGAGGTCCTGACCCAGCGCACGGTGCGCCGATCCTTTTATCCGGGCTTTTTCCACAGTCTGATGTTTTTCTCGGCCCTGATCCTTGTCATCACGACCGGAATCATTGCCCTGGATTATGATATCGGGTTGCGGCTGTTCAAGGGCTATCTCTATGTTACCCTGACCATTCTGTCCGACATCGCCGGTTTTCTGTTCCTGGCAGGACTGGGCATGGCCGTCTGGCGACGGACGATGACACGACCCGCTTCGCTGGATAATGATCGATCGAGTCTGGTGGGACTGGGGGTCCTGGCAGTCATCATCCTGACCGGTTTTCTGCTGGAAGGCATCCGCATCTCCATTACAGCCGATCCCTGGCGGGCGTTGTCGCCGGTGGGGTATCTGGTGGGGACCTGGTTCAGGGATATCGACGTGCAGACAGGATTGCGGCTGCATGCTGCCATCTGGTGGCTGCACACGGTCTGCGTCATGGTAGGGATTGCCCTGATACCCTACACCCGGTTTTTTCACCTGATCGCCATTCCCGCCAACGCTTTTTTCATCAAAAGACAACCTGCCGGGACACTTAAGCGGATCAATCTGGCAGTTGTCATGGAAGATGAAAACTTCGATCCGGACAGCTTCTCGATCGGTATTGATACCACCCGGGATTTTACCTGGAAACAGCGGCTGAACCTGGATGCCTGCGTGGCCTGCGGCCGCTGCCAGGATGTGTGCCCGGCCTTTGCGGCGGGGCTTTCCCTCTCGCCAAAACAGTTCATTCTGGGGATGAAGGCGACGCTTGACAGGGATATCAGGACCGCCCGTGCTGATAAGAATGGCGAATTTGTCCCTACGGAGATCGTTGGTCATGCCTTCGATGAGATGTTTTTCTGGCACTGCCGGACCTGCAGGGCCTGTGATGAAGTCTGCCCTGCCTATATCGATCATGTGGATTCACAGATCGATATCCGACGCAGCGAGGTGAACATGAAAGGGCGGATGCCCGAAGATGCGGAGAAGATGCTGCGGTCCATGGAAACGCGGGGCAATCCCTTCAGTCACCAGGGTGAACGGATCAAATGGACGGATTCCCTGGGGGTTCGTATCATCGGACCCGGGGATGCGTGCGATGTCCTGTACTGGATTGGCTGTTTGACAACCTTTGACCCGACCAAGCAGCAGATCGCACTGGATGTGATCGATTTCCTGCGTCAGGCAAAGGTGGATTTCGGGATCCTGGGTGTGGGAGAGGTCTGCTGCGGCGATCCGGCCCGCGGGTGTGGTGAAGAGAACCTGTTCCAGATGACTGCCGGTCAGCAGGTGGAAGAGCTGAAACAAAGACAGTTCAACACCCTGCTGGTCTCCTGTCCCCACTGCTACAATGTGCTCAAGAATGAATATCCCCAGTTTGGAGGGGATTTCCAGGTGATTCACCACACCGAATTTTTACAGCGCCATCTGGGGGCGATGACCCCAGTGCCGTCACAAACCGGGACTGCGGTTTTTCATGATCCCTGTTACCTGGGGCGTTACCAGGGCATCTATGAGGCTCCCCGGCAGCTGCTCAAAGGCGTCCCCGGTCTCAAAACCGTTGAAATGGAACATTCAGCCAGGGACAGTTTCTGTTGCGGCGGCGGTGGCGGCCATTTCTGGATGGACATCCGGGAAGGGGAGCGGCTGAATGTCATGAGGATCGAACAGGCCCGGAAGACGGGCGCGGATACGATTGTCACGGCCTGTCCATTCTGTCATCACATGCTGGATGACGCCATCAAGCTCAAAAACCTGGAGGACCAGCTGCAGGTTTTGGATATCGCGACTCTGCTGAAGGGTCCTGACAAGGGATAAAACTGCCGGACCAGCGGTCAACCGGGTTGAGGATGAGATGGGGGCCGTTTACAGAACGATGACCCCGCCTGGGGAACTAATTCTTGATCGGGACCAGGTGAATAAGTTTTTTACTGCGGCGGATCACGCCGGCCACGGTGCCTGCCAGGGGTTTTTCGGTTGCTGTCCCACGCAGGGTGTTGGCCATCACAATCAGTTCGCATTCATTTGCATCGGCCTGGTACAGAATCTCGTCGTCAATCCGTCCGATCGTTACCAGACGTTTCTCCACCACCACAGACGGTTTGCCATCGGATCCCTTGACGATATCTTCGCTGAGTTTGAAGAGAACATGTTCAATCATGGGAGCCTCTTTCTGTTTGCCGATCATGACGTTGGTCGCAGAGGCCTGTTTCAGCTGCTCCATTTTATTGTACTCATCCTCCCCCAGCTCCTCCTTGAGATAGCTTTTCTGACTGGCCGGAATATCTTCAATCACGTGCAGCATGATAATGGAAGCACCATAGCTCTGTGCCAGAAAGACGGCATGTCGAAAAACCTCACGAGCACTGGCCGAGAGGTCTGTGGTAAATAGAATTTTCTTCACTTTGGGATCCATGATTCCTCATTGTCGGTTAGGTTTGATTGGATGGAAGGGTATCATATGGGTTAAGCAGGTTCTGCCGCTTCTTACGGGATTTTATCGTGTGCCGGACTTTTTTTGCGAACCCTTTTCTATTGCTATACCGGTATTTACCCCAATAAAGCAACCGGCAAAGTGTTTCGGGTGCATCAAATATGTGTGGGTACCTGTAAGCGGAAAGAGGCTGTTTGATCAGAAAACCTTGGAAACCAGGGATGGATTCCAGGAGCACCAAGGTTGGATTCATGCGTTTTTCTGAATAAATAACCTCTTGAAGCGGTTATGATCACAACCCCACATGTTTTTAGTGCCCCCAGTGTTTCCGGGGT
>JAHJRI010000370.1 GCA_018830885.1 bacterium | reverse complement strand
TTTTCACGGACTGGCGCAGGTCCCGATGGGCTGAGTCCTATCGGCTGGGGCATGAGGTTTTCGCGGATGTTAAGCGGTTTGCCGATTTTTTTTTCCTGGGGGCTATCCAGATTGATCAATTCGGGAACTGTAATCTGATCGGGATCGGACACAATTATCACAAACTGGCTTTCCGAGGTCCGGGAAGCGGGGCAGCAGCCGTTGCATCCACTTACTGCAAACGTCTGTATCTCATCTCGGCGAGTCACAATAGACGGATTTTTGTTAAAAAGTGTGATTTTATTTCTGCTTTCGGCTGGGGTGAAGGCGGGGCTGATGCCAGGAGCAAAATAGGCTTGCCGGGTGGTGGTCCCCGATATGTTGTTACCCCCCTTTGCGTAATGGAATTTGGTGACGAAACCAGAAAGATGCGTCTTAAATCCATTCACCCTGGTGTTGATATAGACAACGTGATTGAGAATACAGGATTTGAATTGGAATTACCGGTTGAGATCCCTGTTACAGAGCCGCCTACGACAATGGAGATAGACATTATCCGCAACCGTATTGATCTGGAAGGTCAATTACGGGAATAAAAAGGTAAATTTTCAATCAACCCCTTGTAATTATACAATGTCGTTAACTTAAGGGGCTTTTCTCAATTGTCAGAGCACCACAGGGGTGTCATTGCAAGAACCTTGGAAATCATGGATGGCTTCCCGGAGCTCCAGGATGGATTTATGCGTTTCTTGAAATGACATCCCTGTGGTGCGGAACAGTCTTAAGTGAACGACATTGTGTAATGATTGATTTTTACTGTTTTTGACTGATTCAGGCATTTAAGACGCAGATTAAATTGATCATCAAAACATAACCGGTTTCAGGAGAATGTCCATGGACTATAGTTTTACTGCTGAGCAGAAAATGCTAAAGGAAAAAACAGTAGCATTTGTGAAACAGGAAATTTCAACAGACGTTGCGAGGGAAGTTGATAAGGTTGGAAAATACCCCTTTGATCTGATGCGAAAACTGGGTGAACAGGGGTTTTGGAAAATAAATGTCGCAAAGAAATATGGTGGTGACGGAGGTGGTATTATTGAACTGATGGTTTTCTTCGAGGAGATATCCCGCGCCCTGCCGGTTCTGTCGTGGACAGCAGGAAATGTGTTGCTTTACGGGAACAATATTATACAGGTGAATGGAAATGAGGCACAGAGAGAGAAATATCTGCCGGAACTGATACAGGGAAAACGTCTTTTTTGTTTTGCCCTCACCGAACCGGATGCGGGTTCGGATGCGGCCAATATCCAGATGAGTGCCGAGAGGGATGGAGACCACTATGTTATTAATGGAAGCAAGATGTTTATCTCCGGCGCCAGCGTCGGGCATATTGCCGTTACCAATACGCGCACCGGTCCTTCGAGATATAAGGAGATCACCTCCTTTCTGGTAGATACCCGTTCTGAGGGATACAGTGCCACACCAATCCGTAAAATGGGGTATAAAGGCTCTGATACCTGTGAGGTGCACTATAAGGATGTCAAGGTCCGCCCGGATGACATCCTGGGCGGTGAAGCGTGTTATAACCAGGGTTGGCACCAGATGATGAGACTTCTCAACGGTGAACGCCTGGTTTTGTCAGCTTGCGCCATCGGTATTTCAATGGCTGTTCTGACTGACTCGATAAGGTTTGTCCAGCAAAAAAAGAAACGAACAGGCTCACTATTGAAGTTTCAGGATACCGAGCACAAGTTGGCTGAGATGGCAGCTCAAATAGAGGCCGCCCGACAGCTGGCTTACTATTCTGCCTGGATGATGACCCAACAGATGGCGTGTGTCAAAGAGACCTCAATGTGCAAGCTGTTCTGTGCCGAAATGGGGAAAAAGATTGCCTTGATGGGCATGGAGATCATGGGTGCTTATGGATACACGATGGAATCGAACGTTCAGCAGTTTTTTCGAGATGTCCCCATTCTCGCCATCGGTGGTGGAACCTCCCAGATCCAGAAGAATATTGTCTCTAAAATCCTGTGTGCATAAAAATATAAAATTTATATACAGGATCAACCCTGGCATCCTTTCACAGCATACTGACCGCCTTAATCAGTATCAACAGCCGATAAAGACAACCCAATCGCAAACAATACTAAGTGCTTGGAGGAGAAAAAATGGATTTTGAACTGACCCGTGAGAACTCAATGATCAGGAACGCCATTCGGGATTGGGTCTCAAAGGAGTGTACGCGGGATATTATCAGCGAACTGGATGAGAAGGGGGAGTATCCGCAGAAACTGGTAAAAAAACTGGAGAAGCTCGGATTCAGTGGTTTGATCGTCCCGGAAGCCTATGATGGTGAAGGGAGGAATATCCTGTCTGCCTGTCTCGTAGTGGAGGAGATCGCCTATGCCTATCCGGCGCTGGCCAGCTGTTTTATCAGCCCCACCTTCTTCGGTGGTGCGATTATCGGCGAGCTGGGCAGTGATCAGCAGAAAGAGCAGTACCTGCCGGGAATTGCAAGAAACGCGACCATTACGGCCCTGGCCTTTGCGGAACCGGATGATGCAGATGCTGAGATTATCCTCACAACCGCCGACCGGCAGGCGGATGCCTTTCTGTTAAACGGCCGCAAGGCCTATGTAAGCCTGGCAGATCAGGCAACCCTGCTGATTGTGCTGGCACGAACGTCTGCTGCGGATACCGGCGATGACCTGACCCTGTTCTGCCTGGACGCCAAAGCCGACGGGGTCGGGATTGAACCGGTTGAAACCATGGGCTATCGAGGGGCGGGT
>JAHJRI010000369.1 GCA_018830885.1 bacterium | reverse complement strand
TTCAGCGACATGAGCCTTAGATCATCTTGAAATAAGTCTCCCAACTGAAAGGGGTTCATATCAGTCGCGGGTCAGCATCGAGATATCATTCTCATGTTTCGTTGTGCCCGACAGAGCATGATGGTTTGGAAGAGAAATGGATAATAAAAACGACTATCTAAGCGTTCCGCAGGGTGCGGTGGAGGGACCATGCCATTGAGTTCCTCAGAAGATGAGCGCATCCAGGAATGGAGGGCCAGTTGGGAAGCAGGCTTTCGGGAAATAGACCTGTGGGGATAAAAAACCCGTGGAAAATCCAGGCCTGCAGGAATTTATGAGGCACTCCCTATTAATTCAGATATTTCTTCAATTGCCTCAAAAAGCAGTTCAAGCTGCACAGACTTTGAAAGTGCGTCTTTGACACCCGTAAGACTGAGCGAAGCAAGACACTCGCCTGTGAAATCACGGATTGGGGCGCCGACGGACTCCAGGCCGATGATGTATTCGTTTTCAAACACTGAGTAACCACGCCTTCTGGACTCCAGGAGTTCAGCTTTAAGTTCCTGCTTTGTCTGAATTGAATACTGCGTTCGTGGTATGAACTCCACATTTTTAAGAACTTTATCAATCTTTTCATCACTATAGGTCGAGAGAATCGCTCTTCCGCCGGTTGTCCAGAGAATATCCCCTTGATATCCCGCATTATCCGCCGGCATAACCTCCCCCGGAACCCTGTGCAGGTATACCAGTTCATACTTGTTGACTGAAGACAGATATACGGTATAACCCGTTTTATCCCGCAGCTTCCTCATCAAGGGTGCTGCACGGAATACAATACCGCCTCTGACGACTTTTGCCCCCAGCGAGATCAGCGATTTGCCAATCGTATAGTAGCCGGGACGAACCTTTTTGGCGGCGTTTTCAGATTCCAGCCCCTGCAATATGTAATGGACAGTGCTCTTGGGCAGGCCTGTCTGTTCTGTTATGTCAGCCAGGGAAAAAGGTTCGTCTTTCTGGGCGAGGGTATGAAGGATGGTCAACGCTCTGCTGATTACTTTGATGGAATGTGACATGTTGCTCTATCGATTTTGTGTGATAGTATTGTGTTCTACATCATAGAATTAATTTAAAAAGCTACTCTGCAAAATCGAATTCGTCAATTATTTTGCTCAAAGATTTCGCTTTCCCTTATTACTCAGCTGAAATGGGGTATTGGGAAAAATAGTGTGATATTTCTATGTATTAACAAAATATATACGTGTGGAGGAAAAAAATAGTTGACAAACCATTTTATGCAAATTAAAATCATCCCAACAAAATTCTACATAATAGAATCCAATTCTATAAAATAGGATTTCCTCCCCTTTGATTTAAGGGCACCTTGATTAACTGCAACACGGTAAGCATCAAAGGGTTGATGTTTCAAGAACCCTGGAAGCCATGGATGGCTTCCAGGAGCTCCATGGACGGGCTCGTGTGTTTCTTGAAAGATCAACCCTTTGGTGCGGCTCGATAATTTTAATGAATCAAGGTGCCCTTAAGTGGATGGGGGATCATCTGACCATTTCTTATACCGATAAACGTTCTATTGACCACTTTTTTAAGACAAGCCGGGGATACAGGGTTATGTACAACGATTTAGAAAAGAAATCGGCATTTATAACGGGAGCCGGGCTTCCGACGGGTATTGGTTTTGCGATTGCACGTTCATTAGCCGAAAGTGGCATGGATATAATTCTGGCTGATCTGCCCGATTTGCCGTATCAGGACCAGAAGCGGCCCATTGATCAGTGCTGTGCCATTCTTGAGAAGGATTTTGGTGTCCGAACGCTTGCTGTTGATCTGGATATCACATCAGCGGAAAATATCAGGCATGCTGTTGAAGCGGTAAAAAGCTTTACGCCAACACTTCATGCGTTGATCAACAATGCAGGTACAAATATGGGAGCAGCTCTGATTGGCGATTACGATCCGGAGCTCTGGGAAAAGGTATTGGGAGTGAACCTTCTCGGACCATTTCGCCTGGTAAATGCCATGCTCCCGCTGATGCAGAAAGGCAGCAGCATCGTCAATCTCGCTTCCCGGGCCGGAAAAAGACCCCTTCCGACCTGCAGTGCATATTCCACGAGCAAAGCCGGTCTGATTATGCTGACCAAATGTATTGCTGTTGAGTACGCTCCCAGAGGTATTCGTGCAAATGCGATCTGCCCGGGCCAGATTCTGACAGAGATGAACCTGCGCCGTTATGACAGGGACGCCGCAACTCAGAAAACGACACGTGAGGATGTTATGAACCGGGCCATTCAAACCGTCCCGCTTGGACGAATTGGATTACCTGACGATGTGGCTCGTGTTGTTGCTTTTCTTGTCTCCGAAGCTTCAGGATACATGACCGGCCAGGCTTTAAACGTGACCGGAGGACAGCTGATGGAACTCTGAAAACGTCAGCTTTAATTAATATTGTCGTACGATGCAGCATCGTTCAATCATTCAGAAGATACAGCGTTCGGGACCATATGCCGTATTGGACGGGTTACTCAATGACCACGCGTAACATCAGGAGACGTTTATGGAATTTACGAAAAAAGATCTGCTAAAATTATATCGGAACATCGTGTTAGCGCAGGCTTACGACCAGTTCTGCATCCGCATGGCGATGCAGGGTAAACTGCTGTCATTTTATCATTCCTCGGCCGGCGGTGAAGCACCAGGTGTTGGGGGGACCACTTTTTTAAGACCGGATGATATCATTTACCGCCATCTCCGAGGGCATGGCGTTCCCCATATGATCGGAAAAGGGGCCTCTGTGCGGGAGTATCTGGCAGAACACTGTGGAAAAACCACGGGGTGTTCAAAAGGCCTGGGGGGCATTCATCCCAGCTATCCGGAACTGGGCATATTCGGAACCGGTGCGACGCTGGGTTCCCAGTTCCCGTTGTCGGTGGGCTGGGGTCTGGGTGCCAAAAAGAAGAACAAGGGACAGGTGGTCGTCATTTTTACCGGCGACGGCACCATGGGCCGGGGAACATGGCATGAAGCAGCCAATATTGCGGCGCTCTGGAAGCTCCCTGTTGTATATGTTTGCGAAAATAACCGTATTGCTCAATACGTTGAATTCAAGGACGCTTACCCCTTTGAGAATATGTCAAGACTGCCGGCCGCTTTTGGTATTCCGTACGAGGAGGTCGATGGCCAGGATGTGATTGCGGTGGCGAAGGCTGTTACCAGCGCTGTTGAGAAAGCCCGCAAGGGAGAAGGACCTGCGTTTATCGAATGTCAAACCGCTCGTTTCGGACCTCATGGCGTTGGTAATCCGAATAAGGTTGGGGGAAAACCCCGTTCTGAAGAAGAGGTGGCCGAGTTGAAGAAGCGGGACGCCATCGAGATTTGTCGCAACCGACTGTTGAAGGATAAGGTGTTGACCCAAAAAGAGGTCAAACGAATCGATGCTGAAGCAGCTGCGGAGATTGCTGATGCTGAAAAATTCATTGATGCGTCACCCATCCAGGACGATCCTGCTCAATTAGCCCCTGCACTGTACGCACCCTAAACCGAGGAATACGAAAAATGAGAGAAATACAATACAACCAAGCGATTAATGAAGCATATTTCGAGGAAATGGCCAGCGATGAATCGGTGTTCATCATCGGGGAAGGGGTACAGACCAGCACGTTCGGGACCATGACCGGCCTGGTTGATGCGTATGGTCCCGACCGTGTCATTGATACGCCCATTTCGGAAACAGCCATTGCAGGCGCAGCTTTAGGTGCTTCCATGCTGGGGTTTCGTCCGATAGCAGACCTGATGTTTGCTGATTTTATGTTTATCGCAGCCGACGAAGTGCTTCTGGAATCAGCTCAGTGGCACTTGCTTCATGGCGGAAAAACAAGTCTGCCGCTGGTCTTTGTAGCCAATATGGGTGGGTACCGGATGCTGGGGAATGGACACTCCCAATGTCCATATTCACCCATGCTCCACAGCCCGGGGCTGAAGGTGGTCACCCCCTCAACGCCTTACGATGCCAAAGGTCTTTTAAAAACTGCCATCCGTGATAATAACCCGGTTTTTTACTTGTTTCATAAGGGGTTGCTGGGATTGAAAGGGGACGTTCCGGAAGGGGACTATGCGATTCCCTTTGGAGAGGCCAAGATCAGGCGTGAGGGATCGGATGTGACGGTTCTGGCAATATCCCTGATGAACCATATGGCGCTTGAAGCTGCAGAAGATCTGAAGAATGAGTTCAGTGTCGAGGTAATCGATCCGCGGACTCTGGAACCATTCGACCTGGAAACAGTGATTACATCTCTGAAGAAGACGGGACGACTTGTTATTGTGGACGAAGACACCGAAAGATGTGGATTTGCCGGCGAGTTAACCGCCCAGATCGTCGAGCATGCTTTCTTTGAACTCGATGCTCCCATCAAACGTGTATGCGCAAAAAACTATCCCATTCCTGCCAATATTATTGAAAGGCATGTACTGCCACAGAAAGAAGAAATCATCGCAGCAATCAGGGAGATTTGCGTTTAAATGGTTAGAGTTGCAATTAAGGGAGACTTTTTTATCGCATCAAACGGGAAAAACTATGGCAATTGAGATTTTAATACCAAAACTAGGCATGACCATGAAGGATGCAAAACTTGCATCCTGGAAGTGCCATGAAGGTGACCGGATTGAAGTCGGACAAGAGATTATGGTTCTTGAAACGGCAAAGGTCACCTATGACATTGAGGCCCTGGATGCAGGTTTGCTCCACATCGTGGCACAACCGGGTGATATTCTTGAGGTGGGTGAAGTAGCCGGTCTGCTGGCTCTTGATTCCGCTGAGCTGGCATCTTTACAGTCAGGGAGCAGCGGTGCATCTGAAGCAGATGCTGTGCCCGCCGACACCGCAACAGATATAGCCGCTGAACCGTCACCTGCGGGTGCCATCCAGCGCCCGAAATCGGTCCGGATTACGCCAAAGGCGCGGAGGCTTGCCGATCAGAACCGTTTTGACTACAGAAAGGTCAAGGGATCTGCACCCGGCGGCCGGATTATATACAGAGATATTGTTGCGGCACTGGCTGCACCTAAGGAGGCAGCCAAAACCGCACCTGCAGCGCCATCACCCGGAAAAACCAGTGACAGTGGCGAATTCGTCAATGGCATTCGTGTTCGGAAGACCATTCCCCTGGAAGGGATGCGCAAGGTCATTGCCGAACGCATGATGCAGAGTCTGCAGTGCTCGGCCCAGTTGAGCTCCATGAGTGAAGTGCATATGTCGGAAGTGATTCGCTTTCGGAAAAAACTACTGGAGAAAGCGGGTGAGACAGGTGTCCGCGTCACCTATACGGATATTCTCGTTTATGTTGTGGCCCGGGTGCTCAAGAAGGTTCCAGTTGTCAATGCGAGCCTGATCGATGGGCAGATCAGAATCTGGGATGATATCAACATCGGCATCGCTGTTGCTTTTGACCGTGGAGAGTATGACAGTGGCTTGCTGGTCCCGGTGATCAGACATGCCGATCGAAAGTCGATTTCAGAAATCGGCAAAGAGATCCGGGAATTAGGAGAAAAAGTCCGAACCGGTGAAATATCTGCAGACGATCTTTCCGGCGGCACCTTCACCATCTCCAATACCGGTATGTTTCGCAAACACTGGGCCGTCAGCACCCCAATTATCAACCAGCCGGAATCCGGGATTTTGCAGACAGGTCCGATGGTCAAGCGTGTCGAAGAGATTGAAGGTCAGTTTGTATCGGTTCCGATCATGCCATTCAGTATGACTTTTGATCATCGACTTCTGGACGGCGTTCAAATGGCCCGGTTTTCGGAAACGTTTATCGATCTGATGCAGGATGTGGAAATGCTCATGTATTAATCTGCGGATCGCACGGAACAGGCACAGTTACGCTTTTAGAATCAACAAAATACTGAATTAAATGAGGAAAAAATGTATGATGGTGTTGTGATCGGTGGTGGCCCGGGCGGTTATGCAGCGGCTATTCGGGTTGCCCAGCTGGGTGGTAGGGCCGCATTGGTTGAAGCAGGCAACCTGGGTGGGACCTGTGTCAACCTCGGCTGCATTCCATCCAAGATATGGTTACGGGCAGCCCGGCTGATCGAGTTGTTCAAGACAGCGGATGCCTTCGGTATCGATGCGACAATTAACAGTCTCAACCTGAAAACACTGGTCGAGCGGAAGAACGGCGTCGCTTCTGAAATACGGGGGGGAATGAAGGCACTACTGGCCAACAACGGCGTGGAACTGATCCAGGGGAAGGCAACCATTCAAAGTCCAGGGGAAGTCGCGGTCGGAGAGAAACGGTTTGCGACCCGAAAAATCATTATCGCAACCGGCAGCACCTTGGTGAAACCGGACAAGATCCCAGGATTGAAAGAGGCGGCATTGACCACCGATCAGGTTTTTGAACTGGAAACAGCCCCGGAATCGGTACTCATCTTTGGTGATGCGGGACCCATCGAAATAGAGATGGCCTCGCTGTTAAACAGCCTGGGGTCCAAGGTTTTTCTGACAACCGGTCAGGCTCGTATATTACCGCGGGAAGATGGCGATGTCAGCCAGAGAGTTGCAAAATCGCTCAGAGAAAAGGGGATTCAGATCACGACGCGTGTGGCGCTGACTGAAGTCCGAGCCAGCGGAAAGGAATTCAAGCCCGTGTTCGGGGAGAAGAAGACACCTGTTGAGACAGTTCAGAAAGTGCTGGTCAGTGCCCGAATGCCCATGACCGAAGGCCTGAATCTGGAAAGAATCGGCATTAAAACGGATGCGGACGGTTACATCCCCATTGATGAGCATCTCCAGACATCCATCTCGAATATTTATGCGATCGGTGATGTTACCGGGGGCTGGATGAACAGTCATGCATCAAGTGCCATGGCAGTCATTGCAGCAGAAAACAGTATGGGTGCAAGTAACATTTTCCAGCATCATCTGGTGCCGCGGGGAATCTGGATCACGCCCCAGGTGGGCTCGGTCGGACTGAGCGAGGAAGAGGCAGAAGAGAAGGGGTATGAGGTCGAAACGGGCAACTTCCCCTGTTCCGTCAACGGACTGGCAGCCGGGTATGGTGAAGTGGATGGTGCCACGAAAGTTGTCTGGGACGCCGAAACCCAGGATATCCTGGGGATACACATTGTGGCGCTCAATGCCACCGAGATGATGGGTGAGGCTGTGATGGCACTGCAGCTCGAATGTGGAACGGATGAAATCGCCCATTCAATACGCATACATCCAACCATTTCAGAAACAATTATGGATGCGGCACGGGATGCAGGCAAGTGGGCCCTGTATCTGCCCAAGGCATAGCAGGATGTTACAGTCTGAGCGATGCGATCCATGCAAACGACAACCCAAGGAGTTTGTGGACCCATGTCTATCATACACGAAAAAAGTAACGCGCATAGCATAGCGGAGATTTCAAAACGTACCTGAATGCCCCCCGGCCCTGCGCCGGGGGGCGGATACCGGTTGTTCCATGAACCATTACCTGACGGTTGATGTTGATAAGCGCCTCAACGGACGACAGTCCGAGTGAAGCCATTACTCGGCCGTAACTGATCAAAGCTTTTTCGAGTGAGTGGACATCGTCCCCTCCTGCAAGCCTTGAGGCCCTCTGAATTGCATTTAAAGCGAAACGAAGCTTCTTTACAGAGGTTCATTTATGTTGAAGGAATTTAGTTGGTAAATTCAACCCAAACAAAAAACGGAGGAGTTAACATGAAAAAACTGTTATCAAATGTATTTACCTTTGTAATCATGCTTGTTGCTTTTTCCGGGTGGGCCATTGCTGAACCGATCGTGATCAAGTTTGGCTTTACTTCGGAAGGAGAAATACGCATGCCGGGAACAGGCAGATCCGCTGGCGCTATAGCGTTTAAAGACTTCCTGGAAGTCAATTCCGATGGAAGGATCAAAGTGGAACTTTACCCGAATGGGACCCTGGGAAACAACCGTACATTGATTGAATCGGCTCAAACAGGTGTGATTCAGATGGTTGGTGCCTTTACCTCGATCATGGCCCCGTTTGCCCCGGAAGTCGGCGTCACTCAAATTCCCTATATGTTTGAAAACAACCTGATTGCCTGGAAGGTGATGGAGGGACCGTTTGGAAAAGAAATGGCTGAATCCTTCCTGAAAAAAACCGGGTTGAGAGTTCTGGGCTGGCCGGATGGTTCCGGTTATCGGCATATTTACAGTGAAAAACCGATCAAAAGTGTGGCCGACCTGAAGGGGATGAAGATGCGGGTTCCTGAAAATCCAGGTCTGCTGGCCATGTTTCGTGCCTGGGGTGCCAAAACAGTGACCATCACCTGGCAGGAACTCTATTCCAGTCTGCAAACCGGGATGGCAGAGGGTTGCGATACGGAGCTGTATTCCATGTATTCGAAAAAGCTCTACGAGGTGAATCCCTATGTAACCATGACAAGGCACAGTTTCAACCTGCATCCTTACATGATCAACGAAGCATTCTTTCAGTCGCTTTCAAAGGAAGACCAGACATTGGTCCTGCAAGCTGCCGATTTGTGTAACCGGGTTGCAAACGGGCATTCATTGACCAGTTCGTTGCTGGTAAAAAGCAAGATGGAAGAAGCCGGCGCCAAATTTTACTATCCCACTGCCGCCCAGATTGCCGAATTTAAAAGACTGGGTCAGCAACCTTATATCGATATGACATTAAGGAAAATCGGCGAAAAGGAAGGCCAGATGTGGCTCGAAAAACTTAATGCTGCCATCAAAAAAGCAGAATCTGAAATTTGATTCAAATTCAACATCAAACCCATTGCATCAATAAACCAAGGTCGGGATCATCCGGGACACTGACCGGATGATCCCGACCGCTAAAACGGATAAGGTATGAAAAAACTCCTGGATTCTTATCAATTGATTCTGGATATATTGGAGAAAGCCGTTTTTTTCGCTGCCTGTCTGTTACTGGCGGCTCTGTTTTTCAATAACCTCGCCGATATCGTGGCGAATCAAACCGTTGGCCAGTCATTGCTCTGGAGCGAGGAGATCAACACACTGCTGTTTTCCTGGATTTGTTTCCTTGGAGCAGGTGCGATCAACCGTTATGGAGCGCATATCGGTGTGGATATGGTTTATGAGCGATGCAGTCAGCGAGTTCAGTACTACCTGAGGATTCTTTACATGGTTCTGGCACTGATCGTTGTGTTTGTCATGGTCTATTTTGGAACGAAAATGGCACTTTTTGTGGGCAGGTACCAGAAGTCGCTTTATCTTGATATCAGTCTGTTTTATTTCTACCTCCCCATTCCCGTCGGGGGCGTCATTTTTGGGTTGAACAGCATCGGGACAGTCCTCAGGGAGCACAGTTCATTTGCGTCAGCACCCCTTACGCTTCATTAGGCATGGTCTGAAAATTACACAAACAGCGATAACATAACACAAAGGAAGAACAATGGTTGCTCTAATTATCGGAAGTTTCCTGCCCATGCTGGTACTGGGTGTCCCGATTGCCTTGTGTCTGGTGTTGATGACGATTTTCGTCTACTTCCAGATCGGTGATGCCAGGATGTTCCTGCAGATTCCCCAACGTATGTTCAGCGGAATGGAAATGCAGCTGTTGCTGGCCATTCCCTTTTTCATCATGACCGGCGAGATCATGAATCGGGCCCAGATAACCGACAGGCTCATGACCATGGCATCCTCCATGGTCGGATGGCTGCGCGGTGGACTGGCCCACACCAATATTGTGGCCAGTATGCTTTTCGCGGGGATTACGGGTTCAGCGATCTCAGACACGGTCGCCATCGGCAGTGTCATGATACCGGCCATGAAGAAAAATGGGTACGGAGAGGAGTATAGCGCTGCGGTAACCGCTGCGAGTTCGGTCATCGGGCCGATCATTCCGCCCAGTATTCCCATGCTGATCTATGCCTCGATTATGGAGGTATCTGTTGCCGGGCTGTTCCTGGGGGGTATGCTTCCCGGCATCCTGGTCGGTCTGGCGCTCATGGTGGCTGCCTATTTTGTTGCCGTCAAGCAAGGCTATGGGGAGAGACAGCCTTTCGTCGGGGTCATCAACCTGATCATTGCCATGTTCAAAGGAATTCCGGCCTTGATGTTACCCCTTATCATCATGGGTGGTATTCTGGGCGGTTTCTTCAGCCCCACACAGGCGTCTGTTGTTGCGGTGGCGTATGGCCTTGTCATCGGTTACGTCTTTTTCAGGACACTGAAGTTATCGGACCTGTTCCCGATTTTAAAGCACACGGTCGTTACCACGTCCATGCTGATGTTTCTGCTGGCCTGCGCCAAATCGTTCAGCTGGCTGGTGAGCTACTACAACCTGGTTGAACATGTCACCCTGATGTTTGTCACGCTGACAACGAATAAGATTGTCTTTCTCCTGATTGTCAACTTGATATTCCTGGTTGTCGGCATGTTTCTGGACATGGGATTTGCCATCATCGTCCTCGGACCACTTGTCGCACCAGTCGCGTATCATTTGGGAGTTGAACCGATCCATTTCGGGTTGATCATGTGCACGAATCTGACCATTGGACTGGCAACACCGCCATTTGGACTGGTACTTTTTGCAGCCAGTGGTGTTTCGGGGGTCTCACTGACGAAGCTCAGTCGCGCCATTCTGCCATTTCTACTTGCTGAAGTAATCGTATTGCTGCTGATCACCTATGTCCCATTTTTTACGATGTACTTCCCAAAGCTGTTCGGATTTGCATAAATCCTGAGGGGGTTTCATTTATCGGACTTCGACGGGTTTTACAATTGATGATTGAGTCCCCTCCGAAAAACCGAAAATCGACCTCAAACGTCATTCCGGCGAAAGCCGGAATCTAGTAAAAACATATAGATCTGGACCCCGGCTTTTAGTTCGCTGCTGCGAGTCTCGCAGCTCAGGTGACGATTTTGGGGTTTTCCGGAGGGGACTCATGATTAAAATGGCGAGCCGGGATATGGGCCTTGTCGGTTTTCAAATGTCCTGCACTGGCTGCCCCATGCGAGTCCGGCACTTGCGAGGGTCTGTGCCTCGGAATGCCTGCACGTTAAAACGGTTTCTACCGGCAGGGGGGTCAATACTGGAGCATGAAACCAGTGCTGTGATCAGCTAAACAGGAGCAGTTCGCACTGCCGTGCCGGACAGTCAAAAAGACATGTTTAACCAGCTCGAATTAACTTTCAGCAGTTGAGCGAATGGATCTTTTTTTATTGAATAATCAATTCGACAATGGACAGGAACTTTTCTCCACCCGGCAAACACCGTATAAAGAATCACTACGTCTCACCGTTTCTGGCTTTCCTGACCGGATTCAGCCTGCTGTTTTTGTTCGGTTGGATTGGATTTCCGGAACTGCTCTACGAAAAACAACCTCAGCCGATTGCATTCAATCACAAACTCCACACAAAACTTGCCGATAGAGGGTGTGAATCCTGCCACGCATTCAGGTCAGACGGCAGCTTCACGGGGGTCCCCGGGATTGAAAACTGTGCCCCCTGTCACTCAACAGTTGAAAATGGAAGGTCGGACGAAGTGCGATTGATTCAGGATTTTATTGAAAAGAGAGAGGATATCCCCTGGCTTGTCTATGCCCGACAACCGGATTCGGTTTTCTTCTCCCATGCCGCACATGTCAAATCAGGAGATCTGGTGTGCGAAACCTGCCACGGAAACATTGGGGAGTCCACGACACCACTGATATATGAGAAAAACATTCTGACAGGATATAGTCGCCAAATCTGGGGGCAAAACATGGTGCTGGCAGCAGGAACGTCTTTTTTTGCGGAAGTTCGGTCCATCAGTGCCAGAGAGATGAAAATGGATGACTGCGTGGATTGTCACGAGACTCACGAACTGAGCGGGGGCAGCGTGCAGACTAACAAGCAGGGATGTTTTATCTGCCATAAATAATACACTGTTATGAAACTGAACCGCAGGGGATTTATATCCCTGGGTCTGGGTGCGACGGCAGGATTGACGCTGTCCCCCCTGCCTTACAAACTCCTGGACGACATTTCCATCTGGACACAGAACTGGCCCTGGGTACCGGTTCCCAGGGACGGACAGGTCTCATTTGTCAATTCTGTGTGTACCCTCTGTCCCGGTGGATGCCCTATTACCGTGCGCAAGGTTGATGAGCGGGTGATTTCAGTCTCGAACAGGAAAGAAACGATCGATAGTGCATCCGGGGTTTGTCCCCTGGGGCTTTCTGGCCCTCAGCTGCTCTATACCCCGACTCGTGTCATGTCTCCCATGTTACGATCAGTTAATGGATTTCAGCCGATTTCGTGGGAAAAGGCGATCTCCATCCTGGTGTCCAGGCTTGAGACATTGAGAGAAGGTGGGAAGCCGGATAAACTGGCCGCTCTCGCCGGTAGCAACCTGGGAACGGGACCGGCTCTAATGAACCGGTTTCTGGGTGCTTTCGGGTCTTCAGGTTTTTTCCATATGCCATCTGCTGATGATGCCTGGGAAGCGGTTACCTGGAAACTGACCGGTCGCGGTTTTGTTCCCGGTTATGATCTGGAAAGGGCGACAACCGTTCTCAGTTTCGGTTGTGCAATCGTCGAAGGCTGGGGCAGTCCGCTTCGATCAATGCATGCGCGGAGCCTTTGGAAGGAAACCGGTACGACCCTGGTCCAGGTGGAACCCAGACTGTCCAATACCGCCGCTGCCGCCGACCGCTGGATTGCATGTAACCCTGGCGCTGAAGCCGATCTCGCCCTGGGGATGTGTCGTGTATTGCTCGAAAGGTACCCGGTCTGCAGAGACCGTCTGGGAGCCGCTGTCACGAATCCGGACGAATTCAGCAGCCACTTGTATCACCACTACTCCCTTGAGCAGGTTGCGGCCATGACCGGTTTGACCGGTTCGATGATTGAGTCCCTGGCAGTCGACTTTGCTGCCTCGAAACACCCCCTCGCTATCTGTGGAAAAGACGAAGGCAGATCACCGATCGCATCCAGGGAAGTGTTTGCAACACTCATGTTGAACATTCTGGTTGGTCGTATCAATCGCCCGGGAGGCCTCTACTGTATCGAACGAAAGAGCGATAGCCGGCTGTCGGCCAATTTCCTTCATGCACCTGAAAAGGTGTTTGCAGCTGCTGCAGAAACGTCAGAACCTTCTATTGAATTACTGCTGGTGGCGGGAGCAAACCCTTGCTACTCGCAGAGTAATCCCAGAAAAACCGTCGAAGCGATTCGGAAAATTCCATTTGTCGTCAGCTTCGCATCCCACTGGAACGAAACAGCCATGAACTCAAACCTGGTTCTTCCTGTCCACTCGCATCTGGAAGGCACCACGGATTTCCCTGTTTACAGCGGATTGAAGCAACCGAAGCTGGGACTGTCCAAACCGGTGTCGAAGCGGCTGTTCAATTCCCGCTACATGGGGGATGTACTGATTGAAACAGCTTCACGACTGGGCGACGCCATGGCACCGTTCTTTCCCTGGGGAAGTTACGAAACCTACCTGAAACAAAGCCTGGGAGACAGATGGCAGGAGTTGAATGAAAAAACGGTTGTTGATCTGCCACAACCCAAAATAAGATCGATCCCGATGATGAACACCTCAGCTTTTCATTCTTTACCGACCCGGTTGACGGGCAGCCGTCAGGAATATCCGCTGACCCTTATTGCCAAGGTATCCATGCGACTGAACAATAATGCTGATGCCTCATCTCCCTTTATGATGAAAACGGTGGAAGAGAGTGTGTTGAGAAAAAACCGTGGATTCGTGGATATCAACCCGGACACCGCAGACGAACAAAACCTGTCTGAGGCGGATTCAGTGATGCTCGAAACACCTCATGGGCAGGCGACCGTGTCGGTGCATCTGGACGCGGGTACCGCACCCGGGCTGCTGGTGATGGCCCGGGGACTGGGGCATGGTGCTGACGACGAATATTCGGGAGGCAAGGGAACTAACGTTAATGAATTGCTGGGGGAAATGACGGATCCACTCACTGGATATAATATTGCCTGGGGCGCCAGAGCCGTGTTGAAAAAGGTGTGATGAGCAAGCAGACAATGATGAAAAAACGGGAACAGGAAAAACGGCGAAAATTCGGGATGCTGATCGACCTCGACAGATGCACGGGTTGCGGATCCTGCATGGTCGCCTGCATGTCGGAAAACAATATTCCGTTTCGTAAAGATGAAACCGACAAACTGACCAGTATCAACTGGATACGGGTTTTCAAGCTTTCCAACCACAAACCGTTCCCGGAAACGGAGATTTGCTTTCTACCCATGCCCTGCATGCATTGCCAGGGAAAAGAGACGGGACATACGCCATGCGTTTCGGTATGCCCGGTTACCGCGACCGACTACGACTCAAGTACGGGGATTGTCAGCCAGATTTACAGTCGCTGCTTCGGCTGCCGCTATTGCATGGTCGCCTGCCCCTACCACTCACGCAGTTTTAACTGGTCGGATGCGGTCTGGCCCGAAGGAATGGAAAAAATGCTCAATCCCCAGGTCTCCCCGCGGATGAGGGGTGTCGTTGAGAAATGCAGTTTTTGTTATCACCGCTACCAGGAAGCCAGGGACAAGGCGCACTTCGAGGGGCGGCGCAACATTGCAGAAGAAGCGTACCAGACAGCCTGCACCGAATCCTGCCCGGCCGGGGCGATTACCTTCGGCGATTTGAACAATCCCGGGCATCGCATTCACCAAATGGTACAACCCGACCTGGAGAACGGCGGCAGGCCGAAGCAGAAAAACGTATTCCGGTTATTGGAAAGGCTGGGTACCAATCCGGCAGTTTACTATTCGAGCACCAGAACCTGGGTGAGGAATATGGGTGACAACCGACTGCTGCAGGAAAACCGGCAACACACAGCTGCAGGTTCAAACCTTCAAGACAGGAGGGCCTGATCATGGATACAACAAGCGGAACAGGCCGTCTGAACCACTGCTCCCCCCGACGGTTTTACCTGCAACTGCTCCCGGTATTCGTCCTGCTGACCTGGGGTATCTATGCCATGATCAGGGTCTGGGCACTGGGGTTGAATCAGACCCACATGAACAATGTGTACGGGTTTGCCCTGTGGATCTGGGCGGATCTGGCCATCATCGCTCTGGGAGGCGGGGCCTTTTTTACAGGACTGCTGCGCTATATATTGGGTAAGAAGGAGTTGACTGCGATTATCAACTTTGCCGTACTGGTGGGGGTGATCTGTTATGGTTCAGCCATGCTGATTCTGGCCCTGGATGTGGGGCAGCCGCTTCGCTTCTGGTTTATCTACTGGCATGCCAATGTCCATTCCATGCTGACCGAAGTGGCCTTCTGCCTGACCGTCTATTTTGTCATACTCAATATCGAATTCCTGCCGGTTTTACTGGAGAACCCGAAACTGCGGCGAATTCCATTCCTGAAACACCTGGGACACAACACCCATGCCATCATGGGATTGTTCGCAGGTATCGGTGTTTTTCTGTCATTCTTTCACCAGGGATCCCTGGGGGGCATGACAGGGGTTCTGTATGGACGTCCCTTTGCTTATCGGGAGGGGGTGCTGATCTGGCCCTGGACGTTTTTCCTGTATACCTGGTCTGCAGCGGCGGCAGGTCCCTGCTTTACCCTGTTGACGATGAAACTGACCGAGCTGGTGTCGGGCAGGAAGCTGGTTCCCGATCGCGTTGTCGACCTGCTGGCCCGAATTGCAGGCTGGATGATTCTCAGTTATACCGTAGCCAAGACAATTGACACCGTCTACTGGGCCGGGACGACAACAGTTGCCGCCGGGTTTTCCTGGACCCGTTTTTACTCGGAAAACGCGTTATTTCACGGGTACTGGATACTGGTTCTTGAAATTATTGTCTGCGGATTGGTGCCGGGGTTGATACTGGTGTCTGAAAAGGGTCGGATCAAGAAAGGGCTGTTATTCCTGTCGGTTGTGCTGGTGGTCGTTGGTATCTGCATCAATCGCTGGACGTTGGTCATGCAGACCGTGGCCATGCCGGTGCTGCCCTTTGAAAAATGGAGTTTGTACCTGCCCAGCTGGCAGGAGGTGGCAACAACGCTGATTCCCCTATGTTCTGGTATTATCCTGGTTGCGCTGTCATACCGGTACCTGGTGTTGTTTCCAGAAGAGAATCAATTGAACTGAGGAGGGAAATGTTTCCGGGTGTATTTGAATGGGTCTGGGATATCGGCCATCTGGTTTTCATGGGAATATTCTGGCTGGTGATCACCGTATTGATATCCGGTCTTGTTGTTGCGATCAGCAGGTCCATCTCCGCAGCAAACAGGGAGCTCCTTGAGTACGACGATACCCAGTCCGAACCATGAGGCTTTTTCGGTAGCCAGGCAAAAGGATATGAAGCAAATGAAAGGATTCAACAATTGTATGGGCATCAGGTTTGTTATGGCAGGTTTGATCTGGCTGCTAATGGTCAGCACCGGCACTGCAGCAGTAACCGATTATGATGTTCGCCTTTCGTGGTTTATTGATATGGCGCACTTCGACGACTCGGCACATAACAACCTGTTCTGCATTGATTGTCACAAGTCCGTCGTTCAGCAGTCTCAACACCCGGCTCCGGAAAACATCACCAGAGAAGTCGCCGATTTTTTCAACAACAAGACCTGTGCCGGCACCGACTGCCATGAACATACGTTCCAGGATTATGAGAAGGGAATCCATGGCCGAATCCGGTTTGAAAATCGTGAGAAATATGCCGGCTGCATCGATTGCCATGATCCCCATACAGTCCGGGTTGCTGAGGGTAAAAAATCCGATTCCGAACGCAAACCAGTCTCTGACATATGCCGTTCCACGCATACAGAAGCGCAACCGGTCGGATGCCAATCCAATGCAGAATGCCTGGATTGCCATACCCTGCCAGCGGAAAGGGTGACGGCAGTCGAGAAGGAGTCAACACTCTGTTTTCATTGTCACGGTCAATCCAGCGAATTTGCGAAGTTGGCAGAATTTGATTTTATTCCCAGGATCGATGCCCGCTCCTATCAAACGACAGAGCACGCCCACAACCGCTGTACCGACTGCCATACGCTATCGGCGACCTACGGTCATGAAAAGACCCCGCAGAACTGCAGAAACTGCCATACCCCGCATAACGAATCGGAAACCCATGATGCCCACGTGGGGGTTGAATGCAAGGCCTGTCACCTGCAGGGTAATGCTGCGGTCAATAGTGAGATGGATTTGATTATCTGGCAGTCTGAATCGGCCCGCCCCGATCC
>JAHJRI010000032.1 GCA_018830885.1 bacterium | reverse complement strand
GCCATCCTGACGATGTTGAACCACTCCCAATCCGTTCAATCACATACCGGTCACGGCCTCATTAACCCAGCAAAAGTGGTGAATAGTGACGTAAGATCTATAAAAAGGATTTTTTGCAGTCTTGTGTGCAGTTGAGAACATGGCTAAATGATCCCAATGAATCAGAATCATCAAAAATTACAGGCTTCCAAAAAAACCAATGATCACAGGTTACCGAGAGGCATCTGGGTGCTTGGATTTGTCTCCATGTTCATGGACATCTCATCTGAACTGGTTCACAGCCTTTTACCCCTATTCATGGTGACACTGCTGGGTACATCCATGGTTTCGGTCGGTATCATCGAAGGCCTGGCCGAGGGAGCTGCTGCGATCACGAAGGTATTTTCGGGCGCAATCAGCGACTACTTTGGAAAACGAAAGTTCCTGGCTGTGGCCGGGTACACGCTGGGTGCGATTACCAAACCGATATTTCCACTCGCCACAACAATCGGGTGGGTATTCGGTGCACGGTTTGTCGACCGCATCGGCAAAGGTATTCGGGGTGCGCCGCGGGATGCACTGATTTCCGATATCGTCCCCTTGCATCTTCGGGGAGCAGCGTACGGCATCCGCCAGTCACTCGATTCAGTCGGGGCCCTGATCGGTCCACTGTTGGCTGTCGGTTTCATGGTCTGGTTGATGAATGATATCAAAGCCGTTTTGTGGGTGGCGGTGGTACCAGGGGTCATCGCTGTGCTGTTGCTGATCTTTTTTGTGCATGAACCCGAATCCCCGGACCGCGCCGCACATCGCCAAAATCGCCTGACATTGGCAGAAATGAAACGTCTGCCCCGGCGCTACTGGCTGATCGTCATACTGGGTGCTGTTTTTACCCTGGCCCGATTCAGTGAGGCCTTTCTTATTCTTCGTGCTCAGGATGTCGGGCTTGCTATTGGTTACGTGCCGGTGATCATGATTGTAATGAATATCTTTTATTCCCTTTTTGCATATCCAGCAGGTCAAGCGGCTGACCGACTTTCAGCGCGAACGCTTTTGATGTTTGGACTTGTGATGCTTATTGTCGCGGATCTCGTGCTGGCCATCGCTTTGTCCCCCTGGATCACATTTGTCGGGGCAGCTTTCTGGGGTCTGCATATGGCATTTACCCAGGGATTGCTGTCAAAACTGGTTGCCGATACATCACCCACCGATCTTCGCGGTACAGCCTTCGGCGTGTTCAATTTTGTCAGCGGGGTAACGCTTATTCTGGCCAGCGTCACGGCAGGGGTATTATGGACCGCTTTCGGGGCAGCAGCCACATTTATTGCCGGCGCATCATTCGCAATACTTGCAGCAACGGGATTGTTCTTTTACCATCCAAAAGATCCTGCACAGCCCGCTGGAGCTTGATCAAGGCAGCTCAGCGATCTAACCGTGGAGATTAAAACAGTCTGCTGTTACTGTATTTTGTCACCTGAATTTAAACCCAACCATTAATCAGGATGAAAAAAACGATCGCATTAATTCAGAAGGCTGCGACGGGCAGGCGGGTCGCTGTTCTTTTTTTAGTGACGATGTCTGTCTACCTGACGATGCTGCTCCATACGATTCCATCCGTCATTGCGGCCGCCCCCGGGATGAAGCTGTTTGACATGTCTCCGGGGGGTTACACAACAGACTATGCGTTCACCCTTCTTGAAGCTATCGGCCCTGGGGGGCGGAATGCATACCTGTCTACTCAGCTTCCGCTGGACTTTGTCTATCCCGGATTATTTGCCGTAACCTATTCATTCCTGCTAATCTGGTTACTTGGCAAGAGTTTCGAAGATAGTTCCAGGATCTTCTATTTCGCTCTTGTGCCGGTTGCCGCAGGAATATTCGATTATCTGGAGAACATTGGCATTATTGTGATGATTCACACATTTCCAGACCTGTCCGCTGGCGTTGTCAAAATAACAAGTGTATTGACCATTTTGAAAAGCGGGTTTACCGTCGCTTTCTATATTCTGCTGGTTATCGGTTCTTTTCCGCTTATAAAGAAAAGAATCCATGGACTTAGAAAACAAAGCGAAATCAGGTGACATGATACTCATTCTGCAAAAATAGGTATGCTGTCACCGGATTTACAAAAAATAGGTATGCTGTCACCCAATTTCAAGAGCATGTCCCCCATTTTTCTTGTTTTTTGCATGATATTTTGATTACAAAATAAAAACAAATAGTTAACGAAGTTTCTCATATAAAGGATGACATGTTTAGGATTTTTAAACTGGTGATGGCGCTCCTGCTGGGAATGACGCTTCTGATCGGGTGCAGCGGGAGGATGGACCGGTCGCTGACTGGGCCGAAGGGAACTGCTAGTCCGGGTGATCACACCATCCCAATCCGTGTGGGTGAGATCGACCGCAGCTACACGGTACACGTTCCACCGGATTACACCGGCAGGTCATCCGTGCCTGTTGTTGTCATGCTGCACGGCGGCGGGGGGACCGGCAAGGCTGCGGCCTTCGAAACCGGCTGGAGCAGCAAGGCGGACGCTACCGGTTTCCTGGCGGTCTATCCGGAGGCCATGCCGCCTGATCCCAAGAAACCCAGCCGTTTCAGAAGTAATCCCCAGCTGTGGAACGACGGGTCCGACCGGTTTTACCCGGGACAGACTGCTCCTGACGATGTCGGGTTTCTGAACGCGATGCTGGATGACCTGATCAGCCGCTTTGCTGTGGACCGGAACCGTATATTTGTGACCGGATTCTCCAACGGCGCATCCATGAGTTTTCTGATCGGGGTGAAACAGTCCAGACGCATCGCCGCCATTGCGCCGGTTGCCGGGGCGCTTTGGCTGGAGACGGTCCAGCTGGAGAGACCCGTCCCGATGCTCTATATCACCGGTCTGGCTGATCCGCTCAACCTGATCGAAGGGGGTGTGCCGAAACTGGCGACGGGCGGCAGTGACACTGTCCGTGCAAAGCCAAAGCCGCCTGTACGGGAATCGATCCAGAAGTGGGTCAGGGCACTTGACTGTCCCGCAGAACCCCGTCGCAGGCATGCCGCAAACGGTATACACACGGAACAGTATGGCCCGGGTCGTGACGGCGCGGAAGTGCTTTATATTGCTGTCGAGGGACTCGGCCACACCTGGGCCGGCGGCAGAAGCCTGCTTCCCGAATACATGGTGGGCAAGCGTTCTGAGAAAATCAGAGCTACCGATGTGATCTGGCTGTTCTTTCAGAATCACCCCAGAAAATAGATCTCTGATTCGCCACGTCTGTAACAAAGGGTCGGTCTTTGACCCGGGATTTGCGTCGACCAGCTCGAAGCGCTGGCGCAGCACCTGTGAGCATTCATCGGCAGGCTGTCTCAACCACGAACGGCACTTGACACAGCCTACCCAAGACCTTATTATTCAACCGAATCGAGCGACCCGGAAAGGGGCCTGTTCCAGTGTGCAAACAGAGGAACCCTCCTTTACGCCCGGGGCGTACCTGATCCGTCAACCAGTAAAAGAGGAGCCGGCAGTTATGATTAACAAACCAATTAAGGGCGTCATTCCACCAATGATCACGCCTTTTAAGGAAAACGGGGATGTGGATTTTGAAGCTCATGTT
>JAHJRI010000368.1 GCA_018830885.1 bacterium | reverse complement strand
GCGTAGCACCGTTTTTCGGCTTGGCCTTGACAAGACCGGCCGACCGACGGATTGGTTTTACTAAGCAAAAGCGATAACCCCAAAGTCAGATTGGTATTTTCATTTTACTTCCCCGTTTTCATAGGATTTTTGACAGAACCCTTAAGATTAATTTAGTTTCCAGATGGTAATCGGCCTATTTTCTTATTCCCGGACAGGTGAAAACGCCTGTGGCAGATTAACTCTTCACCTGACTTTTTCAGATGCGAAGAATATGGATGATGGGAATTAAGATGATAATCGTTTTATTTTCCTGGTGGAGGTTTTACATCATTATCAGTGTTATTACTGTTTCAATCTTTGGGCCAGGGATCAAACAAACCCGGGCACCCGCCCTATCATTCTCATTTTAAGGGGAAATCGCTCTAATATGGAAGGTCTTTTGGGGATAATCGAGGAGATAAAAAAGGTCATATTTGTCCATTGGTTGAATATGACCCCGTTTCAGTCTTTCTTTGCTGATATTGGAGAGTAAAAAAAAGAAGTAAAAGGGGAAGAAGAGACTGCTCAAGTTGTCATCCAGACATCTCCTCAGACATACAAAAACGCCATTGCAATTGCTGGTGGTCATATCCCGCCAATATCCCAAAACACTGGGACCAATGTATCTAAACCGATCGCAGACGAATATCAGTTAAAAACCTACCCATTTCATCAATCCAGAGAACCCGGATAAAGAAAGCCGCAAGGGCATCAAAGGGTATCAGTCGGGGCAATATTGTCCATGATTGCCAGCCTGCCTTAACAGAGGAGATACACCTTTTACAGGGGCTCATTTATTGCAGCAATACAACGGTCAGTCATTTATTTATATTTTTAAATCAACTCTGTTGAGGAGGGAAAATGTTTTCAAAAAAACGAGTACCATTTTTCATTGCTACAATTGCCATATTGCTGTTCAGTGAAAGCGTATTTGCCGAAAGTTTTTCTCTGAGTTTCGGAGTCCCGATTTATGCTTCATTTGATAACTCATGGAACGGGGCTTTTGGCGGTGGTTCGGTCAAAGCGAGTAGTGTTGCCGGGTTTATGGTTCATGTCAAATTCCCACTGATGTTTGGTATCGGATTGGAATCCTATAAAACACAAATCAACTCACCGTCCAGTCAGGTTAACGATCTCGAGTTATCAACACTGATGTATGATGTTTCGATATCGCTGCCCGTCCCCGTAGTAAATGTTACTGTTGGCGCAGGTATCGGCTCCGCTTCGCTATCGTGTCAACATGCTTCAGGATCCTGCAGCAGCCTTTATGAAGACGGAAACATCGGGTCAGCCAGGCAATTGTGGGGACAAGTGGGATTTCCCATCTTACCTGCCGTGGATATTCATGCCAGTCTGCATAGGGTCTCTACTAAAATTGAAGGCAAATCAGGAGTATCAAACTTAAATCTAAATGGAAATGTGATCGCTGTGGGTGCATCTATTGGGTTTTGATTTGCAGTACAGGTTTCATGAGAGACACTCAGCAACCTGCACGCCTCCTTTCCCTCAGTGTCTCCGTGGTTAGTGCTTAAGTTTGTTTGGATTTTCTCTTGCTGTTCATATTTCAATCAAACGTCTGGTAAAAAGCGTTTGCATGTCTCGAAGACCGTCTGTCATAGGCATGATATAAACGGTCTCCCCTGCTGAATCCGACCATACGGCTCTGCACGTGCTTAACGCATCGGAACCGGTAATAATATCAATACCACCGGCTGTTCAATAGACGTCATCCTTCAGTTGCCAGCGTGCGTGCGCTTGGCGTTTTTCTGAATAAATAACCTCTTGAAGCGGTTATGATCACATACCCACTTGTTTTTGGAGCACCCTATTCGGTCGTCTATTTGCAGAATTTACGGGATAATGATATCGCTTGAGTGCGGTGATTCTCATCACATTTTCCAAAATATGCAATGGAATGTGAAATTTTGAACACACGAAAAAACAGTGTCATGGAAAACGACCGGAAGTACCATTTACTCGCAGACAATGTCAGTGATGTCATATTCACCCTCGATATGGATCTGAAATATACCTACGTGAGTCCATCTGTATACAAACTGAGAGGATTTTATCCTGAGGAAGTTCTGGGAAAGTCCATCGAAGAGACATTAACACCGGATTCATTGGAAACTGCCTCGTCAGTCTTTTCGAAGGAGTTGGAACTCGAAAAAAAAGGGAATGTGGATTTTGAACGGTCAACCATTCTCGAAGTGGAAATGATATGCAAAGACGGCTCAACCGTTTGGGTAGAGGTGAAAGCATCCTTTCTGAGAGACACCCATGGAAATCCAGTCAGTATTCTTGGTGTCACCCGAGACATTTCTGAGCGAAAAAAAGCAGAGGGACAGATCAAAGCCAACATGAAAGAAAAAGAAACCCTGCTTCATAAAATCCGGCAAAGTGAAGCGCGCTACCGCCTTCTCGTGGAGAATTCAGTCACTGGCATTGGCATATCTCACCAGGGTCGTATCCTTTATGGAAACAAAAGCCTGTGCGAAATGTTGGGCGTGGGCAATGTCGAAGAATTATGTTCAAAAAGTCTGCTTGCTTATGCCACACCCGAATCAAAAAAGAAGATCATAGACCGAATGGAACGGCTGAACGCGGGAGAGAGCGTTCCCCTCGAATTTGAACATGATATCATTCGAAAGGATGGGGAAATAAGGACCCTGTCACTTAAAATATCTTCCGTTCAGTTTAACGGACTTCCCTGCAGACAGAGCACTTTCCTGGACATCACAGATAAAAAACGGTTGGAGACCCAGTTGCAGAAAAGTGAAAAACGTTTCAGGGAAATGGCTGAGCTGCTACCCGGAGCGGTTGTCGAGTTGGACACCCGGTTACGGGTCACGTATGTCAACCAGGCAGGGTTTGAGTTGTTCGGGTATACGCTGCAGGACTTTGAGAACGGAATAATGGGACTGAATCTCCTTCATCCGGATGATCGGGAAAAAGCGGCCCGACACATTGCCGATACCTATCAGGGAAATGATGTTGCCGCTTCCGAATACGTTGTCCTGGGTAAAGACGGCACCAGCATTCCGGTCCTGTTGAATTCAACACCCATTCTTGAGAACGGTGAGATAACGGGGTTCAGAGCATCCATTACAGATATCAGTAGAGTCAAAAAAACAGAAAGCAAGTTAAAGGAAAGCGAGAAACGCTACCGCATCATCTCGGAACTGGTTAGTGATTATCCGTTTTTTGCCGCCGTAAACCAGGAAGGGACATTCTCCAGGATCTGGCGGTGGGGTGATATCAATACCGACCTTGGGATTGTTACCGATCCTGACAATTTGTTCCAAGGGTACCAGGCAGCTATTCATAGCGACGATGTTGCAAAGGTTGCAGATTCAACCAGGGCATTCATGCAGGGACAAAACATTGATTTTGAATTTCGCCTGCATTCACCCAAATTGGGGCTTTGCTGGTTTCATGCGAAAGTTCAACCCGTCTGGGACCCGGTTCAAAATCGCGTCACACATCTATACGGGGCCTTACAGAACATTACTGAACAAAAATCAGCTGCAGAAGCCTTAAAGCAAAGTGAAAAGAGATTTCGGGCCATATTTGAGCAGGCAGCGGTAGGGGTGGCGCTTGTGCATACGCCGACTGCCGAAATTCTACAAATCAACCAGAAATATGCCGATATTCTGGGCTATACCATCGAAGAACTGACTGGTAAGGCGATTCAGGATTTCACATTCCAGGCGGATCACGAGCAGGACTTGAAAACGCAGGCTCAAGCGCTCAGAAGAGAAAAAAGAGAGTTTTTCCGGCAGAAACGATATGTCAGGAAAAACGGTACCGTCGTCTGGGTAAATCTGTTCGTGTCGTTTCTGGGAGACGAGGATACTACGCTGGAAAGACCCCTTCACATCGCCGTGGTTGAAGATATTACCGATCTGAAAAACTATCAGACCGAGCTGGAAGAAATGACCAAAATCCAGGAACTGCTGATTCAGGAGATCAACCATCGGGTTAAAAACAACCTGTTGACCATTCTGGGGATGTTGCAGCATGAAGGCGATATCGCAGGCCAGACAAATCAGCAGGGCGTGAAACTCATCCTTGATCGGATGAACGGGCGGGTGCAAAGCCTGTTTGAGGTTCACAATCTCCTGTCAGCCAGAGGGTGGATGCCGCTTAACCTGGCTGAACTGTGCAGACGTCTGCTGGATGGCATTTTCCATTCATCAACGACGACCAGATACGTCCATTACGAAATCTCCCCATCTTCAGTATTGGTCGAAAGCCGGGAAGCGCATCAGCTAACCTTGGTCATCAACGAACTGATCAGCAACAGTCTGAAATATGCGACCCATGAACCGGACGCGCTGCACATCAAGGTGACCATTGAAGAGAACGAGGGGCAGTTGATCCTGTCCTTTCAGGACAATGGTCCGGGATTTCCGGCCTCGATTCTGGAGGGAAATTGGAACCCCGGTGGGACAGGACTCCGTTTGATACAAGGGATTGTCGGTCACAGCCTGGGCGGGGAAATTCGCCTGTACAACGATCCGGGAGCCAAAGTGACCTTATCCCGGATTCGGCTGAACACAAAAACAGCCTGAAGAAACCATATGAAACCCAACAATGAAATTCGTGTACTGGTTGCCGAAGATGAGTATTTTGCCAGTCAGATCATCACAAACATACTTCATCAGATTGGTTACCAGGTTGTCGGTGTGGCTGCGGACGGCGGTAATGCCATTGAGATGGCCTGCCTGCTGAAACCCGACCTGGTCTTTATGGACATAGAAATGCCGGGAATCGATGGGATTAAGGCAACTGAGCAGATTATGCAGCAGTGCCCGATGCCGGTGATCATCATCTCCGCGCATGACACCCGCAATGTCATACAGCAATCCATCGACAAGGGCGTTGTGGCTTATTTGACGAAACCGCCCCGGGCAGAAGAGATAGAGCGAGCCGTGGCGGTTGGCATGGCGCGGTTTGACGATATGATGAAACAGGCCCGACTCATAGAAGCGCTGGAAGAGTCAAACCGGCAACTGAAACAGGAAATGGAATTTCGTTTGAGAACAGAAGAAAAACTAAACGAAAGTGAACTGAAATACAGCCAGCTCTTCAATAATGCCAATGAAGCGATATTTATCGCGCAAAAAGGGAAACTGGTATTCATGAATCCGATGACCAGCAAAATATTCGGACTATCGGATGCAGAAATGATGGATAAACCGTTCACCGCGCTCATTCACCCCGATGACCGGGATATGGTGCTTGACAGGCACGTGAGACGATTAGCGGGAGAGAAATTGCCCGGCAAAAGTCTTTTCCGGATTGTTGACAGCCATCGCGAAATCCGCTGGTTGGAACTCAACACCGTGCTGGTGGAATGGGAAGGTGAACCGGCGACGCTGAACTATGTGGTTGATACTACAGAAAGAAAAGAGATGGAAGAAAAACTGAGGGGATCAGAAGAACTTTTCAGAAGTGCCGTCGAAAGTATGAGCGAAGGAATTGTCATCACCGATCAAAACAGGAAAACCATCTTTATGAACCAGAGAATTGGCGAAATGACTGGATACGGGGCCGGGGAATTACAAAGGTTCAATTTATCGAGATTCCTGGACAAGCATAACATGCAGTTGATCAGAACATGCCATTCAAAAGCACGGAAGGGAGAAAAAAGCAAATGCGAGGTGCAGGGGACGAAAAAAGATGGCACCCCCATCGATTTGTTTGTTGCCAACTGCCCGATCATGGAAAATGGAAAATTGACGAAGGATGTCTTTACCCTGACCGATATTACCGAGATCAAGACAGCCGAAAGAAAGCTTCAGGCCTCCCTGGAAATAAGCCGTCAGGCAAAAATTGAAGCCGAGTCGGCAAACAAAATCAAATCTGAGTTTTTATCGAATATCAGCCATGAACTTAGAACCCCCATGCAAGGAATTCTGGGTTATGCGAGGCTCGGCATCGACAGGGTCAAAAGTCTCAGTAAAGACAAAATTGAAACATATTTTAAAGAGATTCAAGCGAGTGGCGTAAGGCTCTTACTTCTTTTAAACAACCTTTTGGATTTGTCAAAACTTGAATCGAATGAGATTCAATTTAATTTTAACCCAGAAAAGCTGTCAACCATTGTTGTTTTAATAATCAACGAGCTTTATGCTGTCATCAATGAAAAAAAAGTGTCCGTTATTTTTAATAAACCCGATTTTGATGATACGACAATGTTTGATGTTGAAAAAATTGGACAGGTCATCAGGAACCTGCTGGGCAATGCCATCAAGTTTTCAAAGCAGGACAGTCATATCAAATTAACCATCGAGCAACATGGCCCCAATCTGCAGCTTACCGTCATTGATAATGGCATCGGTATCCCAGATGGAGAACTTGAAAGTATCTTTGATCAATTTGTGCAAAGCAGTAAAAACAAAAACGGAGCCGGAGGAACCGGGCTCGGATTATCCATCTCTAAAAAAATCATTGAAAATCATAAAGGGACAATCTGGGCAGAACAAAATCCGGATGGTGGCGCTATATTCAAGTTCCAAATTCCGATGCAGCAGGAGCTTGACTGAAAACCCTCCTAAAAGGATTCCAGTGGTAGATTTTATGTTAGTAGTCAATGTCGTTAACTTAAACGAATGGTTCCTGTTTAATGAGTTCCAGTTAATCAAAGTGCCCATATGCCAGCCAAACAGGTTATGGATGACCTGTATCAGAAATCCTGGAATCAGGGAAATGCAACTTATATCGCTTGATCTCCAATCACCTGGTCGTTGTTTTATCAAACAGTTGCTCCTCAAAACATTATGAAGCCCATAAACGCAAGCCAGATGCGGTTCACAGCGAAATTATTAACCGCAAATGATCATTAAAAAATTGTATCTGGCAACACTTTGCTACCCATACAAAAGATAAATGCGTAACATAATACATCATTAACTAATGAAAAGTTGATAATTGGGGTTTGAAAAGCTGTTTAATCATCTTCGGAAATTAACTCGATACACGTTTTGCATCTTAATCAGAGAACGGTTCCTATGTTTGAAAGTATTCGTCAAAACAGGGCAGATAAGTCGCTGCATAATATTGAAAAACATCTTGAGGCAGGGTTAAAACAACTTGCCCAGAAAATGCACAACGGCGCCATGATCGAATTCGGTAAAGCCATGGAAATCGATGCAGACATTGTATATCCAAAGCTGCTTGAAGAACTGGAAAAAGTCGCTGCCGCTGGAGAGTATGAATCGGCGATTGCCATCGGGATGAATTTGATTAAAGAAAAAAAAGGAGACTATGTACTGATAAATAAACTGGGCAATTATGCGCAACGGATGCAGGACTTTAAACAGGCCATTGTACTTTATAAAACAGCGCTTAAAATTAAAAAAGATTATAAACCGGCATTTTATAATCTGGCCGCCGCAGAAGTAAAGGCGGACATCGTGTATGACGGTATCATCAGTGCGTTGTCACAATTCAAAGATCTGACGGAATATATCCTGCCAGGTTATATTGGTGATGATAACCTGGTCATGAAAATGACCGAAAAGGCATCATTATCAAAACCCAAAGCGATTAAAGCAACAATTCACCAACTGATGATCTTACGTGACAAAAAGATCGAATCTGGAAATCAAACTGAAGTCCGGAAAATTGATGCCAAAATTGAAGACCTGAAAAAAAGTGCAGGAGAGGTGACAGTTGACGATGTTTGCCAGGAGTTTAAAAAAGCAATCAAACAGAATCCTGAAAATGAGCAAACCCACCTGTTTAACCTTGGTCTTTATGCCGTTGCCAATCATAAAACAAATGTGGCGGAAGCGGCATTAAAAAGCCTGTCAACAAAGGATTTTCCAACTTCAGAACTATTACTTGCGATTATTCAGGAACAAAAAGGTAACCTTGAAGATGCCATTAAAAAATTGATACAATTACTGGCAGCAAGCGAGTTTAATCGTTACTACAATGCTAATCTGGGGCTGATGTATCGTAAGGCAAAAAAACATTTCTTTTCAATTAAGTACCTGATAAAAACGGCGGTTTTATTGAAGAAATCAGACGGTATGTACAGCATGAGGCGGTTAACCCAAAAAGCGGATACGTTATTTGAACAGGGTAATTTTGAGAAAGCTCTGGACTTTTATTTAATCGCTGTGACTGAAAAATCTGATTCAGAGATCTGGAATAAAATTGGTATCATATATAGAAACCTGAAGCAGGTGGATGAAGCAATAAATACGTTTAAAAATGTTTTAAAAAAGGATCCCGGTTCGGAAACGGCCAACGAGCAATTAAGACAGATACATGAATACTACATAGAAATCGGGGACTCACTATTCAAGGAAAATAAATATAAACCGGCCACTGAATACTTTGACAGGGCATTAAATGTTATGAGACCGCCGGATTCCTTAAAAAAAGCTGCCCTGGCGTACAGGCAATTGAATGATATAAAAACGGAAAAACAGTTGCTTGCAGAGGCTGAAAATATACTGGATGCAGAAAAAGAAAAGGCGCAGGAAAGACTCAGGCAGGCACTGATAATCAAAGGTAAGGGGTTACTCAGGAAAGCACAATATCAAAAAGCCATAGAAATTATTGAGGCCGCGTTTGTCATGAAAGTTGATAAAGGTGTTTATCATCAACTCGCTCTCTTGTATAAAAAGTTTAAGGGAAAAGACAGCCTGGCAGGCCTGGAAAAAAGATGGTCCGATATGGTGTTACAAAAAGAGAGACAGGAAAGACTTTCCAAAGAAAAAGAACGTGCGATATTGGTTTGAACCGATAAGGAAAAGGAATCATTTTTTTGCTGCCTCAACACACCAGAACTCCAGATAGCAGTTGGGATAAGAGCCTTCGCTGCACCCTCATCTTTCTTGTCATCTTATCAGCATATCAGATAGTTCAAAACCATATCTCATTTTCTGACATTGTCGGCAAAAGAAAAGAATAATCAGAACGCTACGATATCAATCGATTTTTGCAGATAATCGAAATGTTGTTGTCTGGTTTAAAGACACGGGAAGTGGCATTATTCCCGAAGATCAGACCAGAGTATTCGATCGGTTAATCCGGGTATGAATGGACGGAAAACAATTCAAGTTTTCCGTCGATGCAAATAGATGCTCGTGAACTGAGAAAAAGAAGACGGACTGAGGCAAGGAAACCCATCAAAGCGATCAAACGTATGGTAATGGCCAAATCTTCCAATAGTTGCTGATCTTGCGCCATATACCTGCCAGACCTGCTGGTTCAATGATGATGAACAAAATGATCAAAAATCCATGGACGATGAGACGCATGGGTGCCATCAGGACAGTTAAGTCTGGACTTTTGGTTAATTGGGCGATAATACTGATCAAATTACTGAGGAGCTCAGGTACCAGAATAATAAATATGGCACCAAAGATCGAGCCAATAACGGTGCCCATCCCGCCCACAATGATGATGGCCAGGTATTCGATGGAGACATTGAGGTGAAAGAAGGCCGGGAAAACGTTTCTCAAATGGATCACCAGCAGGGCGCCCGCCACACCAGCGTAAAAAGAACTGATCGTAAAAGCGAGCAGCTTGTATTTGAACACCGGAACTCCCAGGGCCTCGGCTGAAATGTCGTTGTCCCGGACCGCCATCAGGGATCGGCCGAACTTGGAGCGCATCAGGTTTTTAGCACCCCACAAAAGCACAAATGCCACAAAGAGGCAGATGTAGTAGAAAGAAAGACGAGATGTCATGGCGTAGCCGAAAATGGTGGGCGCTTCCACTGCCCTGCCCTGGGGTCCCCCCGAAAAGGAAATCCAATTGAAGTAGGTGTAGTCGGCGATGAACTGAAAGGCGATTGTGGCAACACCCAGGTAAATTCCCTTGATGCGAAGGGAGGGGATGCCGATAAAGAGTCCGATGGCAGCAGAGACAAACCCGGCTGCCGGAACCGCCAGCCAGAAAGGCCAGTGCAGGACCATGATCAAATAAGAGCAGGTGTACCCCCCAACTCCCAGAAACGCAGCGTGCCCCAACGATATCTGACCTGTGTACCCCAAAAGGATATTCAGGCCGTGGGCGCCGACGATGGCGATGATGACCTGTGTCATGAAAAATGCGGTGTAACTTCCCATGAGAGGCGGCAGAATGACCAGGGCGACAATAAACAGGACCAGCCAGGTTTTTTGAAAGCGCGACTTGAAAATCGCTTCGTCTGCCCGGTAGCTCTCTTTGATGTAAGGTGCATAATAGGCGCTGTAAAGGTCGGTCACCGTTCTTTTCATGGTACCCTCATATCCTTGTTATGGTTAACGCGCTCTCAATTCTTCCAGCCGCACATCGCTTTCCAGTTTCGAGAGACGGCCGTCCATGTATTTGATTTCAAGCTTGAGATGATAGCTGGTCAAATCTGAAAACAGGGCCTCAATCAGTTCTCCGTAACGGGTATTGATGACCCGCCGCTTCACTTTTCGGGTGCGAGTCAGCTCTTCATCATCGGGATGGAGTTCCTTGGGCAACAGGGCAAAGCGGACCAGTCTCATCTTTTCCGGCAGCCTTTTGTTGACCTTTTCAACCTCCAGCCGGATCAGTTCGTAAATTTTAGGGTTTCTGGCCAGATCAGTGAAGGTTGTGTAGGCGATACTGCGATTTCGGGACCAATTTCCCACGTTCTCCATGTCGATACTGATCAGGGTGACAATATAGTCCCGTTTATCCCCTATGACCACCGCGTCCCGGATAAAGGGACTGAATTTGAGCCGATTTTCAAGATCCTGAGGTGCGAAGCGGGCGCCATCGTTGAGGAACATCAGGTCCTTTTGCCGGTCCAGGACAACGAGATGGCCCGCTTTATCCCAATAGCCCGCATCGCCGGTCTTGAGCCAGCCATCCACCAGGGTATCCGCGGTTTCTTCCGGGTTTTTGAAGTAGGCCTTCATATTGTTCTTGCCGTGGGTCCAGATCATGCCGCCGTCGTCAATGCGAACCTCCACACCGGGCAAGGGCTTGCCCACGGTTTCGGGCCGTATGTCGTTTGCGTGATGTACGGTACAGAAACCGCTGCATTCGGTCATGCCAAATCCCTGGATCAGGTTGATCCCCAAAGCCGTAAAGAATGTAAAAACACCCCGGCCCATAGCCGCACCACCGGTTAAAGCCACGCGCACCCGGGCCAGACCCATTCGCTGTCTAACGCCCCGGATGGTCGTGAAAAACAGGAACCGGTAAAGCAGTTCCTTAAAAAAACTCAGCCGGTCGGTTTTGCCTTCCAGCATCCGCTCCGATTTTTCCAGACCGAGGGACATGGCCATGTCATAGGCCTTTTTCTTGAGATAGGGCGCATCTTCCATGCGCGCCATAATGTTTGAACAGATGTCTTCCCACATCCTGGCCGACATTCCGAGAAAGGTGCTTTGCAGCTGGTTCATATCCCGGCGAACGGCCAGGGGATCGCTCGATTCGGGGAAACTATATCGAAAACCGGCGATTACAAAACGCATGATATTGAATTGTTCACCAATCCAGGGAATCGGCAGAAATGAATAGGCTTCGTCATCGGATTGGCTGGGGTGCACCTCTTCCCAGGCATCGCCCACAGAAAGGAAATTGGTGTGAGTCATCATGGAAAGTTTAGGAAAACCCGTGGTGCCGGAAGTGGGCAGCATGATGATGGCGGCCTCGGGGTCAGCTGTTTCCACATAGATGCGTTCGAACAAGGTCTTGTCACGTTCATGGGCTTCCCGGCCCAGGGCGCTGATATCGTCGAAGGTCACCAGGAAGGGATACCGGTCCATGTAATCGCTCATACCCCGCGTATCCCAGACAAAAATTCCGCGTACCTGCGGGCTGATACGGTCCCAGATGTCGATAAATTTATCCACCTGTTCCTGGTCACCGGCGCCTACAAATACCGCTTCACTGGCAGAGGTCAAGTAAGCCACCTCCTTGTTGAGCATATCCTGGTAGGCCCCGGTACAGACGCCATGCGCCCCGATGATCCCAAACTCGGCAATGACCCAGTTGATGCAGTTGTCTCCGATAATCAGAACCTTTTCATCGGGTTTGAGCCCCATTTCAACCATTCCCAGGGCAAAGGCCCGGATGTTCTCATAGAATTCACTCCAGGTCGTAGGTTCCCAGATGCCGTACCGTTTTTGACGCAGAGCGATTGTGTCCGGCCGCTCCTGGGCATTTCCCCTTATGGCTGATATCAGCGTTCGCTCCATCAGTTATCCTCTTGTCCAAGATAGGCCTCGATCACGCCCGGGTCCTGCCGCACTTCTTCCGGCGTGCCGAGAGCGATTCTTTCCCCAAAATTCAAAACGCATATCCGGTCTGAAAGATTCATGACCGTAGAAAGATCATGCTCAATCCAGATGATCGTTGCCCCCAGATCACGGTGAATATCCAGAAAAAAGCTGGCCATATCCTCTTTTTCTTCAATGTTCATGCCTGCCATGGGTTCATCCAGCAGGAGAACCTTGGGATTCAGGGCCAGGGCCCTGGCCAGGTCAACCCGTTTCTGGAGACCATGAGGCAGCGCTGCCACCGGTTGCTCCCGCACATGATTCAGGTCGAGAAAATCGATCACGGATTTTTCCAGTTCATGACGGTGCTTCATCTCCTCACGGACCGCTTTCCCCACATGAAAAAAGGCCCCGAAAAAATTGGCCTGGATGTCCATGGAGCGACCCGATTTGATATTGTCCAGCACGGTCATCCCTGCGAAAAGTTCAATGTGCTGAAAGGTGCGTCCCATGCGCAAACGGGCCCGCTGATGGGCTTTGAGCGGCGTGATCTCCTGGTTTTCAAAATAAATACGCCCGGAATCAGGCCGGTATAGCCCGTTGATGCAGTTGAGCAGGCTGGTCTTGCCGGCGCCGTTGGGACCGATGATGGCCAGTATCTCGCCGGGCATCACCTCAAGGTTGACCTCGTTCAGGGCTTGAATACCACCAAAACTGAGGCATAGGTTTTCTGCTCTGAGGATAGGGTTTTTTGTCATCCAAGCCACCTTTTTCTGCGTTTGTACCGTTTGGACTGACGATAATCTTTTTTCTGCCCCTCTCCGTCGGCCCCTAAATAGAACTCCTTGATATCCTCATTACTCTCCAGCTCCTCACGGGTTCCCTCCAGCACCACCCTGCCGTTTTCCATCACATACCCTTTCTGGGCAACTTTCATGGCGGCCGCCGCATTCTGTTCAATCAGAAATATGGAAATCTTGCTCTCGACGTTGATCCGTGTAATCACCTTAAACATTTCTTTGACCAGTATGGGCGCCAGGCCCAGGGAGGGTTCGTCGAGAAGAAGGGTTTTGGGTCGGGTCATCAAAGCATTGCCAATCGAGAGCATCTGCTGCTCTCCACCAGACATGTAACCCGATTTACAGGCCGTTTTGTATCCCAGAGCGGGGAAGAGTTCAAAAACCCGTGCGGTGTCCCGGGCTACGTCGCGATCCCGCCTTGACGAAGCCGCACACCTGAGATTTTCCATGACCGTCAGTTGCGGAAAGACCGTCCGCTCCTCAACAACAAAAACGATGCCGAAGCGACGGGTGATGACCACCGGATTTAAGCGAGTCAACTCCACACCGTCGATCTTGACCGACCCCTCCAGCACCTTGCCATCGTAAATCTGGAGAATCCCGGACAAGGTCCGCAAAAGAGTCGTCTTCCCGGCCCCGTTCGCCCCCAGGAGGGTCGTGATCTGCCCGTCCTCAAGATTGACCGAAACACCGTGCAGAACCGATATTACATCCTTGTACACGACACGCAGGCCTTCCACTTCAATCATCGTTTATACCCTCTCAATCATTTCCTGTCCAAAGAGGCCCTGGGGCCGGATCATCAGCACAATTAGCAGAACAATATAAGGCGTAATTGCCTGAAAGCCAGGTAAATCAAGCCAGGGCTCGAGGTAAAAAATCGTGGTGGTCTCCACGAGGCCGATGATAACCCCCCCCAGGATTGCCCCGGGAATACTCTCAAGCCCCCCCAGGAGAACAACCGGTATGGCTGCCATACCCACGATGCCCATATCGTATGAAACGGCTGATCCATTGGAAACGGCCAGGCCGCCCAAAGCAGCCATCATACCAGAGATCGCCCAGGTCAGGGTGAGTATCCAGCGGGCATTGATCCCCAAAACAATGGATTTGATCTGGCTGTCGGCCGTTGCTCGCATCAATATACCCATGGTGGTGAATTTATAAAAAAGCAGCAGCCCAATCAGTGCCACAGAGGCGATTATGCCATTCCATACCTGCGTCGATATAAAAAGGGCGCCACCCAAATCAAAGGTCACATCGGGGAGGGTCAAATCGATTATTTCCGGGTTTTCCCCAAAAAAGACCAGCAGCAGACCAATTAAAACAGTTGAAATACCAATGGTCACCAGTGTTATGGACAGGGGATCCCGGCCGATCAGTCGATCAATGACCAGTTTCTGAATGAGCCCGGCAAAGAGCGCCGACATCAGGAGAAATCCGGGAATGATCAGCCATAGAGGAAGTCCCAGGGATTGGAGAAGAAAGAAAAACACAGCGCCAACCGTACAGAACTCGCCGATCGAAAAATTGAAGACCTCTGAAGACTTATAGATGATAACCAGGCTGACAGCAATCAAGGCATAAACCAGACCCTGCAGGATTCCAGAGCCTATTACCTGAACCAGATAATCCATTATTCGCCCCTTAGCATCAGTGAGGGCCGGATTACAATTCCTGCCCTCACGTCCATGATGTTAGGTGTTGGTGAGAATCGCGCTATTTCAAATAGTCATATATATCGACCCATTCCGTCATGGGAACCAGCGTCTTCTTACTCCAGTCCGCGCGCAACACCCTGGCCCTTGAGAATTTGTGAGTTCGGTAGTCCAGCTTCTCACCGCCGAACATGCCAAGGAGATCCGTATCGATGTTTTCCAGGGCGTACCTCAGGTTTTCCCGGGTCAGGGGTTTCCCCTCCCGTAGCACCTGTCGGGCCGCTTCGGCCGGGAGCTGGGCCATGACCCAACTCTGCATGTAAAATGCCCAGGCCATGACTTTTCGATCTTTCTTCTTGGCCATGTCCGTGATAATCTTGACAAATTTATTATCCAGTTCCGTCTCGACCGGATAACCGCTTACCACAAAATGGTTGTCATAATCCTTGCCAACAAAATTGAAATAGAGATTCGCAGCCGTCCAATGAACCCCGAAGATGGGTGTTTTTGGCAGGTATTTTTTAGCTTCCTTGAAGTACCTCACGCCGATCTTGAGAGACCAGTTCCAGAAAAGCACATACTCAATCTCTTCCTTCCTGAACTTAAGGAAACTCGTGGCAAAGCTCTGGGCCGTGGGAGAAAATGGTTCCATCAGGACAATCTCCACCCCGAATTTCTTGGCATACATCTCCAGGTCCCCCATCGGATCCCGCCCGGTAGAGTTGTCGAAATAGTGAAAGGCCACCCGGGGAGGGGTGCTCTTCTTGTGATTCAACTTGATGTACTTCAGCACCATGCCCCATTGCTCACCGTAACCCGGTCCTGTTGCAAAGAAGTAGGGCGTTTTTTTGATCTCTTCATCGTTGAAAATCAGGGCGGACATGGAACCAGCCAGAACCGGGATCTTTTCTTCCTCATTGACCTTTTCTGTCAGCGCCTTCAGGCATGGAGTACAAAACTGTGAATAAGACAGGAACTCATCTTTTGGCTCGGACTCTGCGAACCGATTGAAGATACCAAGGGTTGTCGGAACATCATAGCGGCCATCTTCGACAACGCCCACCAACTCTCGACCACCAATACCGCCGGTCTCATTGATGTAAGTCGCCGCATCGGTCAAGCCGTATCCCGTGTCCGGCACTGAACCTAAAATGCCGCTCAATGGGCAGGTATGCAACATGAGAACCGGTTTTTTGTCAGCCCCCTCCGCAAACTGGGTATAACCACTCATGGCAAATACCATCGCAAACGCACTGAATATAAGTGTTAAGCTTTTCATTTGGTAACCTCCTTAAAAATTGTTTTGCATCGCTTTTAAAATCAATAGGTACAATTTAACAATTTTCTGAGAAAAACATAGGCAGTCAATTCTCTGAGAAAAACATAGGCAGTCAATTCCATGTTGTCAAGAAAAAATTATAAGTTAACTCAATTTAGCATCTTTATTGAACTTAATATGTTGACAATTACGAACGCCTCTACTATTATAACTAAAAAAATATTTAACATGTTGTTTTAATAAGTATATAAACACGCATTTTTGATCTGAGCGCTCCAAATGGCAATCCTTTTTATCACTACCTAAAAATATCCAAGCATCCTGCATTCTTAATTTTTGAGAAACCATCAACGAGGGAGGACAGACAATGGGGGATTATCAGACGATCAAGGTGGAACAGAAGGGTGAAGTCGTAACCGTAACACTGAACCGGCCGAAGCTTAATCTGTTTAATGACCAGATGATGGAAGAACTGATTCAGGTGTGGCATTCGCTCAGGACCAACAGGGATGCACGGTTCGTTATTCTCACGGGCGCAGGCGACCACTTCAGTGCCGGCGTCGATCTCAGTGAGATTGGAAACAGTGAATTTTCTCCGGAAGCAGCCAGAAGACAGCAACTGGCAGGTCATGAACTGATGAGAAGTCTGGAGAGCTTAGAGCAGATAACCGTTGCAGCATTGAGGGGAGCAGTTGTTGGCGCAGGGATGGCGGTTGCGCAGGCCTGTGATTTTCGGATTATGACGGAAGATGCTTACTATCTGGTTCCCGAAACCCTGATCGGGACCTACTATACCTGGGGCTGTACCCCTCGATTGGTCAGACTGGTGGGTCCCAGCAAGGCCATGGAAATCGTGATGACCTGCGACCCGGTGCCGGCACAGGAAGCGTTCAGGCTAAACCTCGCAAATAAAGTGGTTGCCAACGATGCCCTGATGCAATCCACCCATGAATTTGTATCTAAGATTGCCGCTAAAAGCCCCACCTGCATTAGAATCACCAAGAAAATCGTTCTCGGTGCGTCTATGGAAGGATTCGGAAACCTGTTCGCGGTTGAAGCAGAGTTGATGCAGAGTGTCGTTTACACTGGCGAAACCCTTGAAGGAATAGGTGCATTTTTGGAAAAACGAAAACCCGATTATGGCAAGTGAGCTATGAAATGTGTTTTTCTGGCATTTTTCAGTAGAGATTCGGATCGCAAAAAATTGGAGTATAGAGAGTAATTCAATATTTAAAAATTTTTGAAAGGGACATTGCCAAAAGTGACAAAACCCAAAAAAGACAAGATTATTAAATCAGCCATTGCCGTATTTGCTGAAAAAGGTTTCAGGGAGTCCACCCTCTCTGATTTGGCGAAAAAAGCAGGCATCAGCGAGGCGACGCTCTATAATCATTTTCGCAACAAAGAGGAAATACTGTTTTCGATTCCTGTTGGCTATATGAATGATTTTATGGCTAAATTGGAAGAGCAGTTTACCGGTATCAAAAATTCTGAGGAGAAGCTAAGAAAATTTGTCTGGCAACTCCTCTGGTGGAGTCAAAAGCATCAAAGTATCATAAAAATACTCCTGCTCGAAATCCAGCCACATCTCCATTATGGCGAGTCTGAGGTTCATCAGCTTGTACGGCAAATCGGAAATGTTCTGACCGACATCCTGAATGAAGGGAAAAGCTCCGGCACCTTTCGAGCTGAAGTGAACCCCAGGATATTCAGGAAGTTCCTGATCGGAACCATCGACTACCTGTTTCTCACCCGTATTGCGCTCGACAGACCCTTTCAACCGCTTGATGATTACGATAGTCTGGCAGATGCGTTTGTTGCCGCAATAAAGTCCGTTCCAATCCCCGAAACCGTTAATATCGACCAGATTGAGAAAAAGAGAGAGAGAATTCTGCTTGCAGCTGAGGATCTGCTTACCAAAAAGAGTTATGTTCAAATCAGTATTTCTGAAATTGCAAAAAATGCGGGAGTTGCCGAGGGTACCATTTACGAATATTTTAAGAATAAGGAAGATGTCCTTTTCTCACTCTATGAAAATCATATGAAGGATTATTGCGAGACCTTCGCCGCAGCGTTGCATCCCGAAAAAACAGAAACCAAACTAAAACATGTTTTATGGCATTTTCTCAGCTGGGCTGAAAGTCAGCCCCGATGGGCCATGATCTATTTGAGGGATATTATTCCCAACCCCAGGTTTTACCGTTCTGAAAAGCATAAGGTGATGAGGAATCACGTCCGGGAACTCATGCAGATTTTTGAGGAAGGACGGGAAACGGGGGTGTTTCGCATTGATCTGGATCCCTACCTTCTGAGGGGCTTGGTCTTCGGACCTTTACATGCGATGGGCTACAATTGGTCCTCACCTTCTAACGATCATAAGCTTGATAATGACTTGGATGACCTGTACGACCTTATTTTCAGGGCCATAAAAAACCCTGAGTGAAGAATGAAGGGAGAAAAATTGAAATCCCTTTTTTTGAAAGGAGGAATACCTGATGGATTACAGTCTATATAAGTTTATCAAGGTTGAAAGAAAAGGAAAGATATTGTTGCTGACCTTAAACCGCCCTGAACGGTTGAACGCGGTCATAGCCGAAATGCATTCGGAACTGGCCACCATTTTTGCCGATGTTAAAAAGGATCAGGAAGCAGATGTCGTGGTAATTACCGGGGCGGGCAGGGCTTTCTGCGCTGGCGCTGATCTTAATGAACCGATGGATAATGTTGAAGTTGTCAACAAGATCTTTGCAGAGGCGCGGGATATTCTGGTCAACATTCTTGAGGTTGACAAGCCTATCATTTCGGCCGTCAATGGACCTGCTGCAGGTCTGGGTGTTACGCTGGCGCTTTTCGCCGATATTGTGATTGCGTCGGACAAGGCGAAGCTCGGGGATACACACGTCAAAGTCGGACTTGCTGCAGGTGATGGCGGAGCCGTTATATGGCCTTTGCTTGTTGGCGTAAACAAGGCCAAGGAGCTTTTGATGACAGGAGAAGTGATCAGCGCAGAGGAGGCATTACGAATCGGTCTGGTCAACCATGTGGTTCCACATAACGAACTTGATGATTATGTCATGAAAATGGCGCAGGAACTGGGGGCCGGAAATTTGAACGCGATTAAAGCGACTAAAAAATCTGTAAACCTTTATTTGAAATGGATGTTGAACCAGGTTTTTGATTATTCATGCACACTCGAATATCAAAACGCAAGGGATTTAATAGGCAGATGAGCTGTGTGTTTTTGAAAAAATGACATTCTGAAAGGAGGTAACTTTTAATGGATTTTGAATTTTCCAAGGAAGAAAATGAACTTCTGGCAGAAGTACGAGCCTTTCTTAAGAAAGAAACTACACCAAAACTGCTTGAGGAAACAGCTAAATTAGGGTTGATTTACGGAGGGCCCCTTGGACGTGAGTTTATTCATAAATTTGCAGCGAATGGATGGCTCACGTTGAACTGGCCTGAAGAACATGGCGGACTCGGAAAATCCGCCATGCTTAATTTCGCGGTCAGAGAAGAAATGGCTTACGCCAGGGTACCGTTGATCTTTGTTGCCGCCCATATGGCTGGACCCACAATCATGCATTTCGGAAGTGAAGAAATGAAAAAAGAGTGGCTGACGCCAATTGCCAGGGGAGAAGTGGAGTTTGCCCTGGGATATACCGAACCTCAAGCCGGTTCAGATCTCTCAGCGATTGAGATTCTCGCTGAGGATAGAGGTGATCATTTTTTACTGAACGGTCAGAAAACATTCAACACCCATTCTCATGTCGCCGACTACCACTGGCTTGCAGCCATAACCGATCCAGATGCGAAAAGGTACCATGGCATGTCAATGATGATCGTCGATTTGAAGAGTCCCGGGATTACGATCCGTCCTCTGATTACGATGGCGGGCTGGCAGACAAATGAGGTGTTCTATGACGATGTGATTGTTCCTAAAAAAGCCCTTGTCGGGGAAAAGAACCAGGGGTTTTATTACCTGATGGCAGCGCTTGACTATGAAAGAATGTTTCCCCTGGCTGCTTACCAGGTGGTTTACGACAGGGTTGTGGAATATGCCAAGGAGACAATGGTCGAAGGCCGGCCGCTCTCAAAGAACCTCCTGGTCAGGCAAAAACTCGCTCAGTTAGCGATAGCATTCGAAGCCAACAAACTCCTTTATTATCGTCTCGCCTTTATATTGGACAGCGGACAGATTCCAAACTATCAATCTTCCATGCAAAAGCTTTTTGCCACCGAAACAGCCCAACAGGTCGCAAATACCTGTATGGAAGTACTCGGCCTGTATGGACAACTGAAGAAGGGCTCAAAATGGGCTGCTCTTGAGGGTGAAGTTGAGCATTTGTGTCGGACAAGTGTCGTTGAAACCATTTATGCCGGTACCTCTGAAGTCCAGAGAAACATCATCGCCCAGAGGGGGCTTAAGCTTCCTGCCAAATAAAAGGAGAGAAAAAATGGATTTTAATTTGTCTTCTGAACAAAACATTTTAAAAGAAGCGGCGCACAAGCTCCTTGCCAAAGAATGTACCAGCGAATTCGTCCGGAAAATGGCTGAGGACGAAAACGGATATAGCCCCGCCCTTTGGGAAAAAATGGCGGAACTCGGGTGGATGAGTCTCCTCGTGCCTGAATCATACGGGGGATCGGGGGTCAATTTTTTCGACCTGTCACTGATCCTAACGGAAATGGGATATTACGCAATGCCCGGACCCTTTTTCGCAACCGTCATACTGGGTGGGATCCCTGTTTTGGAGGCTGGAAGTGAAAAGCAAAAAGCCGACATTCTGGGTGAGCTTGCAGTTGGTAAACGTCTGCTGACACTTGCTTTGAACGAGCAGGACGGAACCTACTCCCCCAAAGGGATAAACCTTTCTGCAGTTTTAAAAGAGGGTCAATACATTCTGAATGGGAAAAAGCTGTTTGTGCAAGACGCCCACGTGGCAGACACAATTATCTGTGCTGCCAGAACCGATCGGTTTAAGTCGGGTGAACCGGAAGGTATCTCCCTTTTTATAGTAGATGCCGACAAGCCCGGACTTGTCATTGAACCCCTTGATACCATGGCTGGCGACAAGCAGTTTGAAGTGGCATTTAACTCGGTTGCAATTTCCGAAGATAATATACTGGGTGAACCGGGAAAAGCGTGGCCGGTCATTGAAAAAGTCATGTTGATGGCGGCGGTTGCAAAATGTGCCGAGATGAAAGGCGGCGCCCGTAAGGTCATGGACCTTGCCATACCGTATGTAAAAGGCCGTCAACAGTTCGGTCGTGTGGTAGGTACATTTCAAGCCGTACAGCACCACTGCGCCAACATGCTCACCCTGGCAGACACGATTAACTTCATGACAGATCAGGCCGCCTGGAAAATAGACACCGGGCTTTCATTTGAAAAAGAAGCTGCCATGTGCAAAGCCTGGGTTAGTGATTCCTACCGTACCCTTGTGGGACTGGGTCACCAGATAATCGGCGGTCTCGGTTTCATGGAAGAATATGATCTTCAACTTTATTTCAAACGTGCCAGAGAAGCAGTAATGATGTTTGGCAGCGCAGATTTCCACAGGGAACTGGTTGCGCGCGAAATTGGCTTATAACGAATAAGAACAGATTGAGTAAAGCCACAAGCATATCTGCATGTTGGACTCGTCCGTAGAGATAACATTGATGGCACGATTAGTCCAACCGGAGCATATACGCGGCTCATTTGAGCTGGTATTTCCGTTTTTAAAGAACAGGTTTGTGGGGGAATAAACTCACATGCGGATTCAGGGAGCTAGAAACATGGAACCGATAAATTATGTAACGTGTCTGAATGAAATGTATCAAAGCCAGGGGTTTCCGCCTTATCAGTGGTCAAAATTTGAAACAAGCCCGTGGATCCCTTTCAAAAAACCGCTCAACCAGGCATGTATTGGACTGATCAGTTCAGCCGGCATTTTTTTGGATGACCAGGAACCATTTGATTCCTGGGCGGTCAACGATTTAAGTGTCAGGCTGATAAAAACCGACACTCCACATGCGAAGTTCAGACTTCATCACAATTACTTCGATCACAGAGACGCACTGAAGGATTTCAACTGCGTCTTTCCAGTTGATCGCCTTTCTGAACTCGAACGGGAAGGATTCATTGGAAGTTTCGCTCCCAAAGCCGCCACGCTTGGAATGGGACGTTTATACAAACGCACGGCATTGCAGGCCGAGACCGTTCCCAAATTAGTAGAAATAATGAAAGAGCAATCAGTAGATGCGGTATTGCTGGTTGCCGCCTGACCGCTTGATCATCATTCGGTCGGGCTGATAGCACGTACTATTGAAGAAAATGGACTTCCCACAATTTACATAGGATCCTGCCGGGACATGATGAAACGCGTCAAAGCTCCCAGAAACGTCTTTGTCAACTTTCCACTCGGCCGTCCATGCGGCAAACCAAACAACACGCAGATGCAAACGGAAATATTAAAAGACGCGCTTAATTTCCTCAAATCAGCTCAGGAACCTGGCGAATTAATTGATCTATCATATGATTGGGGTAGCGATTTCGATTGGAATGACTATATGAATGATATAAAGGAAATGCTTGAAGAAGAAGGAAGCGAAAAACAGGAATGGAAGCCCGAAAAATAGGATTTAGTTATCGTTTTTGAAACCATTTTTGGTCGTATTTTATACGAAACTCAATCAATATAGTTCATCCGGGCAGCAGGTACTTCCGCATTCCGCGATTATTTGCGCTGCTATGCTCTGAGCTGAGATTGATCGCCAGCACAAACGAATTAAAGGATTTGAAAATGTGCTTATGGCAGCAGGCGAATTCACAGACGTTCGTATCCCGGCTAATTTTGTATCCTGGTTAATATGGACGAACTGCGGTACTTCAGTCATCTCGTATTCGTCGGCCCGATTTCGGATGATGCAGTTTTACTGAAGCAGGAGTTGGATATAAAGTCTTCCTGGAATGATATCAGGCCTTTGCACTTGGGCGTGCCGCGACCGCCGCATGCCACCGCTTGATGTTTCCATGATTTTCGCCGGGCGCCACTTTCACCCATTTGGCAAAATCAATTGTCACAAGGGCGGTGATATCGGCAAATGTAAATTGATCGATAGCGATGTAATCCCGACCTTCCAGACGTTTGTTCAGCGTGTCCAAAAAGTGAGCAAGGCGCTCCTTCCCTCGCAGGGCAAGCTCTGGGATTTGTACATAATTGGTTGGTCCGGTGATTGCCCGATTGGCCATTTTTGGAGATGAGTTACGCAGCGCTTCAGCTACCGCCATTAGGCCTTCAAACTCCACTTTGGCATTCCAGGTAGCAACCAAACCCTTTTCTTCCGGCGTTTTGCCCAAAAGTGAAGGCTCCGGCTTGTAAGCCTCTGCCCACGCTGCGATACCCGCATTCTCTGTCAAAACTGTTCCATCTTCCAGTTTTAAAGCAGGAATGGTACAGCCTGGATTTATCTTTCTATATTCGTCGCTGAGTTGCTCAGCCTTCATCATGTCGATTTGTACGGTCTCTACGTCAATGCCTTTTTCCGCTAAAAGGATGCGGGCACGACGTGGACTCGGTGCTGATGTAAAATCATAAAGTATAATAGCCACAAAAATTTCCTCCTTGTTGGATCTTGAATTCGGCATAAGTCGAAGTTGATCTTCAGATAGTATTAACCATTCGTTAAACCTAAATCAAGGTCAAGTTATGCCCCTCAAGGGAATTGAAAGAATATATGTATCTATTCAGTTTGATTTCCACTCAGCCCCGAAGGTATTGTGTTTCAAGAACCCTGGAAGCCATGGATGGCTTCCAGGAGCTCCAGGAGGATTCATGCGTTTCTTGAAGCACAATACCTTTGGGGCGTGAATAGCTTTCCAACGGGCCTACAGCCCGCCTCAATTCTCAAGCAACAACCGAAAAATGACCGGTTGTTGCTTAAAAGTTACGAACATATTATTTAGATCAGATGGGTTGATGCCACGTTTTGCAACCATTATAGGACCTAACCAACTGGAAGAAGAAGACTTTTGGTGAACCTCTGAGTTTTTGTTATTTGCCACAAGGCCTCAAAAAATGTTAAATTAACACTCAATGTCGTTAACTTACGGGGCTTTTCTCAATTGTCAGAGCACCATAGGGGTGTCATTTCAAGAACCTTGGAAGCCATGGATGGCTTCCCGGAGCTCCAGGATGGATT
>JAHJRI010000367.1 GCA_018830885.1 bacterium | reverse complement strand
GCAAGATATTTCAGTATATTATATTGTTTATCCAAAACCGAAACTTGAGTAAGGAGAATTGGGATGAAAAGAAGAGGATTCTTAAAAGGTTTGGCAGCAACGGGAGCGGGTGCTGCGCTTGTCAGTGGTGTGGGAACGTTGCCGAAGGCTTATGCCCGGCGTAAAGAGGAAGATTTTGGAGAGGTGAAAAGTCTGAAGGTTCACTGTGTGTCCGAGACGAGCTGGTTTGACAACCCGACCCTCGGCAAGGACATCAAGGCCGCGGGTGGTATCAACACCAACCAGTATGATGTGTCCTACAACGAAGAGAATCTGGGCGGGTATGCGGCCGTGGTGGAAGTGGAAGCCCTTGATGGAAAAAAGACGAAGTATCTGCTCGATACTGGCTGGAGCAACGAATGGATGGACTATGTCTTTGAAAAGGACGGTGTCGACAAAATGCTGAAAAACAAGGAAATTGATACCATGATCATTTCCCACGATCATATTGACCACTATTTCGGTCTTGAGAGTACCCTGAAACACCAGCCTGATATTAAGATCTACTTCCCCAGCACGGCCATGAAGAAGAGTTTTGAGCTGCTCAAGGGGGCCGACTTCTCAGCAACGCCCGGTTGTCCGAAGAACAGTGTGCCGCACACCGGTGAACTGGTCGTGACGAAGCCCGACAAGCTGTATAAGCTCCAGGACGGTGCGGCGATTGTTTTCTTCGACGCCCCGGCAACCCTGCAGGTCCGTGGTGAGAATGTCATGTACTTCAAAGTGAAGGACAAGGGTTACGTGACGGTCACCGGCTGTTGCCACCCGGGAATTATGACGCTGATCAACTACGCGCGCAGGAACTTCAAGGATGGTAAAAACAATTATGGCTGTTATGGGGGTCTGCATATCTCTCCCTTTGAAAACTGGGACCCAAAAATGGATGACCTGATCAAGGGGGTGCAGGCGATGAACATGAAGAAAATCGGTTGTAACCACTGTACCGGTTGGATCTGGGCGGAAAAAGCGGCCAATGCGGGTCTGCCGATTGTAAAAGGCACCAACAAAAACCTGTCCTACCGGAAAACGGGGACCCTGGCAGGCGCCAAGACCTCAAATGTCTATCTCGGAAATGGTGATGAGATCACTTTCTAAAGCGGGATAACGCGACACTTTATTTATCCTGAACTTAAAGGGGTTGGCAACTCCCGGATCACTATCCAGTAGCGGTCGACCCCTTTTTTCCTTTCATTGACGAAGGGCTTTTGAAAATGAATCTGGAGATATATCTATGAGTGCAAATCAATCTCAAGAGAACTGGCTGACCCAAAGACAGCTGGAGCCGCGATGGCCCATTGCTGTTTCAGGGATTGTCAACCTGATCGTTCTCATCGTTGCTGTTGCTGTGGTGTGGTGGGTCTTTTTCTCAAACGGGGGTATTTTCAAGCTTTACACTCCCCTCCTCGGCTTTTCACTGGTGATCTGGACATTGCTGATTCTGCTCTGGCAGTCGGAATTGTTCGATTTCTGGCCTCTGAGCCGCACCTTTTTAAAGAATGGTAATCCGCTGGTCAAGGGCGGATTGCTGACCGCGCTGATGATTGCCATCTACCTGGTTCTGGTCATCGGCGTGGTGTTTCTTCTCGTTGGCAAACTGGGTGTGACCTATTTTAACTGGAATAGTCTGGTAAAATACGGGGAGTTTGGCCAGGATGCCACTTCCACTCGGGAGACTGCTTCCTGGGCGATGTTGTCACTTTCGGTCCCCTTCTTTCTGTTCAGCATCTGGTTCATGTTCGGGATTGGCAAAGATCTGTTTCCGGAGCTGAAACAGCCGAAGCAGGGCATCGCCATGTGGGGCATCATCGCTGTTTTCGGGATCCTGGTCTATACGATTTTTTTTCATCCCCATATCGGATCCATGTTCTATCCCAAGCAAATCTATGCGGCCGTACCTCCCTGGTGGGAGCGTATTGCTCAGACCAACAGCGCAGAGTACAGCCTGGGGATCCTGTTTGTGACCGTCGTCGGAATTTTCCTTGTGTTTCACCTCTGGGATGGCTGGCCATATAACCGGGTGCAGAAACAGCCGTGGCGGTTTATCTTTTTTGCAGTGGTCAGCCTTATCATCGGCTATATCATCTTCCGGATCCAGCTTTATGTCTTCGACACCCTCTGGGACGAAGCCTATATCGGCGGGCAGAACGAGGCCAATTTCGGGTGGCGTTACAGCCACACGGTGACCATGGCCAATTTTGTGCTGGTCATTGCCCTGATCCAGAATACCTTTTTTGGAAAGCTGTTCGAGGGGATGAGCGGTATCGTACGGGGGGTTATCAAGACCATTGTGGCCCTGGTTGTGGGGTTGCTGTTCGCATCAGCCTATTATGCCTGGGGGCCGGACCTTCTCGGTGTCTGCAGTGGGGTTTCCCACCCGTCGGAGAATGCTGCGGCCTTTCTGATCATGGTGATCAATCTGATCATGATACAGGACTATTTCATGGATTGCTGGCCGGGTTACCGGCTGAAACGGTGAATCCTTTGCAGGAAAACAGTGTATGAGCGAAATATCGTATGTTGATCCGGTGCTGGAGGTTGAAACATTGTTGAACGAGTTGTTCCAAACCGTGTTTCTGAACGATTCGGCCCGCCACCGCTTCGGGTTTTCCAAAATATCCCAGGTCAATGCATCAAATGGAAGACCCCAGTGGTATCTCTGGTTTTCCGAGAAAAAAGGGGCCTACAGCCTTACCATCCAGGAGGACCCATTCGGTTCCGGAGACGGGAGGTTGCCCGGTTGGTCCATTGAAGCGGAAACCAACCCGGGGCCCTATGTGCTGATTCGCTACTTTCCCGATATGGAAGAGGGGGTGTTCGACGCCCTCTCCTGTTATGAACAGATCGCCCGCTTGGGGTCTCTGTTTGATTCGACCGGTACGCCCACTTTTGAAGGGGGGCGTGCCCTGCATGAGAACCTGTTTGTGGTCGGCAGACTGGATGTTGTGATCCATTCATCGAAATCCGAGGTGGACTTCTATTGCGCAGCCCCTGACAGATGGAGGGACTACCGGATCGATGGTTTGACGTTCATGGATGGCGACGGAGAGTCCAGGCAGGTGCTTTCTCCCGGCGATCTTGACCGGGATCTTCCCGGGTGGGACCTGTCCTTTTTTATTTATGACAAAATCGTTTCGGCCTTCTGCCTGTTGACCGGTCAGGCACCCAGGTTTGCGGGGCGTGCAACAATGCCGTCCTGTCACTATGACATCGACCGGCAGCAGAAGGTGGATGTTATTTCCGATACTGATATTACCGATACCTTGTTTGGGGTCTCTTTTTTTGACGGTGCTGACAGTCCTACCCTGTCGGATCGGTATCGATCTTTTAAAGGGGTTCTCCTTGCGCAACACCGCGGGCTGGTAGAGATATGGCAGGCCCCCGATGCTGTTCCGGATTCTATGGGTGACTTCGCCTGGTGGGCCATTAAAAACCAGCATTTTCATGCAGATCCCGATCATGTCTGCTCGTGTTACCAGTAGGTCGACCATATTACCCGGATCTCTTCAGAAGGGTGTGCTGCAGCCGGTCACCCGACTTCAGAGAGCGACTGAAGCCAGCGGGGGGCTTCGTTTAATCATTCAACAGGAGCAACCATCCAATGATCAATAAATCCCGTCGAAATTTTTTCAATGACGTTGTCGAAAATTCCGTCCAATTCCTGGCCAAGGCTGTTGCCTCCTTTCAGAGTGAGGAAGCGGAACCTGATACCAACTACTTCAGCTCCTATGAATCGGCCTATACCCTGATTTCTGAAAACCTGCCGTTTCTGGATGAGGAAGTGGAACGCCTCAACATTGACACGACAGGGAAATCAAATCTTGAAATCGTCAAAGAGGTCTATGAAAAAACCCATGTCGACCATTGACCGAATGGTGCTGTTCCGTCATCACCTGTCTTTCATGCCCCCGCATCTTTAACCGCTTAACCTGACAGCGACCGGGACAAGCAGCGCTGCAGTCCCCCCCCCCCCCTGGAAACCATCCCTGATCGTGTCCCTTCTGGAGGTCAGTCATGCAGAACAGCGCAGCCTGATCGATGTGGACTATCACACCTATGATGCGTATCCCGTCTTTAGATACTGGTTCTTCGGTGAAAAGAGCGGCAAATGCACCGGACCGCATCAGACACAATCTGGATTTATCGGGGCAATGGTATTGATTTATACGCTATCATAGGTTAATCCTGAACGGGTGGATGAAATGGAGACCATCATGAACCTTCGGGAAAAACAGATGGCAGATAATCCGTCGGGAATGGGTAAGAAATTTCGTATTCTTCATTACCGTTTTAATCAGAGGCCTCAATATGATAAAAGATTCGAATCCATGCTGGATGACCAGGCGGGACCTGCTGCGTGCAGGTTTTACATTCGGAGGATCCGCACTGGGAATGGCGGCAGTTGGAAGTATCAGCGGTATTCTACCCTGGACCTCAAACGCGTTGGCGGCAGGCATCGCCAAACCCAATGTGGTTCTTATTTACTGTGATGATCTGGGTTATGGAGACCTTGGCTGTTATGGTGGAAAAGCCATTGCAACACCCAATATTGACCGACTGGCCCAAAGTGGTGTCCGGATGACAGACTACTATTCCTGCAATGCTGTCTGCGCCCCTTCGCGGGCCGGATTGCTGACCGGGCGGTATCCCATCCGGTCAGGGGTGATCGGGAATATTTATCCGGATGATGAACCCCTGAAACGTGTCATTGTCAGGGAGTACTTCGGCGCCGCATTTCAATCCCTGGGTGGACTCGATGTCAGGGAGGGTAAAAAAATTTCCGGCATTCCTGAAAGGGAGCTCCTGCTTGGGGAAGCTTTGCAGGGAGCGGGTTACAGAACCGGCATGGTCGGTAAGTGGCACCTGGGAGATTACAGTCTTGAGCCATCCTATAATCCTGTTCGAAATGGCTTTGATTTCTACTTTGGGGTGCCCCACAGCAACGATATGCTCCCCTGTCCACTGTTCCGAAACGACAAGATGCTTGAACCGAATATCGGTACAGATCAGGCCAGACTCACGAGTTTATATACAGAGGAATCCATACAGTTTCTGAAAGAGTCAAAGGGCAATCCATTTTTTCTCTACTTTGCGCATACTTTTGCACATCAGCCGCTTTATGCTTCAGAAAAATTCGCTGGAAAGTCAAAAGCCGGAAAATACGGTGATGCGGTTGAGGAGATTGACTGGAGTGTTGGCCGCATAATGGAAACCCTTGTTGAAATGGGAGTTGAGAATGAGACCCTGCTAATTTTTACCAGTGATAACGGACCCTGGTATGAGGGCAGCGCAGGGTCCTTGCGCGGACGGAAAGGGCAGAGTTATGAAGGTGGTTTTCGGGTACCCATGATTGCATCCTGGCCGGGTCGAATTCCTTCCGGCACTGTCTCCAGCCAGGCGATGATGAATATTGATTTTTATCCAACGATACTATCGCTGGCCGGGGTCAACCTGCCAAAAGACAGGGTCATCGATGGTCGTAATGTCATGAATCTATTATCGGGAAAAGATAACACACCTCCCCATGAAGCCCTGTTCTTTTATCACTACGATCTTCTCGAAGGCATCAGGGTCGGAAACTGGAAGTATTTTCGCAGAATCAATCGCTATACCTGGCCGGTACCGCTGGATGGCGTCCAATTAGCCAATAAGCTGGGTGGTGATCAACTTGGAAAACGCTGGCCACTTCTTTACAATCTCGAAACAGACCCAGGTGAAAGCTATAACGTCATCGATACCTATCCTGAAGTTGCCGGGAAACTTGACAATATGATGCTCACATGGGAATCAGAAACGAAGGAAAACCCGGGTGGCTGGCTGTAAAAAGAAAGCCCGGTCGGGACGGCCCGCCTATGTAACGGTTCAGATTTGCACCGGTCGAATTTTTAAACCAGATCCAGACAGTTGAACAGTATGTGCGGTGACCTGTTTACAATAAGAACAGAGGAGAAATGATGCAGTAGATCGGAGCTGGTGATGCAGGCGTTGTGATTGACATGGGAAGGCCTGGAACCGGTGTATTTCTGTATGACATTGATAAGCTGACCCGTGCCCTGGCACGATTGGATATTAACTTCGAAGAGTAGAATCCGCTCAGTGCCATTATCAGAGATTTGAAGGCAGGGTGCGCTGCTTCTCGCCAAACCTTGTGAATGTGGCGTGTTTAATATTCACAGAGCCCAGGAGATTCTGGAAAGACTACGACCGCCCTCGGAAGACGGCCATGGATGGCCGTCGAGAATGAGTTCAATAACGTACAGGTCTTAGCGTCTATAGCGGAACCTGAATAAATACAAAAAAAAGGAATTCCTGACCCGGATGTTATGACGGGATGAATTCAATGGGTCGGGTTTCCTTCAGGGTGATAGCCCCGGTCGGACATGCCGAATGACACAGTCCACACCCGAGGCACTTCTCGCCGATGACTGTTGTGATGACCATGCCATCGGTATTTTGCCCATCAGCCAGGGCATTGAAAACACATCGATCCCTGCATAAAAAACAGCCGTCGCATAGATCAACGTCAACACTTGCCATGAAGCGGCTGGGAGCGCTGATTTCCAAACCTTCGCTGATCATCAGCGGGAGCGCCTGGCAGCAGCAGCTGCAACAGTTGCAGATAAAGTGGCCGCCATCGGCCGAATTCATTGTAACGTGAACCAGTCCGGCGGTTTCCACTTCATCCAGAATACGCAGCGCTTCGGCCTTGTCAATCCCCCGTCCAGATCCCCGATCAATGGCGTAACGTGCGGAGTTTCCCAGTTGAATGCAGGCTTCCAGCGGGTGGTCACACTTGTGGGCGATCACCCGGCAGGTGCATTTGGTCACCGCCACGACTTGGGCATCATTGATCATCCGGCGGGCACTATCGGCATCGAGGATCTGCTGTTTTTCCGATGCCACCGATGATTCTACCGGTATGATGCGTGTAAAGGGCTTGTCCAGCATCTGGGTGTAAAACCGGGCGAAGTCCGGCCACTCCGTTTCTATGAACTGCTGCCACAGATCATGAAACTCACGGGTGGCATCCTTCCAGAGAATAGTGGCGTCATGGAACTGAATCATGTCCCGGCACATTTTATACCCAACCGTGCTGCCTTTAAACGATTTGAAGGCGGTTCCTTTCTGATAGAGCAGCGCACACATCTCCTCAACCTGTGCGACCGGCCGGGAAAGCGTTTCTGCAAGTTCCGCCGGGGTACCGGGCATCGCCATCATCAATTCCGCTTCGGATTCATCAACAATCATCCGGAAAAGTCGGGGAATGATGGTTGAACCCTTCAACATGATTTTTTCGGTCATCATTTCATAAATATCGTTACTCATAAGTCTCCTTGTAACATTTCCAGGTAGAAAGGATCCCAACGTCATGGAAAGCATCCAGTGGGGCAGAAGCGGTTACCGCCGGCAGCCCTCTCCCGGTACATACAGTATACCCATCACCACCTGGTTACGATTTCTGGATCAGGTACAGGCTGAGGAGGAGTCCGACACAACCGGCGGCTCGATAGATATTGATCGGTTTGACCACCAGGTCCAGGAATCCAATGTGATCTAATACAACAGAAAAGATCAGCTGACCGACAATCGTCGCTACCAGCGTGTTTGCAATGCCGATTTTGGGAGCGAGGAAAAGGATCGTTGTCACAAATATGACACCGTAAGCACCACCTGTGTAATAAATCGGGGAAACGTCCCGTAATTGGGACCATTCGGGTAATTTCGGATGGAGTATGAACAGAATCAATATGATCAGTGGCACGGCACCAGCGAAGGATATCAATGATGCCTGCATGGGGTGGTTCAAGCGCTTGCTCAGACCCGAGTTGATTGTACCCTGGATCGCTACCATGCCGCCGGCTGTCAGCGCCATCAGAATATAAAACAATGTCTTCATTCAAATCTCCGGATCTGTTCCTGTTGAAAGATGAATCGGTGATGGTGGTGCTTAAGCTATTTTTCGCAGCAATATGACCGAATGTCACGCCGATATTTTATTTTGTAACTATTCACCTGTATACGCCCCGAAGGTATTGTGTTTCAAGAAACGCATGAATCCTCCTGGAGCTCCTGGAAG
>JAHJRI010000366.1 GCA_018830885.1 bacterium | reverse complement strand
TTGTCCCTGAATGACCCATCAAACAGGCTGCGCCATATCGAGAAATCGAAATGGTGAGCGATCAGAAGTCAGCAGAGGTCATAGTAGTCAAATGCCCATCGCAATGGGTGGGACATGGCCAAGGACTGAACATAGAACAGGGAAGAATCCCATCGAGTTCGTAAATTATATTGAATCTGAACAGAGGAGTAATATGCGGCACGTCGTGGAACCATTCAACCCAAATGAAAACTTATTGGAGCGGATATTTTCTCGGGAAAACATGCAGCTCGCATGGAAACGAGTAAGGGCCAACAAAGGAACAGCCGGAATCGATAAGATGACGATTGCAGACTTTCCGGTCTTTGCTCGAGAGAACTGGGATAAGATTCGTGAATCTCTTTTAAATGGTACTTATGAGGCAAAACCTGTTCGTCGGGTGGAAATACCTGCGTATTACGTGTGTTAACTAACACTCATTCCGTCCTCTATTTAACAACCATTCCGTTTTTTTCTTAACACGCATTCCGAAATTGTCTTAACACCAGTTCCGCTGATAATTAACATCCCCCCAGCATTCTTCATTCCCACACCAGATTTCTTGTTTGACCGGAATTGTTCTGTGAACACGTTCGATCTTTGTATAAATCATGGTATCCCGGCAATATATCTTGACCTGATAATTGCTTTTATGGCCATTAAACAATCTTCTTTTGTTTTTAAAATCAATCATTACAAGGAGATTAAATGGCAAAAAAGCGTAAAGAACTGACTTCCTCAAAAGTACGAGAGATCCTGCGACTGGGTTTAAAATACCAGCTGGGGGATCGTGAAATTTCCAGAAGTTGCGGTGTTTCTCATGTAACGGTATGGGCCTATCTCAAACAAGTCAAGGAGAGCGGTTTATCATGGACGGATGTTGCTCTGCTGGGCGAAACACAAATCTTGAAATTGGTACGGGGCGCTCATCCATCAAAAACCAATCGGCCAATACCGGAACCCGACTGGGAGTATATCCACAAAGAATTGCGAAAGAAAGGGGTCACCCTGCAACTCTTATGGGAGGAATACAAAGAACAATATCCAGACGGATATCAGTCAACCCAGTTCTATGAGCATTACAAGAGGTGGAAACGGACCATCAGCCCCTGGATGCGCCAGAATCACAAGGCTGGAGACAAGCTGTTTGTCGACTATGCCGGACATACTGTCCCGATATACAGCCAGAAAACCGGTGACGCTTATCAGGCTCAGATATTTGTGGCTGTTCTGGGTATGAGTAATTATACCTATGCCGAAGCGACCTGGGATCAAACCCTCCAGAACTAGATTGCCTCGCATATCAATGCGTTTCAATATTTTTACGGCGTCCCCCGTCTGCTGGTCCCCGATAATCTTAAATCGGCAGTGACAAAACCCAATCGTTACGATCCGGATATCAATCCCACCTACTATGAAATGGCATTGCATTATGGAACAGCCATATTGCCGGCCCGTGTTCGAAAACCAAGGGACAAAGCAAAGGCGGAGGTTGGCGTCCAGATCGTGGAAAGATGGATACTGGCGGCACTCAGAAATCGTACGTTCTTCAACCTGCACCAGCTCAACCAGGAGATCGGCGTACTGCTGGAAAAGCTGAATGAAAAGCCATTCAAAAAGCTGCCCGGTTCCCGTCGCTGCTGGTTCAATGCAGATGAAAAACCAGTGTTACTGCCGCTACCCGAATCACACTTTGAGATTGCCGAATGGAAAAATGCCAAGGTGAACATCGACTATCATGTCGAGCTTGACCGGCATTATTACAGCGTGCCCTATCGCCATATCCATAAGGAGGTGCGGATCCGCTACACAAAGGATATCGTCGAGATCTTTCTCAAGGGCGATCGCATTGCTTCTCACAAAAAGGACAATTTCGCCGGTGGACACACGACCATCAAAGAACATATGCCGGAGGGACACCGAGAACATATGGAATGGAACCCCTCTCGGATTTTAAGGTGGGCCTCAAAGATTGGATCTTCGACCTCAAGCGTCGTCCACATGATCATGCATTCTCGCAGACACCCCGAACAGGGATACCGGTCATGCCTGGGAATCCTTCGTCTTGGTAAACACTATGGTGACCAGCGGTTGGAAGCTGCCTGCAGGCGAGCGGTGGACTATGAAGAATACCGGTACAAGTATATCCGAACCATCCTGGAAAAAGGGCTGGATAAACAGAATGCAGACTTGCCGGATACCCAACCCCAACTCAACCATCGCAATGTCCGAGGCGGGACATATTTCAAATAATTGCGACAATCAAAACGATCATATAGGAGAAACCAAATGTTGAAAACACCAACTATAGAGAAACTGCAGACCCTCAAGCTGAACGGAATGCTCAAAGGACTTGAAGAACAAAACGCATCAGCAGAATATGAATCCCTCAGCTTTGAGGAACGACTCGGCCTCCTGGTCGATCGGGAAACCATCGAACGGGAAAACCGCCGCCTGAAAACCAGACTTAAACAGGCAAAACTCAGGCAAGCAGCCTGCTTCGAGGACATCGATTATCGCCACCCGAGAGGCCTTGATAAATCGTTGATGTTGTCTCTTGGTACCTGCCGTTGGATAAAGGAACGACAGAATGTCATTATTACAGGCCCCACTGGCGTGGGAAAAACATGGCTGATCTGTGCATTGGCTCACAGAGCATGCCTGGAAGGATATAAGGCCCGTTACTATAGATCACCGCGTCTCTTCAGAGAACTCCATGCTGCCCAGGGAGATGGGACCTACTTAAAGCTCTTGACTGCCATCTCAAAGTGTCATGTTCTCATCATTGATGACTGGGGGTTGGAAACTTTGAAAGATCAACAGCGAAATGACCTGCTGGAGGTATTTGAAGATCGGAACGGAATCAGTTCCACCATTGTTACCAGTCAATTGCCGGTTGAGCATTGGCATGAAGTAGTAGGAAATCCAACCATTGCTGATGCAGTCTTGGATCGTCTGGTTCACAATGCTCATAAAATCACTCTGGATGGTGATTCGATGAGGAAAAAGAAAGCGTCATAAGACTGACTTGAATCTGAAAAAGGCGTCGCTGCGCTCCGACCGGGTTCGGCGATGCTTTCCAGCTTAACCGGCGAAAAAATCGCCTCTGTATATGTCCATTTAAAAACGGAATAAGTGTTAATCAAACACCGGATTCGACGTTAAGCAAACAGCCGGAATGGGTGTAAAATGTCACCGGAATACGCAGATATCGTGGTTACTGCCGAGTGTATGTTCACCTGGTACTGGTTGGCTTACTTCTGCGAAGACCACAATATCCCCTTTGTTCTGGGTCATGCCCTATACATGCGGGCGATCCATGGAGGCAAAGCCAAGAACGATAAAATCGATTCTTTGAAAATTGCCACACTCCTC
>JAHJRI010000365.1 GCA_018830885.1 bacterium | reverse complement strand
CGGATGAAATCCAAAAGCTGGACTATTCCGAAAAAAAAGGTGAATTATAGCTGTCAAAGCGGCTACTTTCCCTTGTGTTTTGACCTGTATCCTTTGCAGATAAACCGTTATGGCCGTTTATCCAAACTCGAAAGTTGAGACTCAATAAATAGCTGCATCAGGTGGCCGGGTTTGAAGGACGCTGCCCTATTCTGCGTCCAGGGATACCGATTTCAATACAGTGACCAGGTCATTCAGAAACTTTCTTTTGCGGGCACTGGAAAATGCATTCAGATAGTCCTGGTTGTTGGTGTCTTTTTTACCCTGTATCTCTTTCAAAACGGCTCTTCCCATGGGTTGAATCGACAACAGTTTTACCCGTTCGTCGGATTTGAGTCTCTCTATGGCAATAAAACCAACCTTTTCAAGCCTTCTGACAATGCCGGTCATGTTAGCGCCGGAAACCAGCATCATGTTGCCAATTTCGGAGATAGACATCCGGCCCGTCTCTGCGGATTCCAGAATCCGCAGCACATTGTACTGTGAAAACGTGAGTCCGTTCTGTTTGAATAGGGCTGAGTTTTTCTTTTTAAAGCTTTCTGAAATCCTGACAATAGCCAGCATAATCCTTTCTTCCAGATCCATATCAAACTCCTGTCAGTCGCTTCAACACCCTCATCCGGAGGACTTCAAAGCATGGTGAACTGCCAGCAGCGCCCGATCTGCCGTTGCAAATACGGGTAAACCGGCATCCTGGAATTTCTTCCGGGTCTGGCGCAACACATTTTCGGTGTCCAGGTTATCGAGACCCTGGGCGCGGTTTTCAATCACGGTCCCAATCTCCTTCCCTGTCTCTGATTTTATCCGGACGAGTGCGGCCAGCAGTGTATCAAAATAGGTCTCGCTCTGGGGGGGCGCCAGACCGAGGATGTCACAGAAAATCCGGGGGGAGACATCAACAGCATGCAGCAGGGTAACGAGCAGAAAAACATCAATGGACTCCCGTTTCATGATCTCTTCGACCATCTGGATGATCTGATCCAGCGGCAGGGCCGGGGTCACCATATCCACCGGATTTCCCAGGCCTGCCCCGGGTGTGGGCAGAATCTCGGACAGTTTCTGCTGGGTCTCAGCACTGAAACGGGGCATTTGCAGGCCCAGGCGGTAGGTGATATCAGCAGAATGAACACCGATGGCCCCCCCGCCACCCATGAGCCCGATCCGTTGCCCCGGCTTTTTCAGAAAAGAAAGCGCTGTCAGGGTGTCCGAAAACGCCTCCGGGTTGTGGACTTCCACCGCACCCGCCTGGGCAAGCATGCCCTTCCAGATCTGCGCTTCACCCCCCATGGAACCGGTATGGCTCTGGGTCATTCGACCACCAAAGGGTGTTAATCCGCCTTTCCAGATAACAACCGGTTTGAAGGGGGTAATCCGGCGAACCAGTCTCAGAAATTCTCTGCCATCGCCGATTCCCTCCAGGTAGGCCGCGATGATTTCGGTTTCAGGGTCGTCTGCCAGATAGGTTACCAGCCGCACAGCATCCAGATCGCAACCGTTTCCAAAGGAGAAGACCTTGCTGAACCGGATCCCGGAGGCTGAGGCTTCGTGGATGATGTCGTTGGCCATCCCCCCGCTCTGAAAGACCATTCCGACCTTTCCGGGCTGCCGGGGGTAGTCAAAACCGGGCAGAAACGTGAGTCCCCCCCGGGGACTGTATATGCCAAAGCAGTTGGGTCCGATGACCCTGATTCCCCGGGCGGACACCGCTTCAATCTGTTTCTGGAGCAACACGCCCTCGCCTCCGGTTTCAGCAAACCCTGACGTGTGAATGGTCACCCCGGCCACCCCGTATGCCAGGCACTCCTCGAGTACCGCCGGAACCCGGGCGGGTGGCACGGAGATGGAAGCAAGATCCACCGGGCCGTCGACACTCGCCAGGGATCGGTGGATCTTCAATCCCAGCGCCTCTTCACCCTTTTGAGAGACCAGGTTGATTTTGCCTGTGTACCCAAAACGCTGATGGGCGCATGTAATGGAGTGGGCGAATGCGCCCAGTCTTCCCATATTGCCAAAAACGGCGATTCCCCGGGGTCGGCACATCCGGTCGATCTGATCTCTTTCTGCCTGATTCATCTCCTGTCCCTGCTGCAGTTAACAATCGGTCTGAAATATACTTAATACATTAACTTTTAATCTTTTCAGCGAAAGTTGTCAATCCGGGTTCTCAGGTCGAGTAGAAGATACCGGACGGTCTTCGGGTTGATGTTTACCGAGTTCCAGTGAATCAAGGTTCCCTTAAGTTAGCCGCATCGCCTGAATCGAAATAAAAAAACAGGTGGTGCTGGCCGGAGCGATTTTTCTGTTTTCTGAAATAATTATTGATCAGGTGGTGTATCATAAGATATACCATCCGGAATTCGGACCATCGTCAGATCCATTTTCTCCCGGGATTCCGGTCAGGATGATTTTCGATGGTCGGTCTGCCTTCGGGACGGACAGCCGGGTGAACATGGCTTTTCGTCCGGGGTTTTTCGGGAGAAAGGGACACGGAAGGCGGCCGGAATGGAGAGAACCGTCCGCCGACCCATTCAGGGAACCGTTTTAACCAGAACGAGAGGCAAGGAAAAATCATGATGAAACGAAGGACATTTTTAAAACGGGGATCAGCCCTGCTGGCATTGGCGGGTTCGACAGGTCTGGGTCTGGCAGGGAAAGCCGGTTTGACCGGGACTGCCCATGCAGCAGGTGTGGCAATGCCCCTGCCGATTCCCCGGGTGCTGGACAACCTGGATAACAGCGGAAAGACCGCGACCTTTGCTATGGCGGTGCAGCAGGGCAGTGTCGAATTTTTTCCCGGGAAACCGACGTCAACCCTGGGTTATAACGGGAACTTTCTGGGGCCGACCATACGGGTGAGAAACGGGCAGCCGTTTAAATTCAGCCTGCACAATACCCTGCCTGAGGTCACGACCCTGCACTGGCACGGTCTGCATGTTCCGGCCCGCTGGGACGGGGGACCCCGGCAGCCGGTCCCGCCGGGCAGCGTCTGGGAGCCCGAGTTTACCATCCGGCAGGAGGCTGCCACGCTCTGGTATCATCCCCATGCCATGGGGTTGACAGGGAAACAGGTCTACCAGGGGCTGGCGGGGTTGCTTCTGATTGAGGATGAGGTCTCGGACAGGCTGGATATACCGAAAACCTATGGTGTTGATGACATCCCGCTGGTGATACAGGATCGCCGTTTCTTTACCAATGGGGCGTTTGCCTATGTGCAGTCCATGCATGACATTATCAACGGGGTTGTCGGCAATTACCTGCTTGTGAACGGGGCGTTGCAGCCGACGCTGACGGTGCATGGGGGTCTGGTTCGACTGCGGATTCTGAACGGGTCGAACTCCTCGATCTACCGGTTTGCGTTGCGTGACAAGCGCTCTTTTCAGGTGATTGCCTCTGATGGCGGGTTTCTGGAACGTCCGGTCAAACTCGACTCGATCCTGCTGTCAGCCGGCGAAAGGGCTGAGGTACTGGTTGACTTTACGGACCTGTCCGCAGGCAAGGAGATCAGCCTTCAGGTGGACCAGATCGGCGGGAATCGTTTCGATGCCATGCAGATCGTCGTCGATCGTCCTTCCACATCTAGCAGGAGGGTCCCGGAGACACTGCGTCCCTTGGCCAGGATCCCTGAATCCGAAGCGGGCCATGTCCGCCGGTTCAGCATGGAGACGATGTCAGGGGGAGGTATGGGCATGGGCCGGGGAATGATGGGTGGAAGGCTGACCATCAATGGAAAAAAGATGGACATCAACCGGATCGACGAACGGGTCAAGGCGGGATCAACAGAAATCTGGGAGATCTCAAACCGCTCCGGGATGATGATGGCCATGCCCCACTCCATGCATCTGCATGATGTCCAGTTTCAGGTACTGTCCCGGAACGGTCAGGCACCCCCGCCCCATGAGCAGGGACGCAAGGATACCGTTCTGGTCCTGCCGGGTGAGACGGTGCGGATGATTGTTCGCTTTGGTGATTACAAGGGCGTTTACATGTACCACTGTCACCTGCTGGAACACGAGGATGACGGCATGATGGGGCAGTTTGAGGTTTATTGAGATCAACCGGGATCGATGATTTTCAGCAGTCTGATCAACTGGTCGTCCCGCCAGGCCTTCATCTCCTCTATTGACTGGGACCGGACCTCTGTCATCTCGTTCACTCCCTTGATGACACTGTTCGCGGTCGTTTCAGGGACAGTGGTCCAGGAGACCATGGACTGCCATCTTTTCTGATAGGATTTGTCATAATTCCGGATAAAATTCTGGATCCCGTTGCCGGCCAAATGGGCACGCAGGAGGGGGCCGAGAAAGGGATCACGCAGCCCAACCCCGCTGCAGAAAGCCTGGTCGACCGCTTCGGCGTCGGCCACCCCCGATGCGACCAGATCAAATGCCTCTCGCATCAGGGCCGCCTGCAGCCTGTTGACAATGTATCCCGGCACCTCTTTTTTGAGCCGGACCGGTGTTTTTCCGATGGAGTGCATCAGTTCAACACAGGCGGTGACTGTATCATCGGTGGTTAAATCGCCACCGACAATCTCAACCAGGGGAATCAGGTGCACCGGCAGTATGGGGTGGGCCAGGACGCATCTGTCGGGATATCGGGTTGCCGTCTGGATGTCACTCATCAGCAGGCCGGAGGCGCTGCTGGCGATGATGGTCTCCACGGGACATACCGCATCGATGGCCTGAAAGACCTGATGTTTCAATTCCGGATCATCCGGGACGGATTCCTGGATATAATCGGCCTGACCAACAGCCGCTTCGAGCACCGGGCAGGGGGTAATTCTCTTGATCGCCGCACCGGCGGTGCCGGCAGCCACCAGCTGGTGTTTCTCCAGAAACGCCAGGTTTAACTGAATCTCCAGCATGGCGGTGTCCAGCATGGCAGCATTGAGATCATGGAGGGTGACTGCATACCCATAGGCGGAAAACAGGGTCGCCCAGCCCTGACCGATGAGGCCGGCGCCGACACAGCTGATGGTTGATATATTCATGGTGAGAGATGCCTTGTTTACATTGACGGGTTAAGGATCAGGGTCGAGTTTTGTCTCGATTGTCGCATCAATTCCGCAGAAATCAGGGATTCTCGCTTCGAGCCTCGCGATTCAAAGAAACAAGACCATGTCCCCCAATTTCTGCTGTTTCCGACAGTGGAAAGCTGACTTGACAATATGGATAGGTTTGAACCCTGTATCTATTCAGTTTGATTTCCGCTCAGCCCCGAAGG
>JAHJRI010000493.1 GCA_018830885.1 bacterium | reverse complement strand
GCCAGCCTGGAAGAGAGCCGCCGGCTTGCTGCGTGATCGATTCGTCAGCCAAGATGCTGACTTCATGCCCTCGTTCTACCATGCCCTTGATCTGGTTGAGTATGAAGGTCTCCGAGCGCTTTGGAAAAATTCCCACACGAAAGCCGATCTTGAGTGGTCGCTGACTAACCATCTCGACAGATCCTCACCCCGGCAAAAGGTGCCGCAAAGCCCGCCATGAACATTAACAGTCCTCTCCCTATGTCATTGCGCATATCCGAAGACGGCTGCAGCGTATTCGCTATGACGAACTTTCCAACTCGAAACTTCTCATCAGAACTACTTCGGTCAATCAAGCTATCTTCCACCATGGCAATGCTTCGGCTCAAAATGGCAGGTATTCGTATTGATCGCCCTCGAATCCACAACTGGGCTGTTCATGCTTCTGAACACTTGATGGATTGTCGTACCTATACACCACTATGCCCGGGTTGCCTCGAACGACCAGCATGGTGCAGTCGGAATGGGTTGCATAATAGTCCTTCGCATACCCCTGCGTTTCTTCGAAACGGAAAGAGCTGCGCGCAACCATCCATATGCGCTGAGCACCAGCGACCTGATCGAACGCCTCACGCGCGCGCGCATCGGTGATCCTCGGCTCCGAACGACCGCCGATCGGATAGAGATAAGTATCGCGATTGGCCGGAAAGCGGTCCGGAAGCGGGCGCAGGTCCAGCTGCGCGTCACTGTCACGCAAATAGTAGTCAAATGCGATCTGGATAATATTGTTCAGCAGGAAGACGGGTTCATCAGGCGCTGCGTTGTCAGCAACATAACCGACAACATCTCGCCATGGCTCCTTACGCATTTCCCTGTAATAATCGACCGCATAGGCACAGTAAGCGACAAGAACGACGACCAGAGCCGCAAGGCCTGCCCGGTACCTGAACTTCGTCAACACGCTGGCGCCAATCAGGACAGACCAAGGCGCGAACATCGGCACCAGGGTCCGGTCCAGCAAGGTTGGCTGCAGGCCATAGGTTATGAGGGTCGACAACAGAAATGGCATGAACGAGAACGCGATGAGCGCGAGCGCTATCTGCTGGCGCCCGCTGCGCCAGATTCCATATCCACCCACCCCCGCCAGCGCGACGACAATTGCGGTCAGTGCGAAGTCGATCTTGTTGGCGTAGGGCTGCTCGAACCCGTAAGTGAACGAAAACAATTCCGCCAAGCGCTCCAATGACGGCGCGGAAATCCAGTACCCCCCTGTCTGCATGTTGAAGAGGGTGTTGAACAGGTTGGCGATATTCGGGCTGTAGATCAGCAAGGCCACCGCGACAATCAGGGAAAAATTGATCAATACTGTCAGCGATGCGCGATGCACGCGCGCCCACCAAACTCCCATCACCAATGCGAAACTGAGATTATAGAGCGCACCAAGAGAGTGGAACCACATGAGCAAGGCAGAACCGAGCGCAAGGCAGGCGTAGGCAAGCCATGCTGGCCGGCTGCGAGGCGCCCAGATCGGATCGCGCGCGCTGTTCGGGTTGTTCAGGAACCAGACCGTTGCATACACGACCATCGCGAACGCCATCGTCAGCGCAGAATAGAACCGCACTTCCTGGGCATATTGAATCTGTTGCGTGGCGATCGCAAAAACCAGGGCGGCAATCCAGGCGGGGTGGTTGCTCTGTTTCCCTGTTACGATCCGGGCTGTTAGATAGACGAACGTCATCGCTGCCAGGCTGAAGAGGCAAGCAAGAGACCGCATGGCTGCTTCGGTCGTGCCGAATACGCCCATCCACAACTTCAAAAGCGCAAAATAGAGCGGAGGATGCACTTCGAGGATAGGATACTCTACCCACACACGTTCCCAGGTTGAGCTGGCAAACCAGTACGTCCTGATTTCATCAATCCAAAGGGATTCCTGCCCGATCGCGTAAAATCGCAAGCCCAGCGCCACAAGGAGTATTAGGAGAAAACCGCTCCAGTGACTGGAACGAAACCGCTCGAATCGATCCCTAGACATACTCATCCCCCAACAAAAGCGGCCCTACCCATTCAAACGCGCTGGCCGTCGAATTTGCAAGAAGCGTTCCAGCCCGCTGGCAGGCTTTTGAAAAAGTCGATAGCGTCGGCCTTCGAAGCATGATTCATTTCTTCTGCTGGGAGCAGGAAAAGTGCGATGCGCGGATTGGATGTTCGGTCCGGCTCACTGTTCTCATATGTGGATTTTGAACATCAGGTGCGGCCCGATCATACGTTGCGGACGATCCGTGATTTTGTAGATGCTGCGTTTGCCGATCTGAGTGTTGATTATGATGCGGTTTATCCGCCACGGCTGGGGCGCTCTTCCATTCCATCCCAGCGCCTGACCAGTATCCGTCTTGGTCAAGCCAGTCTTGGTTCCCATTTCCGGTCAGCCCTGATGAGGGCATTTGCGAGGATGATGAGTTTTCGCATGATTGCGGTGAGCGCGACTTTTGGTGGTTTACCGCGTGCCGTCATGGCCTGGCACATGGCAGCGAAGTCCGGATTGAACCGGGCAGCGACCAGAGCTGGCATGTAAAGGGCCTGACGGACATTTACCCTGCCTCCGGTAACGAAGGCCTTGCCCGTCCGCTTGCCGGACTGGCGGGTCATGAGCGCAGTTCCCGAGAGGGCGGCTATGGCCTGACTGTCGAGAGTTCCGAGCTCTGGCATGTCGGCGATCAGGGTAAAGGCTGAACGTGTGGCGACGCCGGGGATAGACGTCAGGATGGCAAACCTTCTGGCAAGGTCCTGGTCGCTTTCAATAATGGCCAGCATCCTGTCTTCGATGGCCTCCAGATG
>JAHJRI010000364.1 GCA_018830885.1 bacterium | reverse complement strand
CCTCCAGCAGGGCACCTGCGGCAAAGGTCTCCTCCGCAAACGCCGCATTGATGTGCAGGGCGTCCACAGTCGAGCTGGCAAGGACCGTATGGCTGCCATCGTAGGCGACGGATCCGGAGATCACCACCTGGTCGTTTTCGGCAAACCCGTGTCCGACGATGGGCAGGATCGTATACCCGGCACCGTCGGCTGCCACCACCCCTTCCAGGTCATACACCCGGGCTTTCCTGAAACGGGCGATCCCGGAAAACCAGCGCTTGTTGGTCTGGAAATAGGCCAGGGCCTCCTCGAACTTGTCCGCGAAATCCTTGTCCACCGGTTTGTGCAGCACCCAGAACTCCGGCTCGTACTGCATGTCCAGGATGGCCTGGATCACCGTCTGGATATTGTCCTTGGTCAGATAGGCCAGGGCGTAGGTGGCCACGATACAGTAGAATTTTGTGCTGGCATTGGCCTGGGCGGCTTCAAGATCGGCGGTCAGTTCGCAGTCCCCGAAAAGGTAATTGATATCGGTGGTGGCATCCAGCAGGTTGATCCCGGTGACGGTTGCATGTTCCGCGATCACACAGGATCTTCCTGCGATTCCGTCCGGCATCGCTCCGGTGGAAAGCTTCTCCTCAACGGAGATTTCGGTCCATTGTCCTCTGTCTGGCATGGGGGTTCCTTATGGTTATGGTTATCGGTTTGGGGGATTCAGCCTGGCAAGGGGTCACTTTTCCACTGCAGCCGGCTTCTCCTTTCCGGGCCGGGTCATGGCCAGCATCCGGTTGAACTGCCCTTTGCCGCCCGGGGCAGCCATCGCTTTCATCCGCCTGGCCAGGGCCTGTTCGTTTTGTTCAGCATTCACCTTTAACGGCTTGCTTATCGGTTGAGATTGTTTTTTTGCCATGGGGTTATCCTGTGGGGTGCATGGATTTGGTTTTGAAAAATGGATATGTCAAAAGTCAGTTTCCGTTGATCCCCTGGAACAGCTTCAAGGCCTTTTTGTCTCCCTCCTTTTTGGCATGCACCAGCAGGGCGGCATTATTCACATAAGGATTGGAATCCAGGGATTTCAGCAGAGTCTTGACCCCGCCCCGGGCGATCCGGATCAGGACAAAGGCCAGGCCGCCGCCACTGACACCGGCCAGGATCAGAATCTGCTCCAGCAGGGTCAGGCCGGCATCCGCCACCTGGGCATAATCGGTCATCCCGCACTCGGCGGCAAAGGTCGAGAATGGCCAGGTCAACGCACAGACAGCAAACAGTATTGCCAGCAGCAGAATAATCCAGAGTTGTTTCAGTTTTATCATCTTGTCTCCTTATGAAATGTATTTGGTTAAAAAGCCGGCGACCCCGCCGAGAATGGAGCCGATGCTGACCGCCTTGATCTTGACACCGGTGATCTCCTTTCTGAGCTCGCAGATATCCGTGCGCATGTTCCCCTGTTCAGCCTTGATCTGTTCAACCGTCCCCTTGATCTCCCCGATCAGCAGCAGCAGTTTTCCGTCGCACTTGTCGCACATGGCTACTCCTCGACCCGTTCGAAATGCACCAGGTCGTTGAAGGTTTGATCATGCAGATCGTTGTCGCCGTCCCAGTCTCCGCCCCAGCGGATCTTTATCTCCAGGGCGATGGCGATGCCCTTGACAACCCCGCTGAAGAAATAAAACGTGTTCAGATCCTTCCAGTCCGGCACCGGCCAGGGAGCCACGTCGATGGCATTGGACGGCTTGTCGTTGTGCTTTCCCTCCGGAAACCGGACTTTACTTTTCCCCTGGTCAAACAGTTTGTTCTGCCGGGTTTTGCCCCGGTAACCGTCCAGGATGGTGCAGTCAACCATCGGCACCACCGCCCGGAAGAGTCTCTGCAGATCCGGGTGACAGGTGGAAAGCCTTCTGAGCGATTTTTTTGAAAAAGAGGGCATCGTCAGTACCGGTATTTTTCAATCAGTTTGTCTGCATGTTTAAACAGCTCCGCATCCATCTCCGGATTCAAACCCAGCACATCCCTGGCCGGCAGTTCGATTTCGGTCTCCGGGTTGTACAGCCCTTTTCTGACCCGGTGCTCCATGATGATGAACCAGGCTGTGGACTCGGTGAAATCCCTGAATTGGCTCTCCTGGTTCCAGACCTCTTTTTTGAACCCCAGCTCTTTCTTCAGGATCTTTTTGGTCTCATCAGAAACCGGTTCTTTCCCAAAGCCTGTTTTTGTTGACGACAGGAGCCCCCTGTCGATTTTTTCCTGGTACCCGCGCCTGAAGGATCTCATGCGCATGCGGGTGTAACGGGGATCCCGCACTGTCCGGATCTTTTCATCAATCCCGTAGTGATGTTTGACCGCCACCGGGTTAAAAGCCCGGATCAGGATGCCGTCTCCACCGAATTTCAGGCTGGTCTGCCTGCCCCGGATTTTCCCGTCCTCTCCCCTGCTGCCGGCACCCAGGATCTTCAGCAGCATTTTGGAAACATCGCCTGGATCCCTGCGGGACTTGAAAGACGATCCGTCCAGGTTCTTCTGCGCCTGGATCCGTTTGCGATTGAGCACCAGGGCTTTTCGGGCCATTGACATCCAGAAAGCCTTTTTCTTTTTCTCGGGGATCAGGTACCGCAGCCGGGGCTCCACCCGGTCCCAGCCTTGAAGATCCCTGGACTTTACCCTGATTCCCATCATCAGATCCCGGTCAACATCGGTTCAGCCGACAGCCGGTGCATGGTTCCATCCCGCTCCACAATCCCTTCAACGTCTGCTGCAATATGAACACTCTCCACCAGGTTCATGGAGACAGTCACAAAGCTGAAAGTATCAGTGATGACATCGGCGCTGAGCCTGAACTTCTCTTCGTCATCCACCCGGTTTTCCCGGAACCACTCATACAGAAGCAGTTTTAAGTATTTGTACTTCTCCTGGGTAACATCGAGGATGTAGATCAGGGCCTCGTATTTATCATCGAAGAGATGAAACCCGGTCCCGGTCTCTTGCTCCACCGGCACGGACTCACTCTCCAGGACGTGACAGGCCATGTCCTCATCCTTGAATCCCCCCTGGGAGATAAGATATTCCTTGATGATTTTGAGTCGTTCCATGTTACACCGCGTAGGATCCGAAGCATCGGGTGACCTGGGGACTGAATCCCGGGATTCTCCTCTGGAATTCGATGGACGTTCGACCCGCTGCCCGCACCTGATTTTCAATCTTCTGTGGATCCGCCCTGTCCGAATCCAGCTGGTTGTGAACCGGCAGCAGGGGGATCAGTTTGGCAAAGGCCAGTTCATAAACCGCATACTCAAAATTGACCCGGTCCGCTCCCTCCAGGGGCAGCAGCACCGTTTCCGGATCAAAATTTTCGGTCACTTGGGTGACAGCCAGCATCAGCAGGTTCTGCAGCAGCCCCGGATCCGTTTTCTTCTCCAGGGACCGGTGCAGCTGAAACCCGCTGACATTGATCCCGGGCCATCCTTCAGGGACCGGAACAACAAGATCGTCCGCCGCCTGGTCGTGTATTTTGATTGCCATGTAAGGTCCTTGATCCTCCAACCAGCGGGCGGGCGTTTATGGGGCGGTTTTGGGCCGAAACCCGAACCACCCGATAAAGCGCCGCGCCTAGCTGGTCGGGGAGGTCATCCGTTGATAAACCTGCGCTGCTCGCTGTCCCACCGTTTCTCAACCTTTCCTGCCAGGATCTTCTCAACCAGCAGCAGGTTGGTCTTGATCTCAGCGCCGTAACCGATCGCCGACTTGCCGATCTTCGCCGCTTCCTCCAGGTTGCCCGCATCCAGCAGGCTGTAAAACATGAAATACCAGTATCCTTCCCTGATTTTTTTGGGCAGTTTCCAGTCCCTGATCGACTTGAACACCCGGATGAAATAGGGCTCGTATGATTGCCCCTGGTCTCTCTGGGCAGCAGCCCAGTCCATGATCCAGTACAGCTTTAAGGTCTGGTAATCCTTGCCCGGAATGATGGTCTGGCGCTGGGCAATGGCGATCGCCCGGTCGATGGTGTCCAGAAACCCCTCCATATCCCCGGTATCGAACAGCCAGATAATGTAGCCGTTGACCGCCAGGCTGTCCTCTTTCTGACCCGTTTCCAGCACCCACTCCACATGCTGCCGGTAACGTTTGATCAGACCGGTCTTGATCCTGATCTTCTCCTCAACCGGCAGCCCCTTATAGGAGGCGATGTCTTCAGCCACCAGGTCGTTGTATGCCTGGATATCTTTGGCAGATGCAGCAGGTCCCTTGCGGGCGGGTTTCTTGCCTGGTGGCTTGGGTTTCGGTCTATTGTCCGTCGTTTGAAGTTCATCCGTCTGCTGCCCCTGATAGTATTTCTTCTGCAGCGCTTTCTGATCTCTTAAAAATGACATGCTCTCCCCGAAAAAAAGGTTGATTGAGACAAAGGGGTCCGTTATCTCCGGGTCCCTTTCATTCACCGCCTGCTACTGGGGATTATATTTCCGAAGGAACCTGACGTTGTTGAAAACAACCATCTTCTCGACGTCTTCCACCACGTTGGTCGCTTCGAAATAGTTCCAGTCGGCATAGCCGGAGCTCTCCTCTTTCTGCTCGGATTTTTTCCGGCGGGATCCCCTCAACTCGTAGTAGGAAAGGTTATTGAAGGAGGTGATCCAGATGCTGCCGGCAACCATGCCGAGGATCCGGTTGCCGGTCAGGCCGCCATAGCTTTTCAGGGTTTCCAGCACCTGCTTCTGCTCGGAAGGGGTTGCCGGATCCTGGGATACCCAGAGTCGCTGCTCTTCTGCCGCAATCACATCCCGGGCCAGCATGGTGGTCAGTCCTTCCAGCTTCAGTTCCGGGATCAGCTCAATGCCACCGGAGACCAGGTGGTCGATGTTGGCGAAGTCAGGAGACTGGGAGACGGCAGCGTCACCAGCCAGTGTTTCTTCAACATAAGCCGAGGTGATCACCAGGTTGTGCGCGTCGGAGGCTGCCTCCAGCTCGAACACGCCGTTATAGTTGGTTGTCGAGACAATCGTCACATTGGCCCCGATCACAAACCCGTGGTTGGCCAGGGGAATGGTCACCGTTCCGTCACCGTTGTCTTCCACCGTAATTCCAGCCAGGGGGATCGTGCGGGTGTTGCCGACGATGATGCAGCCGGAACCGGGAACCCACTCGTCAAACACGTTGTCCGGGTTGCCGCCGTTTTCAACCGTCTGGGCCATGATGGCACCAAAGCCCAGGTCGACATGGGTCAGCTTGAGCTCCTCTGTGGCCTGCGCCCCGGGATCCGCATCCCGTGCCACGCCCCGCAGGGCAATCGCGGCTGTCTCGTTGGCCATCTGCTGCAGGTAAAAGGCCCGGTACAGCTTGAGCAGATCCCCGACATGGTGCCACTGGTCGATCCGGGCATAGGGGATGATGGTGTCGAACTGGCGGATGTCGGTTGAATACTCGGTTGCCCGGTTGGACGCCAGGTCCTTGAGAGCCCGGGTGCCCCGGTAGGTTCCGGTTTTATCCGCACCCATGAAAACTTTTTTCCCGGACTTCGCGTCGACCATCACCACATTGATGCGGCTTAAAAGGTTGTTCTGCTCCTGCAGCTCCTTGACCATCAGCTGCTGTTTTTCAGGCAGGATGGCAAAGGCGGCGGTTGGGGTCGGAAATCCGTTGGCCACCGCCATGGCCAGCATCTCTTTTTCAAAAGCAAGCTGGGCTTTAATTGAGAGGGTCATAATATGCTCCGTGTGTGTTGTGGTTTGTGCCTTTTTAGGTTGAAAGACGGACACCTCCCCTAGTATCCCCGTTCGATGCCTTCAGACAGCCCGTTGGCTTTCGGTGTTACCGGCTCATCCGGCAGGTCTCCCAGCTTCCGGTTTTCGGCCCTGAGGGTCTCGTTTTCCTTCTTCAGTTCCTCGATCCTGGCAGTGACGGTTTTGTTCTGCCCGACAACCTCCTCCAGCAGGCCCAGCATCTTTTCATTGGCAGCGGCAAGCACTACGATCTTCTGTTCAACGGATCCGGAATCGTCACCTCCGGCTGCCGGTGGTTGGGCCGGGCTCCCGGTTGGGGTCTGTTCGGCCGGTTTTGGATTGGGATCCTGCGCTGCAGGAGGGGTCGTGGTCTGCTCGGCTGCCGGAGTCTCGGTCTTCACTTCGGCTGCGGGCTGGCTGGATTCGTTTTCTTTTGCCATTGCTTCACCTTTTGGTTGGTTATTGGATATCATTATGGTTCCGTTCAACACGTCGGCCATGGTTCCCACCTCATCGGCCATGCCGGCTTTCACCGCATCTCCCCCTTTCATCACAAAGCCCTGGCCGAAATCGTTCTTGACCGTCTCTGCCGAGACGCCGGTATACAGGGCCACACTGCTGATAAACTCATCCCCCATCTCGTCCGCCAGTTTCTGAAAGGCGGCTTTGCCTTCCGGTGAGGCCGGCGAGAGTGTTTTTTTCGGGGACTGCCTGGAAACAACCGTATAGGTCCTGATCCCCTGGTTCTCCAGGTATTCCGAATTGTCCTCGAACTGAAACATGACCCCGACGGATCCCAGCAGCGCCATGGAGTCCGTGATCCGGATCCCGCAGGCACTGTAAATCCAGAGCGCCGCACTGGCACAGATTCCCTGGGCGTATCCCACAATCTTCTTCCGGCCCCGGGCCAGGTAGACCATGCGGGCGAACTCCGCCACACCGGTCAGCACTCCGCCTGGGGAACTGATATGCAGCACAATCGTCTCGATCTCCTTGTCATGCAGCGCGACCAGAAAGTCCCGGGTGATCACCTGGATATTGGTGCCGAAGTAATAAAGGCTGCAGGAGATGGGACCGTTGATGGCGATAACAGCGGTGCTGCCCTGTTTCTGAAGATAGCAGGGATAGCTGCCCGGATCCGGAACCAGGGCCTTTGGCAGGATGCCGCTTTCCGGACCCCTTGCCAGCCTGATCAGCGATTCCAGTGCCGGCGGATGGATGGCCAGGTACTGGGTTTTGAATTCTTCAATAAAGCTGTGTGGCATGGCCCCTCTTGTTATGGAATTTATCTCCATTTTACCGGGGGAAATTCGTCCTGCAAGGTTTTGTGGTGTGAAATAGCCTGATTCCACACCAATAGTTTTTCAAGTTTAGTGGCTGTTGATTTATGATGGGTGCAAACACAACAAAGGAGAGCCGTGGCATATTCGGATGAACAGATCAGGCAGGTCCGGGAACTGATCCAAAAAGGGGCTGATTCAGCGACCATTGAGCGGCAGACCGGGGTTGCAGCCAGGACCCAGCGCACCTGGCGCAGGAAACACGGTTGGGCTGTTGATGGCGACGTCGTCCGGCAGATCGAGTACCGGATCCAGGAGTTGATGCTTCTGGACAGCCCGACTCCGGAGCAGAACGAACTGCTTGGCACATTGATCGATAAACTTGGCAGGTTCAACGAGCAGAAGGAAAAAACAGAGGACCGGCGGATTAAGTCGACAGCTGTTCCCGGGATTCGTAAGAAAAAAAATGATTTCTCCGGGATTGATATCGACGGGATAGAACGGCCGCCCTTCTTTGAATACCAGCAGGAGTTCCTGGACGATAAGGCCCGGGACCGGTTTTATCTCAAAAGCCGGCAGATCGGCTTCTCCTGGGTGGTGGCCTGGGAGGCCCTGGAAGATGCCATGATGTCCGGCAAGAACAAGATCTTCATCTCCGCCTCCAAGAACCAGGTGGGGCAGATCCGGACCTACGTCAAGCAGTTCTCGGTCAAATATTACAGGGTCCAGCTCAGCGGCACCGACAAGATCACCATCATCAATCCCCAGGGCGACCTGGTCGAGTTTCATTTTCTGTCGACCAACAGCACCACCACCCAGTCCTATCATGGGGATCTGTACATCGATGAGTTCTGCTGGATTCCCAACCTGCGGGACCTGCTCGATACCGCCCTGGCCCAGGCCAGCCACAAGCATTACCGGATCACCTATTTTTCCACACCGTCGGTCAAGTCCCATTACTCCTACAACATCTGGGAGGGGCTGGACGAGTTTGGCAGGAAGGTGGATGACGAGATCTCCCGCAGGGTCATCACCATCCATGATGCCGAGAAGAAAGGCTGCAACCTGTTCGACATGGACCGTCTTAAAAAGCGGTTTACACCCCGGCAGTTTGCCTTTCTGTTTCTGTGCGAGTGGATCGATGACGAGGGTTCCATCTTCAAGATGGCCGACCTGGAGGCGTGCTATCATAAAACCAAGGTTAAAACCGACGGTGGCAAACTGGCTCTGGAAAACGCCAGTCTGCCGGACTATAAAAATACCGGAAATCCTGTCTATATCGGTTACGATCCCAACGGCGGCGGCAAGAACGGGGATTCGGCCTCCATCGCGGCAGGGGAGCACCGGCTGGACAGGCTGAGAATCATCGGCAGCCATACCTTCAACAACAAATCGATCAACTGGCAGGCAGCCACCATCAAGTCCTGGGTGAAAAAGTACAAAGCCGGGTTCCTGGGGATCGATGTCACCGGCATTGGAGAGGCGGTTTACAACCTGGTCAGGGATCTGCCCCACGAAGTGGACTGGCCGCTGACCATCAAGCGCTTTACCTATGACCGGGAAAACAAGATCAACCTGATCCTGCATATTGAAAGGATCGTGGCCGGCCGCAAGCTGGAGTTCGATTCAGAAGACAAGATGATCCTGCAGTCGTTCCTGGCCATCAAGGCCGGCACCACCGGGGCGGGTCGCTCGACCATCATGGCCGATCGGAAGAAGGGGATTGGCCATGCGGATCTCTTCTTTGCGATCGCGCACCTGGCATATAACTTCCCCATCGAACATTCCAGGCTGAGATCGTCGGTCCCGGTCGGGGTCTCCCACGGATCCGGATCCGGCCGGGGGACCCCCCATTCGTCAGACAAACCCAAACCATCAACATCCATCGGAGTCAGCAATGGCAGCAGAAAAGCATCATGAAGCAATCCCCATCGGCATGGTCAGTAAGTATTTGACAACCAAGAATCCCTGGATCGAATCTCAGCAAGGCAATACAGATAACTATGACTGGCACACCCCTCCGGTGGATCCGGATTTTCTGGCGCGGCTGCTGCGCATGTCCGCCCTGCATGAATCTGCCATCGATTTCAAGGCCCGGATGGTGACCATGGGATACTTTCCCCATATCACCAACAGCCTGTACATCGAACCGTTAAAGCCCGGGGCCTCAAAGGCGACTGTCAGGAAATACCATGAAACCCTGTATGCGTTTTACAAATTCTTTCCGCTGAACGATTTCTACGCATACATGCATGATGCGTTTACCTTCGGCAACGGTTTCCTGGAGAAGATCATGAATAAACGCAAAACCAGGGTGGCCGGACTCCGGCGGAGGAACGCCAGGCTGATGCGGATCCTGCACAAGGATGCGGGGTATGCCATTGTGATTGATGACACCATCAGGAAAAAGTACACGCTGGACCAGATCCTCCACAAGATCATGCCCTGCTCGGAATCGGACTATTACGGCCTGCCCAGGTACACCGGAGCCATCAACGATATCATCCTGTCCGATGCCGCCCGGGCGCAGCGGATCCAGTTTTATGACAACAACGGGTACATGGGGGGCATTATCGTCTCGAACCTGAAGGTGGACGATGTGGACAAGGACGGCAAATCGCTGACCGAGGACAGGATCGTGGACGATATCAACACCGCCCAGACCCCGGGAAAAGGTAGGACCGTGCTGTTGAACCTGAGAGGGGATGACAATATCGAGGATGTTTCCAAAGTGATGAACTACATCGACACCACGGTCCAACTGGCGAAGGACGATTTCAAGGTCACGACCGACGTGGCCACCCGGTCCATCTACGAAGCCCACCAGACCCCTCCAGAGCTGCTCGGGACCGTCCTGGAAAAAAAGGTGAGCCCGGACCTGAACAAGCTGCTGGCCAACTATTACATGGTGGTGATCAAACCGATCGCCGACCTGGTGATCCAGGAAATCAACTCGGAAATTTCGCCGGAAAATTGGATCGATCTAAGACCGGAATTTTTGAACGAAAATACTGAAAATAAGGAGGTTCCGGCTTGATAACCTGAATTTCCCTCGATATTATAAGGGGAACAACGGAGGATTAATGAACATCATCAAAGCCCGCTGCAAATGTGGGTCCAGAGCCACAATCATCCGCACCAAGCCCATCGACGCCGAGACCACGATTCTGACCGCACGTTGTGACGACGAAAACTGTCAACGCGTGTTCCAGGTCTCCGTCACCTTCCACAGCGAAATCATACCCCCTGTCCCCTCCATAAAAGCGACCTCACAAAGACAATTTACGATTTTTGAAAATTGTTGACAATTAGTAAAATAAGTTATATTCGGACTTGGAAGGTAGAATCTAAGTATCAGAAAAATACTCCTTGCCACGAGGTTTTTGAGCCTTGAAATTAGAAAGCTCTTGAATTGTTTTTTAAACCAAGAGTCAAGTTTTCAATTCTTCAACGGAGGAACCATGATTTTCAAGAAAGGGCTAAAACTTTGCGTCGTCATTACATTATTTTTTTTATCTGGTTGTGCAACAATCCCTCAAGAATCTGTTACTCTAAGCATGGAGATTGGGCTTGGTATAACGTCGATTCATGAATCAAATATTGGTTTTGTAGAAAAATTTTTTGATAATAAAAAGGAATCGATTAATGCGCTTGAAGAGCAGGCAATCGATTCATTTTTTAACAAGATAATTGCTGGCACTAAAATACCAAAAGCAGAACCAATAGATATGAGCGCATTAAAGGGAATGCAAGCAGAAATTGAAAAGATCCATAAACGATCCAATCAGTTCAAGGATCAGTTGGATAAAAGTAAGATGCTGTTAATCAAAAAACTAAATGAAAACTACCACACCATTATTTCTGCAAACAGCTCAATCACAGGTTTACTTCAGTCAGCCGTTGACGTTGATAAAGCAACAAATGACGGCCTTGTCAAGATTAGAGATGTGTCGGGTGGACAAATAGACTTAACAAAAATAGAAGCCGAGGTTGATAAGTATCTTTCTAAAGCTGCCGATTTTTCAGTCGACGCAACAAATCTTGTTAACTCCCTAAATGATCTTATAAACAAAGGAGAAAAATAAAATGTCGGACTTTTGGGATAAGTTAATTAAGGATGCGGGAGAGAAGTCTATTGAAGAATTCTGTGATAAGGCATCTAGTGAAATAAAACTAACAAACTCTGAAATCGAGCTAATGATCCCTCAAGAAGTAGATAAAAAAAAGTTTGCCGAGTTAATGAGAGTTGTGAAGAGCACAGCTCTTAACAATACAGAGAAAGCTAAACAAATTAGGGAAGTAACTGGATTTGCCGAAATCGCAGTCAATCTAATCGAAAAACTTGCGTAGTCCATTTTTGTTAAAACTGATTCTGCGAAATTTGGTCTATAATCAGGTGACATGATTACAATTATTTAAATATGTATTCTGTCACCTGATCATAAAAACCAGCTTTTCAAGTGTAGCAACCCTGGTTGCAATATTCCTCATCTCACATTCCCAAACTGTAATAACCTTCCACCCCAGAGACTCAAGCTCTGCCTTGTTTTTCTGATCCCTGGCAGCATTCCCCTCCAGCTTTTTTTTCCAGAACTCCCGGTTTGATTTTGGCCATTTGAAAAGCTGACAATTCAAATGCCTGTGCCAGAAGCACCCGTGAACGAATATCGCGGTTTTGTATTTGGGGAGAACAATATCAGGTTTTCCTGGATACCGTTTGTCATTTTTCCGGTATCTGAATCCAAGTGAGAAGAGAAATTTTCTGACAAGGATCTCTGGCTTTGTATCCTTACCTGAGATCCTGGACATCATCTCACTTCTTTTCTTTTTCGTGAATACGTCAGACAAGAACTTTCCTGAAATGACTGGAGTAAATCAATCTGTTGACCAGAACAGGTATCTTCAGGCAGATCATGAGATCACAGATCTTCCAATAGTTGCTCGATTGATGGCAGTACAATTTCATCACCAATTACAAGGGATTTCGGATCAATAGAAACGGAGTCAATCTCAACTCCATCTGGAAGGTTGTGCAGATTAGACAGAACAGACTCGGCAAACGGTTTCATATTTGTGACAATTTTCAGACTTGCACTATCTTCAGAAAGACAAAAGATCCTATAAATGTCATATCTCAACTCGGATTCAACCATTTTATGCAATTCTGCCAACGAAACATGGATTGTTCGATTTTCATCTCCGGAGGTGGACTTGGCATCGACAAGAATCTTTTCGTCTTTGATATTTTCAATCTCGAAGTCATATGGCGAAATGGCATTGATATCAGATGTCCATTGATAATTTTTCAATTCTCCCTTTGCGACCAGCCACGAAAAATACAAATTCAAATATTCCTCTCCTCGTCGACCGATCGACTCGGCGGATTCACGAACCTTTTTGAACTGTTCCTGGGATATGCTTCTTCCCCCTCCTTTTCGATGAAGCCTTTTAATTCCTTCAAAACTGCCAAGAGCGGCATCTTCCAGATCCAGGTCAAATTCTGAAAACAGACCGTTCAGCGGATGGACTATATCCAGTCTGGAATCTAAAACAAGTTGCTGCAATTCAGGAACATCAACAACAGCCATCCCCCGTTTTTGAAGCCAGGCTTCCAAACTGGCATGAATATTTTTGTCTTCGGGAGATACAGATGATATCAGGAAAACGCTCACCGCATTTGGATAGGATATACCGACAAAGTCCATAATGGCGAAATCACCGGGAACAAGTATGTTATATCTTTCTGGTTCATCTACCGGGTTAATAACAAATTCCCCGTTCAATCTCCAGTTCTTATATGATCCTATTTTCCTAATCTTACGTTGAATATTATGTCTTGGCGAATAGCCGGGACCATAAAAAGTAAGATCCAGAGGTATCCTGCCACTCATCTCCTGCGCCAATGCCGGCAAATCAGGATATAAGGCATCTATGAAAACATCGGCATTCAGGTTGATAGACTTCTGGTTTCCTGCATTTCGCTCCTGAAATTGCCACTTGAAAAACGTCAGATCTGAAGCTGTCAGACTCTTTACGCACAGTTTATTTTTCATTTCCCGGTCAATGTATGTTGAATAGTCTTGGCCAATGCGGCAGCCATCAATGGGGGAACAGCGTTTCCGATCTGCCTGAAAGCCGGATTCATTGTTCCGGAAAACACAAATCCATCTGGAAATGAATGAAAACGTGCGGCTTCCCTCACGGAAATTGTTCTTGCCTGATTACTATCATAGTGGATGTGAGAATAGCCATCCTTGCCAAGATGTGCCAACAGTGTTCTGGCAGGTTGATTTTTTTCCATCTTTCGCCATTTGTTTGGAAACTTGCCAGGATCATATGGTGGGACAATTTCCTTCTTAAGTTGATCATATTCCTTACTTCCCTTTTTTATAACCAAACCCTGTTTTCCCAACTCGGCAATCCTTTCCTCAAGCATGTCCAATGCATGGTTATATGCTTCCGGGTATTGGTCACCCGGATTCATTCGTCTGAAAATATCATAATCCCGGGGAAGGTATCTGATAACATGATCCCTGATCCCCTCACTGTTTTCAAATCCCGGCCATGTTCTCATCAGCTTTTGATAGGGATTCTTTGGTTTTTTTGTTGGATAAGGAATAAGCTCATCGAACCTTCTGGCTCCTCTCTTCAGTTTCCCTTCCAGATGAAGGGTAATCGGAGGAAGGTCGCAAATTGCGCTTTCAGCAAATATGGCAGGTTTTACCTTTTTCTGATCTGCAACCGGTGGAGACATGAAATGTGTTTTTTCATCCAGAAAACTCAATTGACTCCCTTTTGAGCCATTTCCGTTGCCATTGATCGTCTTCAAGGCCACCTGCCGGGAACCATGATATCCTCTTGGTAATTCAATCCAGTGGGTTGGATCCGGAAAAACAACCTTTGCATTCAGTTCCTTTCTATATCCCAAAAGGAACATTCTTTCACGCATCTGGGGTACACCGTAATAAACCGAGTTCAACAGGGTGTAACCGCAATTGTATCCTGCCTCCTCCAATACTTCACAGATTTCCTCGGAAATATTGTGACCCCCGTAGTTCAAAACATCCGGAACATTTTCAATCAAGAGAGCAATGGGTTTCAGGGTCTTGACATAATGTATGTACCTTAAATACAGATTACTCCTGGGATCATGCAGAAACGCCTCCGGATGACTTGCAATTTCCCTTAGTTTTGCCCTGCCGACTCTTGCAAATGCCTGACAAGGGGGACCTCCCACAATAAAATCGACACAGGAATCAACATCCTCTGCAAAACCATATTCCTTCATCAGTAGTTCGGGCTCCTCCTTCGTTATATCCCTGGCCTTTGAGTGTACCTTGACTTCGCTTTCAGACGCCCCTTTGAGAAAGTTAATTGCATGGGATCTTGCTGCATGCTCATCAATTTCCACACCACCGACGATATTAAAACCATGAAACTGAAAACCAAGTGATATTCCTCCACATCCGGCAAACAAATCAAGCACACGAGGTTGTCTGCCGGTCCTTATTTCCTCTATTTTACGTTGAATAACGTCTGAATCCATTTTATCAAAACTGTTCGGTTGTTACAGCTGTCTGTTCCTTGACACCTTGAAACTGAATGTTCCCGAATATCGGTAAATTTGTGTTGAACCTAATCTAGCACTCTGGATTTCTATACTCAATGGTGAAAGCCAACTTATTAGGAACTAGTAATGATGAACCATAAAAGCACTTGACATGATATCTTTTTTGGTTCATCATTAGTTATATTCTTGCACCGTTTTTTATTATTGAAATCTTCAAAGAGGTTAAATATGAGCGAACTAAGAAATCTTATCAAAAAATCAAAAACTGCAAAAAAGGAACTTGTCGCTACGACAGTCCGAATACCAAAAGAATTACATTCATTTATTGAGGAATTGGCTGATTACCTGGCTGTCTCCAAACATGAAGCTATCATTAAACTTATTGAGGAAGGCATTACTGTGGCAGAGGACGAATTGAAACTCGGAGAGGTAGAGGAGAACAGAGATTGTAAGTTTCATATCCTGAATACGAATAAAAGACACAGTCTGGATGATCATCAAAAAATGCTAACTGAAGGTATTGCCGCAGCCTTTTACAATCCCTGGAAATTCAATATTGATCGGATTCAAAAAGGAGATGTTATTTTTCTCTACGAAAATGGAAAGGGAATTGTCGCATACGGTAAGGCAACAGGAATTACCAAGATGGCTGATCAAAATAATGACAAGGATGAATGTCATTACCAGGAGTTGGAAGCTTTCACAAAACTGGAGAAGCCATTAACAGCAAGTGAAATCAAGAAAATCCTGGGTAGAAATGTCGTTTTTCTTAGAACAATGTCTGGTATGCCGGATGGACAAAAGGTATTGGAAATAATTGAGAAACATATAAAATGAGTTCGTGTTTTCTAAAGAATAATATCCATTATGATAATTCCCGTTTTACAGCCCTCTCAATCAAATGGCAGGGCTTTTCTCCGTTTTTAGCTGCCTGGATTTGGATCTGCTGGATCAGGTCTTTGTCCAGGTAGTAGGCCACGTGCTTTTTTCCTTTCTGTTTTTCTTCCCTGGGGGAAACTTCTGCCGGGTGTGTTTTTTTCGGTTCCGGTATTTTTGATCCGGATTTGATAAAATCTTGGGCTTTGGTTCGGCGTTGTTGTTTTTTGGCTATGTCCATGGTCTTTTATCGCAGGTGGTTGTTGAGTTGAAGGACGATTTCATTCACATCTGACAGGGCTGCCCGGGCGCGGATCCGCTCGCGGGCTGTGGTGGCGTTTTCTGAGTATTTCTCCAGGGTTTGTCCATTTTCTGCAAAGCGTTTGAAGACTGTCCGGTACCGGAAAAGGGCTTCGACAACATCCAGCTCCAGCGGTTTGAACTTCGCGATCGTCTTCTCCAGGCCGGCGTTGACATGGCAGAAAACCGGCAACAGGACAAATCTCCCTTTCGGATTGGCTTCCTTTGCATAATCCAGCAATGGGACCAAGTGATCGAGCAGTGAGTTCAGGTCGAACTCCGATTCATTGATCGGGATGATCACCAGGTCCGAATAGACCAGGGCGGTTCGTGTTTTCTCTCCAGCTTCGCTTTCGCCCGGGCAATCGATGATCACATACTCATATTGACCAGCCAAGTCCATCAGCTTCTTGTCGGTCAGTTCCTCCTGGCCATAGAACTCAACCTGGATCCGGACGTCCTGCTCATAACCTTCTGATTCCCGGTTCTGCCTGTCATGAAACCAGGTGTCGAGACTTCCCTGCCGGTCCATGTCCACAATACAGCTATTCCCGTAGGCCGATGCCAGACAGAGTGCCAGTGTCGATTTCGTAACGCCACCTTTTGGGCTTACCAGTGAAATGATCTTTCCCATTATTCCCCCATGTTAGCATTGTGAAATGTTAGCATTATCTCAAATCGAAAATTAAAATATCCCAATTTCGCCCGAGTTTCCCCTTTTCCCGGTAAACACGCGGGCATAGTCATCGTTGGGCTTGGTGAATGGAATCATGGTTATCTGCCCGCCTTCCGCCAGGTACTTTTTAACTGCTTCCGTCACCTGCTCCCGGGTCGGTGGCCGATCACTGTTTTTTGTCTTCCTCCGTTTTCCCTTTGCCATTGGTTTTCTCCTTCTTTTTTTTGCGTTCATATTTGGCGATTTCACTGCCGATCTGGTCGCGAACTGTAGTGCGTTCCCGCTGCAGTCGCAGCAGCGCCTCGTTTTTTTCCAGTCTGGCTACCAGGCCCGGGAGACCGTCGACAAATCCTTCCATGACAGTGGCCACCCTGTTGAGAGCCTCGGTGTGTTTCTCCAGTGTTTTCTTTTCATCGGTGTCCATATCGCCCTCGGTCTTTTCCTGCCTTATCATCCAGATCCGCCAGGGATCCACGGCACCGGTAGTAAACAGGAAAGGCATGCACCGCCCTTCCAAACACCCATGCATCAAAATTCAGCTCCTGCCCCAGGCTTTTGAATCCGGCCTTGATTTCTGCAGCCAGGTTCAATGACTGACCTTCGGTTTCACAATCCACCCGGAAGGAACGGCCGGTAATGACCCACTGCACTACCTCTTCCGGCAGGGATTGGCGTTTCTGCTCGGCCGGTTTCACTGCAATGATCTCCAGGGATCCGCTGTACTTATCCAGGAGGTGCAGCATTGCTTTGCCTCTTACATCCTCCTCGGATGTTCCCCGCCCCCTCAAACGACGGTTTTCTCCGTTCAGGCGGTATTCAATCTGGTAGTTTTCAACGTCGTTGGAAGTCATGATAGTAACCCTGATTGTGCAAATCTGAGATTGACCAGATTTTTGGTAAAAACGGGTACAAATCGTCAATGATTTGGTCGAGGGGTCCCCCCCTGCCTGTTTTTCATCTGAGATTGGCGTTTCAAATCCGTCTATCCCCCGTCATTGTTGAGCTAAGCACCTCAGATGAGCAATCTGAGATTTGATGTAAAATATTGAATTCATGAGCTTAAAAAATCTGAGATCCGTCTGAGCAAATCTGAGGTCATCTGAGATGATCTGAGGTAATCTGAGATCCGTCTGAGATGTTTATTATTGTAATTATTATATAAATATATATTCTAAGTACCTCAGATGAAAAAAACGTCTTACCCCCCCCTATTTTCCCTTTGGGCCATTGTCGAAAGATGTCTGAAGGTTTTTCTGAAAATCACCTGAGAAAGCCCAGAGTTGTAAATTTCTGCCGGTCTTTTCCGAATGCATGGAAGCGTACTTCCTGAATCTCGATGTCCCCTGCAGGTCGTTTTGAAGCTGGGGAACGTCTTTGAACAGATCGTGCTGATTGTCATCGTTTGCCAGCATCTGAAATTCCTTCCAGGAGAACCGGACTTCCTCATTCTGCTTCAGATAGGGCGCATGATTTGACAGCCGTCCGCTGATCACCAGGTCATCCAGCACTTCAAAGAACCGGTTCAGCATGAAGTTGTCGAGCTGGAGGATTCGCTCCTTCTCCTTGATGGACTGAACCAGGTAGTCAAAACATGAGGCCCTGATCTCTTCCCAGCGCGGCACATGCTTGCCCAGAATAGTGCAGGCCGTCCAGAGCAGCGCATAGTTCTGAGCCACCCGGGAGGTTTCCGATATTTTAAAAAACTTCTCCTCATTAACCGGATACAGATCCATCAGATCCTGGAGATGCTGCTGGTGCTGGGACATGATAAAATGGCGGAACCCGCAGACTTCTGAGATCGCTTTCTTCCGCAGCACCTTGCTGGCAGCCAGGGAGATCTTGTTATGCAGGTTGAACCGTTTATCGCAGAATTTCAGGCTGATGATCCGGGACTTGAGCTGCTGTGATTCGAACGGCTCCTCGTTCTGAGCAAAAATCAGCGCCGATCGGAAGGGGAAGTCATAGGTCTCCAGGCCGTGGGTCATTTCAGCCCGGCCGATGATGGGATCCCGATCGAAAGCCGGCAGCAGGTCCTCCAGGTTGAAGGAGGACGGCGCCTTGTTGATCTCCTTGATCACAGTCGGGATCCCGCTGAATAGAGCCAGCTGTCGGGCAATATACTTGTCGGAGAATTTTTTGGTCGCCTGGATCCCTTCATGGTTGCGTCCCAGAAACTTCCAGGCCAGCTTGACCAGGGACGACTTTCCGGTGTTCGGCGGACCGTAAATCGACAGAAATGGAAACCAGCCGAACTCATTTCCAATCTGTTCACAGAAGCAGGACACAAAAAACCAGGAGAAGACGCAGAATCCCTCCCAGCTCCAGGCATCGATAAGCGTATCCGTCACTTTCCAGTCGAATGATTCCTCCCGCCTGAAATGGTTGTTCTTCTTTTTAGCGATGACCTTGACGTTGTCATCATGCTTGGAGGAGAAGGATATGAAGTCATGCTCATTGGGTTCTATCAGGCGGCCATCCGCGGCATAGGCATGATCCGGAAAGACATAGGCCCTGGTCTTGTCGTCATAGCCGATCTGCTGCAGGCATCTCACCTCAACCGGTGGCCGGAGGAAGTATTTCTCCAGCAGATTAAAGTACAGGGCCTGCTGCTGCCCCTTCCAGATCGCTCCGGGGGCCCTGTTCATCACCCCTTCCCGGAAAGCCTGGAGGTTGGATATCTTTGATGAACTCAGCTGGATCTCCCGGTCCCGGCTCTTGTTTTTATACTTCACCCTGAACATATAAAGGACATCATCGGTTGTTTCATTGTTGAGGGTGTAGAGAAGCTGCAGGGAGAAATTGCTTTGCCGGGAAACAATCTGATCGTTCTTCTCCTGGTAGATGCCCCAGTAACAATCGTCGAATTCGAAGCAGAGTGGCATCCGGTATTTTCTGACCAGGATCTCGCCATAGCTTTTCGGGTCCTGAGCCTCAATCAACTCTCCCCGAAAGCGGCAATCATCGAAAAAATCGTCTTCGAAAATCTTGCCGTCCCGCAGGTGGTCGTTCCAGTCCTTTCCGGTCTCCGGCAGGGAGATGACAACCTCTTCCCCCTGGGAGTGAAGCCAGTCAACGATCTTTTTCACACCCTCGATGCCGGCATTGTCGTTATCATAGGCGGCATGCCACCTGATCCCCCTGCCCAGCAGTTCGGTGAGATAGGCATCCGGAATATGCCCGGCCGACATCGCACTGACCGCCTGCCTCCCGGAGATTTCCAGCGCCATCGCGTCAAAAATCCCCTCCGTCAGAAAAACGGATCCCTTCAAGTCCTCCTTTGGATGAAGCGACCAGGCAAGCCCCTTGTAGCTCCCCTCGAAGTGCGAATCCCTCCCCTGACTGTCGATGATCTTTTCCCAGTAGACACCTTCAGCCAGATAGAAACGGGCGGTGGGATATTCAACACCGAGAATCTTCCTGACGTTCTGCACATAATGCCCCTTGAACAGGGAAAGGTCCCTGAATCCCCGCATCCACTGCAAATATGTATCCACGGTCTTCGTGGGATCTTCCGGAGTGGCCGGTGCCGACTTTCGCAGGTTGCCGAACAGGTCCGGAAACAGCTCCTTGATGGTAATGCTGTACCGGCATTTTTCCTTGCGATTGCAGACGACCTTGAACAGGTTTTCCTTTTTGATGTAAAGCGTTTTCTGCCTGCAGGCGGGACAGGTACCACCCTTGAAGTATTTGGCATCCTCTGTGAAGTTAAACCGGCTCCCTCTCAACTTCTGCATGACTGCATCCTGAAACGACATATCTCCTCTCGATTGTGCCCGGTTGGGCCGGTTATCAATTCCCTGTGAGTGACGGATTCAACCGCCTGATATAATCCGTGATCGATGGACCAAAACGGCTCCAGACGTCATAAACGGCTTGATAGGCGGCCTTCCATGCTTCTTTTTCCGATATTCCTGTGGCATGAAGCAGGGTTTTTCCGCTTTCGAGCCTGACCAGAACCATGAATAACGTGCCACCATCATCAGGGGTCAGGCATGTTGATTCCGGGTAAAAGCTCTGCAGTTCGTTCTTGAAATTTCTGTTGTTTCCCATTGGGTCCCCTAGCGAATCTGGTGTTTTTGAAAACTCTGTTCAATAGCCAGATCCAGCTCCAGTGAAGACTGAACCAGATCCATGTTTTCCTTTCTCAGTCGTTTGAATTCATCAAGCTCAATAACACCATCCCTTGTGGCATCCAGCAGTTCCCGGGAAAGATCCCCCATCTCCTTTCCGACTCTCGCCAATGATTCAAACAGGCTTTCAAGTGTGGGCTCAACTTTGGGAATCCGCACCGGAATAAAGCCGTACCTGGCATTAAACCAGCGGATAAGCGGCTCCGGATCCTCAACACAGTCGAGAATCCGCAGAACCAGCTCCAGCTTCCTCGGCGATCGCGGCTGGTTTGATACCCTGTTCAGCATGTCCTGGTGCTGGCATCCGATCATAAAGGCGATCGTCTTGCTCTTGCCGGCCATCACCTGGTGCAGCAGATTCTTTATCTGTTCACTCTCCTTGGCCGGAATATATTCGTAATACAGCGGTCGTCTGCTCATGTTTCTCCTTTAAAAACAGTTAAAAATAAACGTCCAACCCGCTTTACCGGGTGATATATAAACAGGTAGGTATGGGGATTCCGTCCTGAGAAAGTCACAGTCCCAGTGTCCCCCTACCTGCTGACAGCAAGCAGAATAACAGCGATCATCACCAGGGTGATGAAGGTCCCTAGTTGATATTCAAGGAGCGTCATGAACCTCCTTTTACTGGGATTGTGGGAGAAGAACGGGAACGGTGATGTCCTGGGTGCGTTTCAGCAGGTTGGCAGCCCAATGGTTGCCTTCCCGGGAAAGATCCACAAAACGGATGATTCGGGCCGGGGGGATCGCCTGGTATTTTTCCGGTATCGGACCCTCCTTGGTGAATCCGAGGTTGTTGAGGATTTTGGAGAAGGGGTTCTCACGATTGCCAGCCTTCGCCATGAGTTCGGTGATCGCAGTCCAGTCACCCAACCGGACCTTGGAGGCCTGCAGCTTGGCAGCCAGCCACTGCTTTTTCAGTTCGTCTTCCATACGGTTGAAGGCAGCGATGTATTTCTCTTTGATCCTGGCAGCCAGCTTACCGGTAAACCCCATCACGAGGAAAATGAAACCATCTTTTGTAATCTCATATATGGGAAGCTTACGGCCTGTAGAGTCTTCATACTCACTGAGCCCAAAATTGGTCTCAGTGAACTTCTTTGAACACTCCAGATTGTTAATCGTTCTCAAGACATGTGTATGTCTTTTTCCAAATTTCTCGGCAACATCCAATGATGTGGTTTTAACACGACCATCAACAACAATGAGGTTCGGCTTGATCCGAATTTGCATATTCATATTTTTCTCCGTTGAGTTTTCAATGAATGAAAAAATCAGGTTCAGGTTTGTTCATGCTGCAGCCGATTGAGACTTTCACGGCAAAGATCCCTGATCTTTGCCGCTCGACTGACAGCTTTCTTTGTAGCGTAGCTTTCCTCCCGGGCAATGGACTCAATTTCATTGACCATGTCGGGAGGCATGGATATCTGGAACGTCAGCATTCTCAAGTTTTCACGTTCCGAACTTGGGCATTGATCGACCATGGAAATTCCTCTACGGTGGGTTTTGGACTTAATTAATTAACCAACACAATTAAGATTAATTTCATTATTCTGAGAATGTCAACTGCTAAATCTCAGTATCCTGATAATTTAATCGGGAAAAACATCCGCTCTTTTCGTAACTTCCTGAACCTTAAGCAGTATAAATTTGCTGAAAAACTTGGCAAATCTTCCGGTTATTTGAGTGATGTTGAGAGTGGCAAGATTATACCAGGAGGGGACTTTTTATTTTCAGTAAAACGAGAATTTGGAGTCGACCTAAATTCACTGTTTGAAGAAGACTGTCAGGATTTTTTTATTTCCAAAGATCAAAAAGACAGCTCAATCAAGACTTCCGGGGACAGGATTGAAAACGAATCCAAACTGATCCAGGTATTGGAAAGCCAGATAGCAGAACTGAAGGAAGATAAAAAAGACTTGAAAGCAACAGTGGCAAAACAGGACAAGACAATCGAGGAACTAAAAAGAGAGCTGGAATTTCAGAAAAAAAACAAGACCCCGGCTTAAGGACAAAAGCCATGCAAATCCTCCGCCCGGAAAAATCATCTACCTAAAAGACGTCATAAAAAAAGACCCCTTCGAGTGACGACTCCCCCAATTCGCGTCGTGAACGCGAACAAAAACCAAAAATTCCATTTGTAAAATCATCTCCCATCAGCTAAGCATTTAAAAACAAAACCATAAATGCCGATCACTCCGGAAAAAACGACCGAGGAAAATAGAGGAATCACGTCTTGATCATTGACTAGAAGACATAGTCGCTTGGGTATTTCCGGTTTATTAAGGAATATTCTCTTTCCGCCTGATCAGAGCAATAGAGAAAACTCTACAGAATAACTTGTTGGATGTTCAAAAATTAATAGGTAAACAATGTCAAATAATACATATCCAGGAATTAACCCAAAAGTCACTATTAATTCTTCATTTAATTTTGAAGAAAGGGAAATAATCGATAGACTATCAAAAGAGTGGTATTTCACTATTGGGGGAAAACAGATTCAGTTAGGTTCAAGTAGTATCTATAGATACACTCTTATCAAACCGACTGAGATCTACAACAACATGTTCAACTTAGTTCGGGAACTTGTAGTTATTTTTAGTCCGTATGAATCTTTTGAACCAAGAACACTGGATGCTTTTTCATTTGCGTCAAATCTGCACCAAGATCTCCGTTTAGAACGTATTTGCAGTGTTCTAATAAGTAAAGACAACGATATCGAGATAAAACTATCTAATTTATTAAAAGAAGAACAAGAGTCGCAAATTATTATTCCTTTTTCTTATGATGAAATTCTGAACACAAAAAATGGCCCATATTTTTTTCGAAATAGATTTAAAAAACACTTTTACTCACGGGATTTATTTGCTTTTGAAGCTCCTCTAAAATCTGATCTTTACTTTTTTGGAAGAAATGATCTTATACACTCAATTGTAAATAGGCATCGTTCTAATCAAGTATCTGGATTATTTGGACTACGTAAGACAGGTAAAACCTCTGTTGTTTTTGGTATTCAAAGGTCACTTGAAAGAATTGGAGCAAAGTCAGTCTTTATCGATTGTCAAAACCCAGCATTTCATAGGTGCAATTGGAACCAAGCTCTCCGATATGTTCTGGCGGAAACAAAAAAACAACATGATTTATCAATTAGAATTAAACCAGAAGACAACTTTACTGAAGAAAAGGCGACTTCGCTATTTGAAGAAGCAATTACTAAAATATCGGCTGAATTTGGAAAGAAAAACATTTTATTAATCTTTGATGAGATTGAAAATATTACTTTTGGTGTTTCACCAACAGAACACTGGGAGAAAGGGCTAGATTTCGTTTTTTTCTGGCAATCATTAAGATCTTTGTTTCAAAAATTGCCTCATACTTTTTCATATTTAATTGTGGGTACTAATCCACTCTGTGTGGAAATGGAAAGGATTATAGGTAATGATAATCCAATTTATGGCCAAATTCCACTTGAATACATCCCAAGATTCGATGTTCCACAAACACGGGAAATGGTGAGAAGGCTCGGCAGAATGATGGGAATACAGTTTGATGAGATTCTTTATGGAAAATTAACTGAAGATTTTGGTGGTCATCCGTACTTAATTCGCCATGTCTGCAGCGTAATTAATCAAATATGCCCAAAAGAAAGACCCGCTAAAGTTGATAAGGCAAAATACGAGAAAGCAAAAAGGATGTTTATGCGTGACTATAGTCACTTTATGGATATGATCTTAAATGTTCTCAATAACCATTTTAATGATGAATATGAAATGCTTAAGTATTTAGCAAGAGGCGATATTGAGACTTTTAAAGACTTGGCTTCTTTATCACCTTTATATACCAATCATCTGATTGGTTATGGGATCATTGAAGAAAATGACAATGAGTATTCTTTTCGAATTGAATCAATTCGTGATCATATAATTTCAAAGGAAAAGTACAAAAAAATAAATCAAACACAAGATGAAATGTGGGCAGAAATATCTGAACGTAGAAACTCTCTAGAACAAAAACTGCGAACAATCTGTCGTATGCAATTGCTATCTTTTCTTGGTGCAGCTGAAGCTAGGGGGATTGTTCTGAATCTGATGGGAGAACCAAGAAAATCCAAAAATGCATCACTTTCATACTCAGATATTTTCGATGGCAATAAATCTGGAATACTTTTTTCGGATTTACCCAAAGTCATATTTAAGAATTGGGATTGCTTTAAGAATATATTTGGTTCGGACCAAGAAAATATTAAGTTGTCATTAAACAATATTAATAAAATGAGAAAAGATGCGCATGCAAAAGAAGTAACTTCTGAAGAAATGCAGTTTTTTCGAGTGTGTATTAACAAAATAGAAGAAAAAGTATCATCTTTTCTTGGATAATTCGATATTAACCCCAATCCAACTTGGAAGAGTTGTCAATGCTGCTCTTGACTCAATCTATGAATAGATACTTCGTTTTGCTTTCATTGTATTTGGAATTCTTAAATAGTGCTCAACAGATTTTGTCCGCCTAAACAAGGTAAACCAAGAGCAGACTTGACCCCTTTAATTTAATATGAACTAAAAAAAAGGAAAATCTTATGAAATTACTAGATCTGGAAATTGATGAAGTAATAAATGGAATCGTTGCGATTGGCTATACAGATTATAAATATGCTTTTAATACTCTTATTCCTTTAATTGATAAAACTGATTTTCAAAGAAAAAGACAAGATAAAAAGTTTTATAAAAAGCTTGAAAGGGACTTGGATGCCGGCTGTGTAATGCCTCCAATAACAATAGCATTCATTAATCCTGATATTAAGTCTGATTCTAATCTAAATGAAATTACAGCATTTGTTAGCAAAAATATAAAAAAGTCATTCGTATTAGATGGGATCCAGAGACTGAATACCCTATCACGTTTAGTTGATTCTAAAAAAATTAATAAAGATAGAAAGTTATATATCAATTTTCTTTTTTGCGATTCAGTTGAAAAACTCCTTTATAGAATGATTACTCTAAACAATGGTCAACGTCCTATGACTCCAAGGCATCAAGTTGAAATGATGATGGCAAATGCTTTTGACTTTAATGAATTTGGATTAGAGATTCAAACGGAAAAAGAAGCTGCTAATAAAATCATCAGAAAGGCGTTTAGAAAATCCGATATCATTCAAGCCTACTTGGCATTTATGGCTGAAAGTCCAATTATTGATAACAAAAAAATTATAGAAGAAAAAATGGATGAGCTTTTGGTAAACAAAATTATGTCCATAGAACCAAATACCTATAAATCAAAATTTGAAGATGTAATTAAATCTCTTTCAAAATTCCAAGAAAATCCAAAATGCTTAAAATGGCTCAAACTTACAAATAACCTAGTTGGTTTTGCAGTTGGTATGAAAAGCTCCTCAAAAACGATTTTATCTCTTTCTGTATCCGAATTTAAAAATGCTATTACTACCTTCGATAGTGCCTTTTCAGAATTTAATCCATCTAGAATAAAGGTGGGAAAGTTCAGAAGAGAATTGTCATGTGAATATTTTAAGAACTTCAATGAATACAAGGATCTTGATTCTGATGAACTGCTTGAATATTTCAGCGAGTTAACAAATGAGTAGTCGATACATTTTTAAAGATCCAATTTTTCATTCTGGAAATGAAAAACTTAAGGGTTTATTTTTAGAAAGAACCCATAAATCATCTTTAGGCATTTTCAGAATCCTTTCTGGTACATGTAAAGTTTTAGATGAATTCTCAAATAAAAACTATGTATTAAGAACGAACTACTTTCAGCTACCATTTTTAAATAATAGAACTATCAAACAACAAATAATTTCAGATTTATTCCCAGAAGAAGTTAAAATATTTGACGTTGCCAACTACTTTTCAGAATTTCATCGTAATCGAGATTTTTATGACCCAATAGAGATTGAAGTGATCAATTGCGTTTTAGCACGGCTAAATAACAGATACTTAGAATCCTTTTTATTTTTATACAGAATCTTGGAAGGAGTTAGTTATAGCATCCCGCTCATATATACTTCTAGGTCAAAGGATTTTAAAAAAACATTCAGATCTCTACAAAAGTATGTAGGAAAATCTGGTGCCGATAGTGAAATTAAGTTCTTCAGAACTTTCATTAACGAGGTTTTTAATTTAGAGCCATTTTATAGTACTTCAATTGATATTAAGTTTGATGTACTTGAATTCGAAGAACTGAGGTCAAAATATTTCAAAATATACAAAGATAAAATCGATGATAAATATATTGAAAACGAAATTGAAGATGAGGAGCTAAATGTAAGCTTCATAGGATTCTTCGATTTTTTGATAGAATTAAGAAACCGATATTTTCACTTTTTACAAGGGACTTGGCAAAATAATTTAGCAACCTCGGATATTATATATCCAGACCAATTTTTTAAACCAATTATTGATTTAGGAATTAATTGGATTGCCGTGATTTGGTTCGAAGTTTTAAAATTTGACTTTCAAAATTAAAAGGTAAACATATTACTGCAGCTGATGTTTTTCGTCGAAAGCCCTTCAAAAAACAGCAGGGTATAGAGTTTATCAGGAAAAAATGTCGATTTGAACAGATATAGTTCATTAATTTAGTTAGTTAAGACCAGTCTGCTCTTAGATAGAGCTGCGGAATTTCCGTCAAAAACAGCCAATAATGGCCACGCCTAGCTATTTTATCTAACCCCTTTTTCCCCCGTAATCGCTTTATAATAAACAATCCACACAGAAAAGAGGGCATGAGAGAACAGCCGCTTCTTAGCTTTCTATATAAAAATAATCCGGGCGGGGGAGTGCTTTCTTGACTGATTTAATATTTCCCATTGACACGAACTATTACACATTGTATTGATTTCGCAACCCCACGAAACATATAATCGATAGTTGCTTGAATGATTGTTCAAAGCTGAAATATTTTTTGCACAATTTATCCCATAGCAGTTCGGAGATTGTATGAGACTAGCAAAGGTACAAAAGAAACTTCCTAAATTGGGAAAGGGATTATACTATGATCCTCTTTACGGATACATTCCAACTTCAGGCATTGTACGCAGACTTATCGATTTAGAGGTTTTTCAGCGTCTCCGTGGCATAAGGCAGCTTTCAACCTTGTATTTAGTTTTTCCAGGAGCAACTCATACTCGATTTGAGCATAGTGTTGGTTCGAGTTTTCTTGCTCAATTAGCGTATGATAGATTGTCTGATTTTCACTCTCAGACACATACCGACAATATAAAGAAAATTCAATTTAATGAAATAACATATAGGGCGATGGAGATATCTGCTCTTTTGCACGATATTGGGCACGGTCCATTTTGCCATGTATTTGAAATGTTCTGTAGAAGAGATGTCACTTATCGTGAGTGGACACATGAAAGATGGGGAAATCGGCTAATTACGGGGAAGGACATTGCCGGAAACGAACTGACTGACCCCATTTTCAACCAGATACCAACTTATTTAAGTGACTTAAAGTCTGTATTGGAAAGCAAATATAGTGGGGAGGAGAAAGAAGCAATTGGATTAATCGAACCAAAAAACATTGCTGCTCTAAGCTTTGGAAAACCTATTGATCTTGGAGATGAAGAACTTACGAATCGCTACTCCTTTTTATGCGACCTTATCCCATCTACCTTCGGTATTGATAGGTTAGACTATTTAAGAAGAGATGCGTTTTACACAGGTGTAAAAACCGGTGATGTTGATATTTGGGATATTGTAGCAAATATGGAGATTCATACGCACGAAGACAAAAACCGGCTATTCTTAAATGCATCATCCGCAATGTCGATGGAATCAATGCTAAAAGCTCGTGAAACAGTATACAGACGATTGTACTATAACTCGATTCACAGGGCTGCCCAAGAGTTGATCATTCGAGCTTTGCTAGACTTGAACAAAAAACCTAATGAACTTGCGTTCTTAACGGACAATGATCTTTTAAACCTATTTGAAAAATCAAAAAACCCCTTTATCAATGAAGTTGCTGAAAGGATCCGTTATAGAATTCTCTATGAAGTGCTTCCAATAGCAAATTTCAGAAAGATTCATGACTACAAGCAAAATTTAACAGACGAGTATTGGAAACGAGAAAATGGCTGGAGAGATTTTAAAGCTATCGAGGAAGGTTTGAAGATCAAGGTAAACATGAGTGCACAAGGAAGGGTTATGTTTGATCTCATAGATATTCCTGCAATTAAAGCCGAGGATTTTAAAGAAGACATGTTTTATGATGAGATAACTCAACGACCCCTTAATATATGCGAAGTTTTCCGACATATGCGACATGCCTACGGAGGAAATACAGATGAGTTCAGTGACTTATCCAAAATAAAGGCTTATAACCTAAACGTCTCAAATTGCTACCTATCTTTTCCGTTTGATTTTATATATTCTGAAATAGAAGAAATTCTTAGCGATCCCACAAAGACAACAGAATCGTTGTATAAAAATAAACTACAGCCACTTGTTGAAGGTTTTTTCACCGAAATCGTACAAGTTAACGCTGATCAAGCAAATGAGATTTTGGATGATTTCAAAGTAAAAACAATCAACTATTTAAACGGAATAATAAGACTGTATAAAGATTATGGAATTAATTCGCCGTAATAAGGTTGTAACTTGGGGAACTTTTGATTTGCTGCACGAAGGGCATTATTCATTTTTAAAAAACGCTTCAGAACTGGGTTCTCTTTCCGTGATAGTGGTTCCTGACAGAATAGTATTCAAGAATAAAAATCGATTACCAGTTTTCTCTGAGAAAGACCGATGCAAAAACATTATGCGTTTAAAATGGGTTGATAGTTGTCACATTGATTCACTTGAAGATGGTCTTTATTCAGTTATTAATTTGGATCCTGATGTTTTTTGTTTTGGATATGACCAAAATTCAAAATGGGAAGAAAGACTTATTTATACCCTTCAAAAACAGGGTTGCTATCCCTCTTTTAAAAGACTTGGAGTCTTCGGCAACGGAATTCATTCAAGTGACATCCTAAAACAGTCTTTTTCAGATTGGGCTACATTAAAACAGGAGTGGAAAGCTAAATACAAAAACCAATAAATTAATCTGCTATTATCCCCACATAAGCACGCTCGAAAACCAATTTCTCACCTTAAATGTTACTCATAGAACACGTTTATTTTTAAATTAATCAAATGCTCAAGGACATTTTTTTTCTGTTAAAGTTGCAAATATGAGTAAGATTTACTTCACCGATACTGCTGTAATGGGCCGGTTCCGCCTGGAGAAAATGAAAAGCGGGAAACAGGGCAGGCGGTTGAAGTTGTGCAATCTGGCGGATTATGAATTCAAGATCACCAAGTCGGGCAGGAAGGTCTCCAGGAACACCCGGGAGAAGGAGATATTTCTTGATCACCTTTACCATACAAAGCTGAGAGAACTGACAGCGCTAAGGGAGATTCAAGAGGAAGAACCGCCACCGGATTCGGAATGGATCCGCATCGTGATGAAAGCCTGGCTGGAGCATGTCAAGGCATATGGTGACAAGGGCAGCCGGACTCATGCCGATTACAAAAGAACGGCCGTGTATTACCTGGACAGCGTCAAGGACCATCCGATCAACGATTTCAAAAAGGAGTACAACAACGACTTCATCAACTTTCTGACCGAACGGGGACTGGCACGAAACACGATCCACAAACACTTTCGCAACCTGCAAACATTTTTCTATTGGGCAGAAGAGAACGAGTACTGCAGGCTGATACGACTGAAAAAACCCAAAAAGACCAAAAAGGAACCAAAAACGCTATCCAGGAGCCAACTTCAGGATATTCAGAAACGGCTGCAGGAGAAACACCTGGGAGCAAGGAACAGACTTTTCAGGCTGGGATATCAGAACATGATCCGGGCCTTTTACATGATGTGTGAAACCGCCATGCGGGGTGGCGAGGTTTGGTCCCTCCGGCTGAGTGAGATCGACCTGCACAACAGGCAACTGTACATCGTCGATAATGAGAAATTGGAGTGGTTTGTCAAGGGGCAGCATGAAGAGACCATCCCGATTTCAAATAACCTGGCTGCTTTTCTGGAGACTGATCTGAAAGACCGGAAGCCGGAAGAGGTCTGGTACCTGGATGATGGGTCAGGAAGTCAATTCTATCAGAATCTGACCACCCTGGGGCGACCGATCCGGAAGATTCTGCAGGAAATGGACATCAGCGGAGTCAAACCGCTTCAAGGGATCAGGGCATCGGTGGTCACCAACCTGCTGGCAGATGGATTTAGTCTTTCATGGGTCCAAAAGCTGGCCAGACACAAGGATCTGGAAACAACCCGGGGATATCAGAACAGTTTGAAAATTGACATCGTGGAGATGGTCAACCGGATTTCCGGTGATGGCTGAATGTCACCGGGTGATATTTTCGTGACATTAAAATGACAGTCGACTCCGCGATAAACTGAAAATTTTCAATTTATCAGTTAGTTATCGAAGTCCAAAAGACTTCAAGTCCCGTCAACCCCGCCACCAGATGAGAATAAAAAAGGACTGCAGACAGAAAAGGCAATTGCGGGTCAAAGAAGTTACTGGTATACGGTGTTCATAAATACGTTTTGCATAAAATACAATGACATAAAAGAAATCACCGCAGAAATCACCGGCGTCAGCACCCATCCCAGGCTGATTCGTCTCACTACACCAAGATGAAGATTTTTCCCACCTTTTGCCAACCCTATCCCGATCACGGCACCAACAACAGCCTGGGAGCTTGAAACAGGCACCAGCGGGATTGTCGGCAGCCCTGCGTACAACAATAGATTGTAAAGCTCTTTTGATGCAAACATAAACAGAACCATGGATGCCGACATGACCACAATCAATGCCGAGATCGGGGAGAGGGTAAATATACTGCCCCCCACTGTCTCCATCACTTTCCGGGAGTAGGTAAAAACACCGATGGCAATGGCTATCCCCCCGATAAAGAACAGTTGCTGGACGCTGGTAATGGTCAGAAACCCACCTATGGATAAATCCCTGAAAGGCGAAGAAGGCACAAAAACACCCATCACATTGGCAATATTGTTCGCACCCAGACTATAAGATCCAAAAGCACCGATCACTATCAGTCCAAGGCGGGTCCGGGAATCCTGGCGAAACAGGTGGACCTTGGAATTCCTCACATATGCCTTGGCTATAAAGAACAATACAAAGGCGAACGCCATTGCCAGAATCGGGCAGATTACCCATGTCGCGGCGATTTTTGTGAAGACAGCGACATCTGTATGGACTCCTGCAAAAAAATTCCATCCAATGATCCCGCCAACAATAGCCTGAGAAGTGGAAACAGGGAGCATCGCCCGGGTCATGAAGAAAACGGTGAATGCCGCGGCTAAAGCTACCGTGAAGGCCCCGGCCAATGCATTGATTGATCCCAGTTCACCAAGTGTCGAAGCTGCGCCGGCGCCTCCCGCAACCGCTCCGATGACAACAAAAACACTGCAGATGGTGGCTGCCGTTTTAAATCGGATCATTCTGGACGCGACCGCAGTCCCGAATACATTGGCAGCATCGTTTGCTCCCAGTGACCAGCCCAGAAAGATACCGCTGGAAAGAAAAAACAATATCGTTATCATTCCAGGGCTCCTTAAATCTCTCTTCGGATGACAAAAACGGATAGTTTTTCGCACACGGATTCGGCCACATCGCTGATCAGTGCCATTTTTTCGGCAAAATATCTCAGTTGGATCCGTTCGGCCAGCGTCTGAATCTTATCCGTTGAGAAAACGATTTTCTTAATAGTGTCTTCAACCTTGTCAACTTCGTTTTCGAAAAACAGCACCTTATTCGAGTAATCGGTCACAATTGTAATATTTGTAAAATAGGCGGAAACGGCATTGACCAGCTCTTCAACTGTTTTTGTCGTATATTCTGACAAATTCAGAAAATCGGATTTGATAAACTCAGGAATTTTGGGTTTCTCAAACGAATAGTTTTCCAGGCTTTTTTTAGTCACATCGATCAGTTTATCCATCGATTCCAGTATTTCCCAGACATCCCCCCTCACTTCCGGGATGAGCATATGCTGATAGAGTTTGTCCCGCACCTTTCGACGCAACCGATCGGCTTCGCTCTCCAATTTGCCAATTTCATCCAGCCTGATTTCAAAACGAGCGATATCATCATCCATATATTCATGGATCGCTTCATCAAAAATCAATGCAGAGCGCTGGACATGATAGAGGTAGGATTTAACATCACCTTCCATTCTTGCTATTCTGCCAAAAATCTTAATCATTCCTCCTCCTTATCGTTCCGATTGGACGGTAACATAACGACGTGCTTTCCACTTTAATTCGACATGGGCAAATTTTTCTGAGATTATTCCTTATTCGAAATCATTCTGTATAGGTCAGATACCTGGGCTCTCAGCACCGCCGGCATAAATTTCTCTCAGTTTTGGTTTTTCGATTTTACCAGTAGGATTGCGGGGCACATCCCCAAAAATAATTCTCCGGGGTCTTTTATATCGGGGCAACGCTTGACAGAAATTATCGATATCGGTTTTAGTCAGCGCTTGTCCGGGCTTAACCTTGATCACGGCCGCTGCGACTTCCCCCAGCCTCAGGCTGTGCAGACCAATCACCGCAACATCCTGTATGGCGGGATGAGTCTGCAGAAAGTCTTCGATCTCCACAGGATAGATATTCTCGCCACCTGTGATAATGACATCTTTTTTCCGATCCACCAGCCAGAAAAATCCCTGCTCATCCTGACGGGCGATATCGCCCGTCAGCAACCAGTCTTCCACCAATACCTCCCGGGTTGCTTCCGGGTTGCCATAATACCCTTTCATCACACCCGGTCCTTTTACCGCCAGTTCACCCGGTTCTCCCAGCGGGACCGGATTCAAATCCTCATCGACAATGCGTACCTCCCAGTCGAATCCGGACACGCCAATAGCCCCCACTTTATGGATATTGTCCAGTCCCAAATGAACACATCCTGGTCCGGACGATTCTGTCAGTCCGTAGTTTGTATCATACTGGTGGTCGGGGAAATGCTTCAACCACTCCTTGATCAAGCTGGGAGGAACCGGTTGAGCTCCGATATGCATCAGACGCCATTGATCCAAAGAATAATCCTCGAGGTTCAGGTCGCCATTTTCGATCGCAAACAGGATATCCAGGGCCCAGGGTACCAGCAACCAGACCACTGTGACCTTTTCTTCCGAAATGGCTTCCATGATCCAGAGGGGATCAATCCCCTTTAAAATCACTGCTTTGGCTCCAACAATAAAATTCCCGAACCAGTGCATCTTTGCACCGGTGTGATAAAGTGGCGGCAGGCAGAGAAAATTGTCATCATGGGTCTGAAAATGGTGCCGGTTTTCAGCGTAACAGGCAAACTCCAAATTCCGGTGGGTTAACAATGTGGCCTTGGGTGTGCCGGTGGTACCTGAAGTATAGTAGAGCGCAGCATCGTCCAAAATTGAGAGTGTAATTTCCGGATTCCGGGCAGGCGTCCGCTTCATCAAATCGGAGCAGGATTCAGCAAAACCAGGTCTTTTATCATTGGAACCGATAAATATAAACGTCTCAACGCAAATATCCAAATCTGCCTTGACGACATCCAGACGCTCAATAAATTCATCACCAAAAATCATCGCTTTGGCGCCAGCCGTCAACACACACTTTTTTATCGTATTTGCTACAAAACGGAAATTCAAAGGTACAACCAGTGCCCCGGTACGCAGGATCCCAAAATAGATGGGTAACCATTCAATACAATTCGTCATTAATTGAACGACGCGGTCCCCTTTTTTGATCCCTTTTTGGATCAGTATCTGCGCAATCTGGTTGGCCTGGTCGTCAAATTCCTGCCACGTGATTTCAAACCGTCTGTTTTTAGCAGGTTCCCGCTCGATCAGAGCGACTTCAGATCTATAAATACGAGCGTTGCGTGAGAGTATTTCAGTTATTAGCATGAATTATCTGATCTTTGTTCGAAAAACAGGGTCTTGTTTTTCCCATCTCGCTGTTGGTCCGGACAGGCAGAAGCATCTCTTTTTCTATAGCAAGCGGGCATTGAATTTTGAAACTGGTTTCATTATAGGGTTGCTGATTCATTTCGTCATTATCTGAAACCCTTTTTGTCACTTGTTCAGCTGACTAACCGGGCAATCCTGTCACAGTTAAATACAGTTGCACATGCCGGGGGAAACAATGTCAAACTCGCATCAATACAATCCCTGTAGCTCCGTGAAAACGTCCTGTTTTCACGGGTTTGAAATCCTTCCCCCTGTCACGTGTAACTTCAAAGAAGGGATTCCGCTATTCAACAGCCCTTGCCGTTTCGTGAAGAAACAAGCATGCAAAAAAACTGGCAACCTATTTGCGAACGGTATCCATCTGAAAAGACAAATTGAGTGGAGCGGGGCCGGGATATGGAAAGTATCGACCGAATTAATTCCCAGCGGGACCGGTTCAGGTTCGGTCGCGTCCGTATTTACATCCAGCGCTTGCGCCGTTTATAGGATTTGACCTCCTTAAACGATTTTCTGCCACCGCCCTGGGTGATTCCCATATAGAACTCCTTGACATCAGGGTTTTCCTGAAGATCATTGGAAGGACCTTCGAGAACGATTTTCCCGGATTCCATAATGTAGGCATAGTTCGAGATCGCCAGCGCAACCTTGGCATTCTGTTCTACCACCAGTATCGTGGTCCCCAGATCGATGTTGATCTTCTCAATATTGAAAAATATTTCCTTGACCAGCAGGGGAGCCAGTCCCAATGAGGGTTCATCCAACATCAGCATTTTTGGAGCGGACATCAGGGCACGGGCTATCGCGATCATTTGCTGCTCTCCGCCTGAACAATATCCGGCCATGCGATTTTTGACCTTCAGTAAGCGGGGGAAATGGTTGTACATCCGGTCATGATCCAGCTTTATTTTTTGCATGCCATCTTTGCGGGTAATCGAACCGACACGGATATTCTCGTCCACTGTGAGGTGTTTAAAAATACGACGGCCTTCAGGAACCATGGCAGCCCCTTTCCTGACAACATAGGTTCCCAGTCGATTGGTGATATCCTCATCTCGAAACTTGATAAAGCCATCTTTGATATAGCCGTTTTCAGGCTTCAGTAATCCACTGATCGCCCTCAAGGTTGTGGTTTTTCCGGCACCGTTTGTCCCCAGCAAGGCGATTATTTTCCCTTCAGGGACATTCAGGCTGACACCCCTTAAAACTTGAATAATATCATTATAGACAACTTCGATATTGTTTACTTCCAAAAGGTCTTTTTTAACATCCACAATGAATCCCGGGCGAATTAATTATTTGGATAGCCAATCTCTCACATGGAACAACCCCCTGTGACCCCGCACCCTTTGATACGATTTCACCTTCAAAGGAGTTGCGCTGACAAGGGAAACAATCTGTCTCATCTCTCCTCTCCGGATTCGGATCGACATCCGGTGAGGAGAGATGTGTATTTCTATTTTATTTTCTTATAAAATTCAGAAAGAAAGGGGTTTCCTACAGTATGGAAAACACCATTCTTAACTTTATAGAGTTGCAGGGTATCAACACCGGCGTGATCATCTTTCGAAAACGTTACCGGGCCCACAGTTGTTACAGGATAGTAAGCATTAAAACCGTTCATTTGAAGCAATTCCTCATACAAGGACTGCTTGGAGACCTTCATCCCTTTTGCTTTCACACGTCTGATGGTTTCAATGGCAACCTGGGTAACCATGATGCCGTTTGAATAGTTATGAGAATTCGCTGTTTTTGAATCCCGGTTATACTTTTTGGCCAGCGCCAGCTGCGCATCGGTTCCAACACTCTGGACAGATGTCAGGGTGTAGGCTGTTGTCCAGTAAAAATTCTCTGCAGAACTGCCAGCTAACGCAATCAGGTCGTTTCCACCGGTGTAGTGAGCGCCCATAAAGGTCAGTTTTCCCTTTTCCCCAAATGTCGTGGCAATTTTTCCAAGTCGTGCGGCATCCTTTAGTAATGTAGCCACCGGTGACTGGATGGTTTGACAGATGACATACTCGATGTCCTTGCTTAACAGACGCTTTATCATGGCTGTATTGTCCAAATCTTTGCCATGTTCTACCACTTCCACCAAATCGGCTTTTAACCCGGCGTCAAGTGCTTTCTTGACATCTTCCAGCGGTCCCCGTCCGAATGCTGAAGGGTGAAGAAAAAGGGCGATTTTGGGCGTTCCCATTTTATGATTGCGAACGACATATTCCACCAGACCCAGGGCTTGCTCTGAATAAGAAGCCGTTGGCAGGAAAATATAGTTTGAATTATCCAGGTTTCCGGCATGGAAGGATGCCGGCAGGACGGGAATTTTTTCCTCTTCAAAGTCCTTCTTCAGACCCATGGTACTTCCCGTTGAATAATTCAAGTAAATGACCATACCCTGGTCCATAAAATCTTCAAAATTTCGTTTGGTGGTGGCCGTCTGATATGCATCATCCCGGACAATACATTGTACCTGGTCCTTACCAAGCAATTGCATATCGTTAGAAAAATTGCAGTAGTCCTCAATCCCTTTAGAATAGGGGTTTCCCGCATCGGATGTCGGCCCGGTGATAGCCAGAGATGATCCAATCACGTAGGTTTCAGCCAATGCCGTTTGTGCGACCATAAAAATCAGAAAAATAGCGGTTGAAAAAACACTGAACAGTCCTATTTTCATGCGTTTCATTGATATCCCCTCTATGTTTGGTTAGGATTAAACACTTGGACAAAATTATTTGCCCTCAGTTATTTGAATCTCCCTTTGAATGCGATTTTGATCTGCTTACTTTGAGCCATCTTGGCTTATTGATTGCTCTTTTCAGCCCACCAGTTACCAAATCCGTCAAATGAGATCTAATTTTGAACGCTGCGTATCTCGGCTGTTGTTTTATCTCTCCTTATAAAAAAGGTTCATGAAATTCAAAACCTGTCCCGGTGCAGATCAGTAGCGAAACGGCCATAACTTGACATAGGAACGGAAAATCCTCCACCAGTTAGCTATTCCACGCGGTTCGAACATGAGAAAAAGGACAATTACCAAGCCAAATGTTAGTGGTCTAAGCGCCGTAGCCAGGTTCATGTTGGAAGGAAAATAGTGACCTGCTTTTTCAGCCAGGGTTTCAACCTGTAATTCCAGAGCCTGAATCGCAACCGGTCCCCAGAAAGAACCGTTCAACGTACCCATTCCACCCACAATAGCCATCGCCAAGTAGACAATGGAGTGGTGAAGGGTGAATGACTCAAAACCAACGCCGCGATACAGATACGCATGCAAAGCGCCTGCAATGCCAGCTAAAAACCCTGCCAGGGCAAATGCATATACTTTGGTCAGCCCCGGGTGCATACCCATGGCATCAGCCGCCCGATCATTATCCCGCACAGCCACCAGACATCGCCCAAAACGTGTTCGCAAGAGATTGCGGACACCAAATCCCAGTAAAACGATCACAGCCAGGATGATATAGTACCAGAATACATAGTGCTGATCACGGACTATCTTTCCTGTAAACCAGTAAACACGCCCTACTGAAATAGTCTGTCCCTGATTAAAAAATGTGGAAAAATTAATCACCCACTCAAAAATCTTCTGAAACGAGAGGGTGGCCATTAACAGATACAGATGTCTCAACCTCAATGCCGGTAAACCAACAAAGGCCCCGAAGATTGCCCCAACCAGACCCGCAACCAATATTACCAAAGGCCAGGCATGGGTAATCAACAGATGATTAGCACCAATCACCCTGATCATAGAGGCCACTGTATAGGCTCCGACTCCGACGAACGCGGCATGCCCAATGGAAATCAACCCGGCAAAACCGGTAAGCAGGTTCAACCCCAGAACCGCAACAATGGCAATCAGAATCGTGTCGATCACCAGCATATTGCGGCTGCTCAATTCAATCAGAATCGGCCAGATAAAAAGACCCAGGATAAAAACAAAAAATATCATTCGATCCAGATGTGTCGAAAATATTCTCTGCTCCTGTCGATAGGATGTGAAATAATTTCCGGTAGTTAACCAACGATTTGCAGACATAGTTTATACTCGCTCTATTTCATGAATTCCAAACAGACCGTGGGGTTTGAATAGTAAAAGCACTAACAGCAATATGTAGGGCATCAGTTCCCCTGTGCCATTCAATCCCCAGTTACCATCCAGATAGCCGGAGGCAAATTGCTGGATAAGTCCCATCAGGATTCCCGCAACCACAGCACCTAAAATGGAATCCAACCCCCCTAAAATGACAACTGGAAAAACAATGATTCCAAAAGAGTGAAGTGTATCAAAATTTAGACCGGTGATATTCCCAATTATCCCTCCAGCAGCAGCAGCAGTCAGCCCTGCCGTTGCCCAGGCCAGACCGAAAACCCGGGGGACTGAAACCCCGATGGACATGGCAGCCAGTTGATCATCTGAGACTGCCCGCATGGATATGCCTACCGTTGATTTTTTGAAAAACCAGGAGAACCCGGCTATTAAGAGAATGGTAATGATAACCCCGACCAGCTGCGTCCAGGAGATCGAGACCCCACCCAGCGATATGGGTGTCGCCGGAAAAAACCTGGGAAAAGAGTAGTTTTCAGATCCAAACGGCGTTAAATAAATGATACCGTCAATGATTGACATGAGACCTATGGTCACCATGATCACCGAAATGATCGGTTCTCCGATCAAACGCCTCAGAAAAATCCGCTCAACACTCATCGCCAGGAAAAAGGTGATCACCATACTCATAAAAAAGGAGATATAGATGGGAATACCCGCCCAGACGGTAAGTGAATAGGTGATAAAGCACCCTGATGCGATTATTTGCCCATGGGCAACGTTGAGAACCCGACTGGATTTATAGATCAGCACAAATCCGAGTCCAGACAAGGCGTAAATGGAACCAACGACAATGCCACTAACGACAAGCTGAAAAAAATAACTCATACCCCCTCATTCATGGTATAAAAATGTATTTTGGTTTTAACAGTGCTTGATTGACCGTCTTGATATTGAAAGGAAGCCTCCACCTCTTTTTCCTGAACTGATTCTTCATAAAGACCCTCAATCAGGTCCTGATATTTTTTCTGCACGAAGTCCCTTCTGATCTTGCCGGTTTTGGTCAATTCTCCATCGTCCATATCGAGTAGTTTATACAGCACCACAAATCGCTTGATCCTGTGGTGCTTTTTTTCGGCATTCCGGTTAAAATTTTCTACTTGTTGAACCATCAATTTCCCGACTTCTTCTTTCTGCGAGAGATCCATAAAGGTCGAAAAAGAGATCCCCCGATCTTCAGCCCATTTTCCTACAACGATCGGATCGACGTTGATCATGGCCGAAACGAACGCCTTTTTGTTTCCCAGAATGACTGCCTCTTTGATGTAGGGGCTGAATTTGAGTTTATTTTCCAGAAACATGGGGCTGAACATGTCCCCGTCTTTATTGTGCATCACATCAGACAAGCGATCGATTACCACCAGATGACCGTCCTTATCGATGAAACCGGCATCTCCAGAGTGGAGCCAGCCACCCTCGAGCAGTTCGGCAGTCTTCTCAGGCAGATTATAATATCCCTGACTAACCGACGGCGAGCGGGAAAGAATTTCGCCTGTATCAGAGATCCTGCATTCGGTTTCGGGCAGTGGAAACCCCACTGTATCAGCCCGAATATCACCATCCCGGTGCATATATGCGATCCCGACAATTTCCGTCTGCCCATAAATCTGTTTCAGGTTCACCCCGATCGCCTGATAAAACGTGAATAACTCCGGCCCCAGCGCAGCACCGCCCGTATATGCCCGTCGGAGTCGCAACAGACCCAACTGGTTTATCAACGGTCTGAATATCATCTGAGTACCCAGCCAGGTCAGTAACCCCAAAACCGGTGGCATTTTCTTGCCTGACATACGATATACAGCTGCTTTTTCCCCGACCGCCATAAAAAAACCATAAATCTTGCGATTCAGCCAGTACGATTCGTCAATTTTCAGCCAGATCTGTGAACGGATGGTCTCATATATCCGTGGGGCTCCAAACATGAAATGGGGACCGATCTCTTTCAGATCGTCCATGCTCGTCTCAACCGATTCTGGGAAATTGATGGTAATGCCCGTAGCCATCGCTACGCCGAATGAGTTCATCTGCTCTCCAATCCAGGCAAATGGCAGGAAGGAGATATACTCATCTGTATTTTCCAGTCTATCGGTCTTGCTGATCTGGACCCCCATATTGATGTAGTTACGGTGCGTCAGCATGGTTGCCTTCGACAATCCCGTAGTCCCCGAGGTTAAACAGAAAAAACAGACTTCATCGGGCCGACCCTTGGTAACCATTGCTTCGAAGTGTCCCGGATTGCTCTGGTGCGCTTCTTCACCGATTCTATAGAGTTCCTTGATCTCCATAAACCAGTCATCGGACTTGTATGCCCGCATACCCCTGGGATCCTCATAAATCACTTTTTTTATCTTGGGGAGTTTATCTTTGACTTCAACAATTTTATCAACCTGCTCCTGGTCATCACAAAAGACCATTTCAATATCCATATAATCCAGCAGCTGGCTTATTTCATCCGGCAGTGTGGTTTGATAAACACCGGCCGCAATCGCTCCCAGGGACTGTGCTCCGATAGCCATAAACAGCATCTCTGGAATATTATCGCCAATCAGAGCGATCTTACCCCCCTTTTTTAAACCCAGTTTTTCCAAACCAAGGGCAATCTTTCGGACACAATTATAGTACTCACTCCAGGTATAGTTGTTCCAGAAGCCAAAATCTTTTTCCCTGATAGCGACTTTTTCACCAGTCTGCTGCACACGCCAGCGAAGTAATTGAGGAATGGTAAATTGCAGCAAATGATCATGATTTTCCATCCTTTTTAATCCTCTCCAATATAGGCTTCAATCACTTTGGGGTTCTGCGCAATCTCTGCGGGAATTCCCGACCCTATCAACTCCCCGAAATCAAGGACATAGATCTGGTCTGAGATGTCCATGACCACGCCCAGATCGTGTTCGATCAATACAATGGTAACATCACGATCCTGTCGGATATCCACAATAAAGCGCACCATATCCTCTTTTTCTTCAATGTTCATCCCTGCCATGGGCTCATCCAGCAACAGCAGTTTGGGTGCAAGGGTCAAAGCCCTGGCGACCTCAACACGTTTTTGTATCCCGTATGCCAGGTTGCCAACAATCTTATGCCTGAAAGGCTCCAATTCCATGAAATCAATTATTTCCTCCACATAGGCCCGATTTTCAGCTTCGATACGGGATGCTTTTCCAAAGTAGAAGACCGCCTGCAGGAAGTTGTACTTCAGATTCTGATGCCGGGCCAACAGAAGATTATCCAAAACAGACAGACCGCTGAAAAGCTCCAGATTCTGGAAGGCCCTGGCAATGCCCAGATTGGACACCTGGTGGGGAGAAAAATGTGCGATAGACAGTTTGTGTTCACCAAACTGTATATCCCCGGAAGTCGGATGGTAAAAACCGGAAATACAATTCAGCATGCTGGTTTTCCCGGCACCATTCGGCCCGATAACCGATGTGATCAGACCGGCTTTAATCTCCATATTGACACCAAACAGTGCATTGAGACCACCAAAGGAGAGTGTTACATTGGATATGGTTAAAAGGGGCATGGTGTCATCTCTGGTTTTGCAGATTCAAATATCGTTCGATACGGGTTCATAGCATTTTTCAGTGCAGCGTTCTGTTTAACATTTTCTTCTGCGGAATTGATAGGACTAAAACAAACTTGGAGACTCTCGCAGAATCAGGTGATAAAGGAGTGTCCGTGACGGAATCAAGGGGGACAAAACTGACATAGCCCCCTATTCCGGGTATTAGTTATCATATACTTGTTTTTTGTCAACCAAATTTTAAAATTTTTTAATCTGCAGGTCGAGTATTTGCAGAACGATCATTCGCTAAACCCTACCCTATTCACTGCCATGATTCACTATCACAACATTCCTTGAATCTCGGAAAGACAAGGACAGCAGGCTTTTACACCCAACCCATCGGCTGTTAAAAAAAATGATACATCATCCACCGTATTGCTATTTTGCCATGTAAACGAACGGCATCAGCACCGGAAAATCGGTAAAATGCCATTTCACTTGATAAAATGTTCTTACTGGTCTATAGAAAAACAAAAGTTCCGGCGCTCTACCTGGAATTGATATCAGACTGCGATGGCTGGTACCGATTCCTGTCACATGCTATATTGTGAAGAACCGACGGAACAAGAGATTAGAACGTATTCAATCCATCAGAGCAGCTTTCATCGTTCTGCTGGAATCGCCCAGAATTATAACAAACAGGAGAATAAATGGCTGGCAAGAAGTCTGGTCAGACGGATTCCGTTGGAAAAAAAATCAAAAAAACAAGACTCTCCAAGAATATTTCGCTTGAAAATATAGCTAATGATACTGGGTTTAGCACCGAATATTTGAAAGAGATCGAGTCCGGAAGCAAAATACCTTCTGTTGGTTCACTGCTTCAGATTTCAAGAGTTCTGGGAATTGATTCTGGTTTTCTCCTGGAAGACGAAGCGACCAATCTCAAGAAACGGATCCGGGCTTACACTAAACGGACGGACAACTATGCATATGAAACCCTGACCCCGGGATCTGAAAATAAGCATCTGAAAGCTTTTCGGGTTACTATTGACCCCATGAAGGAGCATCAGGGAGTCGGTTATTGTCATGAAGGAGAGGAGTTCGTCTATGTGCTCTCAGGAGAGATCGAATTGATGGTCGGAGACCATCAAAACACACTTAAAAAGGATGAGTCACTCCAATTCAATTCGGGGATAAAACATCAATTAAAAAATATTGGCAAAAAAGCCGCCCATCTTCTGGTGGTCATTTATGGTCCCTGAGGAAGATGAACACCCTGTCTGAAAATCCCGATCAGCCGGAACGCGTTGAACCCGAAAAAGCAAATGAAAGGAGACTTTTGTGTTCTACCAACTAACTAACGAGCAGATTATGATTCAGGCCATGGTCAGGGAATTTGCCAGAAAGGAGATAGCCCCCTCGGCCATGGAACGAGATGAGTCAAAAGCATTTCCCATGGAAAGTTTTAAAAAAATGGGAGAACTGGGACTGATGGGGATGATGATTCCGCCCGAATACAATGGGGAGGGAGCAAACACCGTCAGCTATGTTCTGGCCTTATCCGAAATTGCGTATGCCTGTGCTTCAACGGCCGTTGTTATGTCTGTTCACAATTCCATCGTCTGTGAAAGCATATACAAGTATGGCAGCCCGGAACAGAAAGAGAAATACCTGATTCCCCTGACAGCGGTTGAATCAATCGGCGCCTTCGCTCTCACAGAACCCCATGCCGGTTCGGATCCGGTTGCTCAAACAACGACTGCTGTTCGGGACGGGGATACATATCTCCTGAATGGCAATAAATGTTTTATCACATCAGGTTCCAATGCCGGCATTGTGATTGTCACGGCAAAAACAGATGAGACATCCCGACACAGAGGAATTAGTACATTTATCATCAGCAAGGATAATCCGGGTTTGAAAGTTGGCCATATTGAAAATAAAATGGGACTGAGGGCTTCTGACACAACGGATCTGGTCCTGGAAAACTGCAGGGTTCCTGTCGGAGACCGCCTTGGTCAGGAAGGGGAAGGCTTCAAAATCGCCATGACGGGTCTAGATTGCGGACGAATCGGTATCGCTGCGCAGTCTATCGGCGTTGCTCAGGCAGCCCTGGACACCGCCGTCCAGTATGCCAAAAAAAGAGAGCAGTTTGGCCAAAAGATCTCAAAATTTCAGGGTTTGCGATGGATCATTGCTGACATGGCCACCGAAATCGAAGCGGCAAAACAGCTGACCTTTTCTGCGGCCGCCATGAAAGACCGGGGCGAAAACTTCACTGTCCCCGCATCCATGGCCAAACTTTATGCTTCCGAGATGGTGAACCGGATCACTGGCAAAGCCCTTCAGATACATGGGGGATATGGATTCATCAAAGACTACACCATCGAACGTCTTTACCGGGATGCCCGTGTATTTACGATTTATGAAGGGACCTCGGAGATCCAAAGGATTGTTATTTCAAACAGTGTTTTGAATGATAAAAGGCTGATATAAGTTATTTATACATATTTTATTCACCCCAAAAGCCTCGTTAATCAATTCTTAAAAGGACCTGCCATGTTGGTAAAAAACTGGATGAATAAAGACTTCGTCACGATCAAGAGCGACAACTCCATGCAGGAGGCCATCCGATTACTCAAGGAGTACCATGTTGAATTACTGCCGGTTGTGGATAATAAAAAACTTGTCGGTGTGATTACCGATCGTGACCTGAAAGAGGCTTCCGCCTCTGACGCAACCAGCCTGGACGCCCACGAAGTTTTATACCTGATATCAAAAATCAAGGTGAAAGAGATCATGTCCAAGAATCCAATAACGGTGCATTCGGAATTCACAATCGAAGAAACAGCACAGTTGCTGATTGACAAGAATATCTCCGGTGCCCCTGTTGTTGACGATGATGGTAAAGTTATCGGCATTATCAGCAAAACAGAATTGTTCAAAGTCATTATCAGCCTCACCGGTGTTGAAGCCAAACGAGGAATACAGTTTGCGTTCAGGGTTGATGATCGCCCGGGATCCATCAAGGAGGTGGCAGATATCATCCGCAAGCATGGCGGTCGGATGGAGAGTATTCTCAGCACACACAAAGATGTGCCGGAAGGATTTCGAAAAGTATTCATCCGCATGTACGATATCGACCGGGACAAAATCAAGCAGTTGACCGATGAACTGCGCAAAGCCTCCACCCTGCTCTATATTGTCGACCATGTGGAAAATAGAAGGGAGATCTTTCCCTTTTAAAACCTGGCTTCAGCTGCACCCAGTCCAAACTGTTTTGTCCCTTTACGCCGATTTTCCGTACAATTTTTATCGACAGAACCGGATCATCAGACTAAACTTCAACTAAAAAAGTGTTTTTTGGTTACCGACGAGATGTCAATTCCTGCTGATTAGGAGTCGGTGCATTCTCATATTTAATAGTGCCAGCAAAGATCAAGAAACGATCACCTGGCATGGGGGAGCCTCGCTGACCATACTGGCCTTACAGATGCGCCCTGTTGCCAGTCAATTAAACTCTGTTCTTAATCCGGTTGCCATTTTTCAGAGCCGTCGGCCTTGCAAAGGCTCATCAGATATGAAAAAAAGTCCCAGGAAAAGAGAAAAGGCAACAACGGTCAGGAACAGAGCATACCTGAATAGTTAACCAAACATTATCGTGTGGACGGCCATCAGGATCAGTTGTTCTGAGCGGTACCCGAATAACTGATAAACCTTCCATCACAAGTGGCTAAATGAAAAACAATCCAGTTTCCAAACGGAATAATCATTACTAAAGATGACGAAAAAACTCAATAAACCGGAGTTTTATGCTCGGTTCATGGAAAAGGATTTTTTCCCCAACGCCAATAAAATCATAAAATATCACGAATCTCATAACTATTGGGTATTCAAGACCGGGGAGAAGATCTACAAAGTAAAAAAACGGGGGGCCATAAAAAGCAGCGCATCCCTGGAAGAGATCTTCTGCCGGGAAATGGTGCGCCGCTTGCGGCACTATTCCCCTACGCTGCAACCTGAAATTGCCACGATCAAAAAAGATCAGCAGGGCTTTCAGCTGGATCGAGATAACCGAATATCATCACCGGTACTGTATCATGTGATCATCATGAATCAGCTTTCTGATCGATACTTTCTCAGCAACTTTATTGACAAAGGCAAACTGACGTCGAAAGTGATGGATCGTGTCAGCCGTTTTTTGGTTGAACTTCACGAAAAAGCTGAATCGGCACCATCCAAGGATGAGGGAACCGCAAAACTGATCCTGCAGAAACTGAATGACCTGATATATCAGTCGAAAAAATATATGGGTCTTACGATTTCGCAACCCATGATCGACATGACACTGCATCCACTGGAGAAGTATATTGCCGATAATCGGAAACTGCTGCTGCGAAGAAATAAAAGAGGGTTGATCAAAGAGGTCCATGGCTGTTTTATCCCGAGAAAAATATATGTAAGTCCGGAAACTGTTCTGGCATTGACAAAAACAACCGATCCTCTCAAGAACCGATACGCCGACGTTGTCGCAGATATTGCTGATTTGACTGTGGAGTTGGTCCAAAGGGGAGAAAGCGAGATGGCTTCCTCCTTCGTCGAATCCTACTGCAAAAACACTGAGGATCGTGAGATTAAGATGGTACTGCCAATCTATCAGGCATTGAATTGTCTTTCACAGGGGTTGGATCACAGCATTGCCTGCAAGCAGCATGATGCAAAGACCGCAGAGGCAATCAAGCAAAAGGCCACAGCTTATTTTGAACAGGCTATTGAAGTTGTCCATCAATTGTGATTAAATCGTGCGAGAACTACTGTTTGGGCATTCCTTAACCCATCCTTTCCGGGAAACAGACGGTTGATAACATCAGCCCGATTGCGTTTCCCTGGAACCGCGGTTCCTCTCATAATGAGAAATCGTTTTACAACTAAACCCAAAAAACCGATATACTCCCTGAAACGAGCAGGATAAGAATTCAGTTGACGGGTCGCGAAAAGACAGAAGCTTTCGTGTTATTTACAGACACAGCGATCGGCTATCGATTCTGTTAAAGGGTGATCCTGTTTTTGCTCCTGGAGGTTGGTCAAAATCAGTCTAAAGAGATTTATGAAATTCCGCCTGTTATTGATCCTCATTTTTGTCATCACCTGTCAAAACGCGCTGGCTGAGCGCTTTATTCCCGAATCGGATATACTCAAACGTGTCCTGGCCATTGTCAATCAGCTCTATGTCGACGCTAACAGGATTGTTCCCCCAAAGATGCTGGAAGGAGCACTGGATTATCTGTCGACGAGTATCGCCCCGGTGATGACAACCTATCGTGAGGATGGATCGTCCATCGAAGTCAAAATCAGCGTCGATCAGTTTACACACACGTTCCGATATCAGAAGCCTCATGACATCAACGAGCTTAACGAGATTCTTCAGCAGCTGATCCGCTTTGTGAAACAGCATCTGGACGAGAACGAAAAACCGGAAAACGTCGACTATGCTGTTATCAACGGTTTTTTAAGACAGTTGGATCCCCACTCCTCTTTTTTAATTCCAGAGATATACTCCGATTTCAGTGCCAGCACAGCGGGAAATTTTGGCGGGGTCGGCATGATGATCGGTCTGAGGGATGGCACCCTGACCATCATCGCACCCATCGATGATACGCCAGCTTCACGCACGGGTTTGAAGGCAAAAGACCAGATTGTTCAGATCAATGAAGAATCGACCATCAATATGTCATTGACTGATGCGGTTAAAAAGCTGAGGGGAGAAAAAGGGACAAAGGTCGACATTTTCATCATGAGAAAAGGCTTCACGTCACCTAAAAAATTCACTATCATCCGTGACATTATTAAAATCACAAGCGTTGAATCTTATTCATTCAAGGAAAACAACCATCGGATCGGCTATCTGAAAATCAATACTTTCCAGCAGAATACCATGGATGAGATTGATTCCCATCTGGATGACCTGGACTATGATCTGAATGATTTTTACGGTCTGATACTCGATCTCAGAAACAACCCGGGAGGTCTGCTTGATCAGGCCATTAAAGTCAGTGACCGGTTTCTCAATGATGGGGTGATTGTATCAACCGCCGGATTGACACCCGGATCAATTAAAAGCTATAAAGCCCACTGGTTCAGAAGTATTGTAGACATGCCCATCATTGTAATTGTGAACAACGGTTCTGCATCCGCTTCCGAAATCGTTGCTGCAGCCTTAAAAAAGAACAACCGGGCTGTGGTCACAGGTATTCAGACCTTCGGGAAAGGTTCCGTGCAGCAGGTTATCCCTTTTAAAGAAGGTTCAGCCCTGCGTTTAACCACATCAAAATATCTGACACCAGGGAATATTTCCATTCAATCGGTCGGCGTCACACCCCATATTGCGGTCACACCCTATTATATCTCCACTGAATTCCTGCATGTGACATCACCCAAGCTGGACCAGGGTGAAAACAGCCTGGATCAGAATTTTGCGGAATGGGGAGACAAAGCTGATCCCCCTAAAAAAACCGTTTTTTATCTTTATGAAGACAAAGACGAGAATAAGTCGGAAGAGGACTCGGACCTGAAAGCAGAGAAGTTTCAGCGGCTCAAAGATGATTTCCTGGTCCAGACAGCGATCAAGATCCTTGATGAGAACAATAAAAAGAACTTTGACCATCTTCTGGCCAGCGCACTCGCATTTATGACAAAGGAGCAGCAGATTCAGGAACAAAAACTGATCGAAAAATTCGCCGCCTTTTCGATCTCCATTGACTGGAAATCATATGATGTTCCCGGACAGGGAACCATCGCCAGCAAAGTCTGGCTTGAAAGCAAAGTAAATTCCAAAACAGAAGAGGTCTGGCGGAAACATGAAGGATCCATCCCGGCAAACAGTGACATCCGATTATATCTGACTGCAGAAAATACTGGCAGCATTCCTGTGGCCAAACTGATGGCAATCACAGAATCCCAGAACGAGGTGTTTAATGACAGGCAGTTCGCCTTTGGGAGACTGAATCCGGGAGAATCAAAAAAATGGTTTATCCCCATTAAGATTGCTGAATCGTCAATCTCTAGAAATAACCTGATCTCACTCGAATTTACCGATCAGCAGAAACGAAAGATCCATCAAGATGCCATCGACCTGGTTATTCAGGAAAAGGATCGACCGCTCTTTCAATATAGTGTCACTCCGTATGAAGATGGACGTTTTCAATCTACAGGAAATGGTAACCATATTCTTGAAAATGGGGAAACAATCGTTGTAAAAATAGATGTGACCAACAGGGGCAAAGGAGAATCAGGTCCTTTGACGATTCTTCTGAGAAACGGAGAAGGAAAAAATATCTTTTTAAAGAAGGGTCTGCAGAATATCGATTCCCTGAAGCCGGAGAAAACTCAAACTGCCGATTTTCAATTTGATTTAAAAGGGATACCCCAGGACATGGATCTAGATTTTTCTCTGGATATTCTGGATGGGACGTTTCCCATGACCTCCGTGAATCAAAAAATCAAACTCCCGCTGGGTCGAATCGTGGGGACAACCTCGAACACCCCCCCGGCCATTCAATTGGAATCGGAAACCCTGTTGAGTACCAACAGTAAATTTGATCTGACCGGTAGAATTCATGATCCGGAGGGCGTGAAGGATATGTACGTTTTCCTGAATAGGAAAAAGATCTACTATAAGAATTTTATCAAGCAGGAAAATCGAAAAACGGTTGACTTCACTTTGAAGCTGGACCTCGAGGATAACAACAATGACATCGATATTGTGTCCAGAGATGATGATGATGTAACGGCCCGAAAAAAGCTCTATTTACGCTATACCACATCTAAGTAGTTGCAATTAATCTGAACACTTGATAAATAAGAGCCAAAAATACAAATTTAAAATCGTTGTTTAATCAACAGCGCTTTAAAATCAACCATTCGCGGCTAAAGCCCTAGTATTTTTGTTTTTACTAATTAGAACAAATATTTAACATGATCCCGCAGAACGATTGTCTTTTTGAAGCTTTTTGAAAAATTTCAGTAAGTTACATTCATTTTGGAGCGCCGGTGTTAAACTGAATCGTTTATTATTACAGGCAAAAAAAAAGTTGTAAAGAAATAGAACTAATTTCTCATTAATATCTGAGGCTTAAAAATACTGCCAAACAACATCTATATCAATATGGGAGTAAAGAATGGCTCGTGAAACGATCGTAAAAAGTCCAAATTTCGTTCATCCGGAAAAACCAAGCGCCGTTGGATCTCGCAACAGTCTGCATCGGCAGAATCGCGATGAATATGAAGAAGCCAAAGGGATTATAGATGAGGAAGTTGACAAAATCCTGAATCACATCCATGCCAAGTTACCCCCGGAAGTTCTGGAAAAGCTGGATGTAATGGGTTCTGTCAAATCGAAACTTCACAACTATTTCAATCAGGATTTCCAGAATATGCTCAATCGTTACCTTGTAACGATGGAAGATGAGATGAACAAGAAGGTTCGGGATCTGATTGATAAAGAGGAAAAGCGAACCCTGAACAAGTATACGCCCAGGGAGATAACCGAAATACTTGAAAGGGTCGGCAACTCAGAAACATTTACGACCGAGGATATTGAAAAATCCATCGTAAATATGTATGGCCACCTTCAGGGTCACATTGAACGTGGGGTTTCTGACTTGGAAACCAATACAAACGCGCTGCTACGGGAAAAAACAGATGTCGGTGTTTTTATCCGGGGGGAGAATTCTTACGCCATTGAGAAATGCACGTTCAAAGACAACAGTCGGCGTCCAAAAACGGTGATGGATCTGAAACTCTCCATCAGCATCCTCGATTCAGAGTTAATCAGTCGCATTTACCATTACCAGGTGCCTGTGACTTCCATTATTAAAGATATCGTTGCCAAAAATATTCATGAGCTGATTGACAAGGAAATCGAAGAAATCAATCTGCAGTTGATGGATGAGGGCAAAGAGGAGATGAGTGATTCTGAAAGGATCTTTGAGAAACTGCGAATCATGGACAAATATATCTCCGACGACAATTCGGATGAATCAAAAAAATATCAGTTTGTCGCCAAGAAATTCATGGATGCTGTCGATGGCATCCAGGCTGAAATCGAATCCAAAGACTTCGATGCGCTCAACATCCGTGAGAACATTAAAAAAATAATTGACAACGAGAACATCCGTAACCGCGGATTTAACACGGCGGTCAACTCGATTACATCGATTCTGGACAACAGTAAAATGGGATATCAGTTTATCGAGAACTATAAAAACGCCAGGGAGTGCGTCATCCGAGAGTACGAAGAGGAAGATGTCACCAAGCTGCCTGATGAACGATATAACCTGAGGCTTGTCTATTATGATCAGAAACAGTTGAAATCCCTTCGCAATGCCTATTCAAAGCAGATTGACGAGATGGAAAGGGAGGTCATGCATCTGTGGAAGGTGTGTCATGGTGTATACACCAATGACCGGGATGAAAAAGAGTATGATGACTGGGAAACCCTGGCCGATCGAATGTTGAGCCCCAAAAAGAAGAAAGGCTTATTCCGGTCAAAAGGCGGCGACGATCTGGAAATTGAAGAGAAAAAACCCCTCTGGAATGAGATCAGTTTCATCCAACCAAAGGATACCATCGTCAGCAAATCTAATCCGACTGCAGAAGCCAGATTGGATGAGATAGGTGCCCGCTTTCCTTTGATGAAACAGAAATTGGAAAAAGTCTATCGAGATCAGATCGATGAAACACGGCAGATTCTTGAAAACCGACTCGATTTCCTGCAGGAGCAGTTTGAAGAGTTCACGAATCAGATCAACCCATACCATGTGCAACCGGGTCTCCTTTTGGATATTGATATCATCAGCATCAAGAAGAAAAAGACAACCATGATGAACATGGCCAACGTTATCAATGAATTTCTTTATTCAGTATCCATGGGATTTTCAGATGCCTTGTCCGGCAGTCAATCAATGGCAAAAGGAAATGAGTCCCATGAAAGCGAGTATGCCAGTCTTCACGAATAGCGATCAAGCAGGCTCTATCGTCTCACGTTGTGCCCGGTCAGCCGGATCGACGTGAGACGATAGAGAGAAGAACTGCGCCAGTTTAAAAATCCCCTTTGGAATTGGCTGAGGAATAATCAGGTGAATCGTAAAACATAACATCGCAAGCGTTACGGTTGATGAATCGTCCAAAACAGGACAGTCAATTCAGAACAGTCCATGCAGTTACACAACATCCTGATTATAAATAATACCATCATTTCTCCCGCCGCAGATACAGCCAATAACATCTCGGAATTCGAACCGGACGGTGTCGGCATCATTTCTTTGCTCAGCCAATACCTGACAAGCCGTGAAATACCGCGGGGAACCAACATCAACCTCGTTATCGACCAGCAGCATATCCAGTATCAGTATTTCTGTTTTCCGCGCATATCAACACGGAAGATTCATCAGATTCTGCAATATGAATTGGAAGACACCCTTCTGAAAGGATCGGAAAACTACATCTATAGCTATTCCACCCGATCCAGTAAAGATGCCGATATAACAGAGACAGGTGTTTATCTCATAGAAAAAATCCTCCTGGAAGAATTGGTTTCGCTGTTCAAAGGATTCAATCTGGAATTGCGTTGGATTTCATCGCTGGAGAACTTGATGGATCTTGCAATTCAGGAAAACGCAGATCCTGGAAACACCATACAGATTGTTCTATCCGAAATAGAGAAATCAGCCCGTTTCCTTATCTATCGAAACGGATTTCTTGTCGGTGTGTCGATCATCTCTGATAAGCGAATTGAAACGGTTACCTCTCAAGGCTTTCTAAATCAAATTAATCAGAAGATAAATGCGATTCGGTTGAATGAATCGGACATCAGCGATATTTTGGTCAGCGGCGATCGAAGTGACCAGGTATCCATGGATGATCAACTGGAACTGATCATCAACAAGGCGTCCCCTGCAGAAATATCGCAGTGGGACCATGATCAGAATGATATTAAAACAATACCCGGTCTGGAGCACCCGAGACGCGTCAATCTAATAAAGTCCAACATACTTATTATTCAGGAACTTAAAAAATACTCCCGATCCCTGATAGTCACAGCCGGAATCTTCATCATCAGCCTGACACTTTACTTGGCGGCAACAGTGTACCGCGGCTATAATGATGATCGATATCTTGAAACACTTGGGCACCAGTTAGATCAGGAGATCACCAAGTATCTGCCCACGGGGACTTCCAAAACGAATGCCATTCCGATTCTTAAAGAGAGGATTCGACAGATCAATCTGGAAAAAAGAAAGAACAGTAAGTATGAAAGACGCAGTTATCAGGTTTCCAAAACACTGACAGAGCTTTCTCTCTTAAAAAAAGACATCCCGTCACTGACGCTTTCCAGATTATCCTTGAATGATCAAACGATCCGGATCCAGGGCAATACGACGTCGGTAGCCGATTTTGACCTTTTACAGGCATCGATAGTTCAGCTCTACCCGCCAGACACCTTTCGTATCAACACCAATGAAAAAAACCAGGGGTCGGGAAGTATTGAATTCTCGATGACCATACAATTGAAACCGTCGGGTCGACCCTGAGTCAAAAAAAATGGAACTGAACCAACGAGAAAAAGCCTGGATTCTGGCTGCAATCCTGATACTGACACCACTGCTCTTTTTCCGTTTTGCATTCTTACCACTGGATGCTTATCGTCAAAAACAGCGGGTTGATATCCGCCGCATTGAAGAAAAAATCAGACAGATGGACGCTTTAGGGCAGGAATTGAAACATCTTGAGCGAACCAGAAGCAGTCAATCAACCTCATTAAGCAAGGACATTGATCGGATACTCAGACAGCAGCAACTCAAACTCCGATCCAGAACACTTGTGGACAATGATCCTGATGGACGACAACGCCTGGTGTTAAAATTGGAGGAGGTCAATCTGACTGAACTGATCCAACTGCTTTACAACATTGAAAACGCTTTACCGGTTATTGCCATTGAAAGCATCAACATCAATCCTGCTTATCAGAATAAAAAGCGACTTCGTATTTCGTCTGCCTTGAGTAGCTGGTAAATATTTTGTCTATGCTGAAAAAACTATTCGTATTTCTTATCGCCGCATTTCTGTTTTGCCTGATACTGTTCATGTCATTCTGGCTCAGTATCTCCGAAACAAAGCTGGAGTCATGGCTGCAGTACCGGTTGAATCGATCACTTCCCCGGCAGACACAAGTTACGGTTCAAAATGTGCGGACACGAATTTGGGGGCTTGAGATCCAACAGGTTGAATTAAGGGATACTGTCAGTCTGCAGGAATGGGTCAAAATGGATACACTAAAAATCAAATTTGATTTTTTGGCCCTTTTCCTTCGCCAGGAACTGCCCTTCAATTTTCACCTGTATGGAGGTCAGTGTAATGGCGCCCTGGGTTTCTTTCCCAGCCTCAGGGTCAAATTGAAAATCGTCAATCTGGAACCGAACTGGATCCCCATTATCCGTCGTACCGGACTTGTTCTGTCCAAGCCCCTTCTGCAGGCTGATGGGCTGTTCATAATTGATACATTGACAGCAAAAATGCAATTCAACCTTAAAGACATCAGTGTCACCGGCAATAAAGCAGTGACAACCCTGCCACTTGACCTGCCAGACACAACACTGACAGCAGCAGATATAAATATAACATTGACGCGGGATCAGTTATCCCTGACGCTTGCAACTGAAGGCGATATCAGCGCCCAGCTTGAAGGAATAGTGACGCCAAACTGGCAGCAGATCCAAAAATCAAAGCTCGATTTACGCCTGACCGCAAATATCGCATCCCCTTATCAAAGCAAGCTTGGCACTATCAATAATATCATCAGCAGTTACAGTGGAACCGTAGGTAGAATATCCATCCGCTTGACCGGAAACCTGATTGCCCCTCAAATCGAAAAAATCTGAATTGTCAAGTCTGTACAAATTCGCTGGGGGAGGGTTATAATATCCTATCATTTCCGAGGAAGACAATAAATTCAAATAGAAAAAGCGTTCTTGGACGTTTATCACTGAAATCGAAAATAGAATTGTGAAATATAAAGCCGCTTTCGTTTTCAGTATTGCTGTTCTGGCCGGTATGCTCGTCTTAATCGGCGCCCTGGCGGTTCCAATTGGAGGTCAGACAGGACATACTGTTTACATTGAGATCGATAGAGGCGAAAGTTTAAATCGGATTGCCTCAAAGCTTGAAAATAAAAATCTGATTTTTTCAAAATCGCTGTTCAAATGGGCAGCCATCGTTCTGGGAAACCGCAAAAGTATCAAAAGTGGTGAATATGAAATAACAGGTCAGTTTTCCACATATGCTTTAATCAGGTTACTCAGCAGAGGAACAACGATCCTAAAAAAGATCACCATTCCAGAAGGTCTGAGCATGGATGAGGTTTTTGCCCATTTTGAGGAAGTCGGACTGGGGACCCAAAAGGAATATCTGCAGTACGGCAGTGAAAACACCTTCATCCAATCTCTCGGCCTGGGCCATCAGATTCATTCTCTGGAAGGATTTCTGTTTCCAGAAACTTACCTGTTTTCAAAAAACACCGCGCCCCAGACCGTCATTCGTGTGATGGTCAGAACGTTTTTTAGTAATATTCCTGAAGATTATGGCACTCGTGCCAAAGCGGTTGGTTTAACCTATTACGAAGCTATCATCCTGGCTTCAATCATAGAAAAGGAAACAGGAGTCTCCGCCGAAAGAAAGCTAATTGCTTCTGTTTTTCACAATCGTCTCAGAACGGGTATGCGGTTGCAGACTGATCCAACTGTGATTTATGGTATCAAGGACTTTAATGGCAATCTGACCCGAGAACAGCTCCGTACCAGAACACCGTATAACACCTATATGGTGAAAGGACTCCCTCCGACTCCCATTGCCAACCCCGGTCTTGAATCTCTGCTTGCCGCCGTTCATCCGGCAGCTACAGACTATCTGTACTTCGTTGCCAAAGGTGACGGAACCCATAAATTTACAAATAATTACCGAGATCACGATCATGCTGTCACAAAGTATCAAAAACAGCGCACACAAAACTACAAATCCTTTTAAGGAAAATCCTTTTGTCAGTTCTCCTTGACAGATGTTCAATCCTTCAAGGAGAATAGCATAAAGAGCGAAAGTTGAAACGTATCTGCACACAATAAAGGTCAGGTCATAATCTTTGATTGAGGAGAATCTGGATGTCAGACAACATGAATCCCTGGGGGAATCGCAATAAAAAACCCTCTGAGCTTGATGAACTTATTCAGCAGGGATTAAAAAAAATTTTTGGTTATAAGCAGGGAAATAAACCGCCATCCGGGAATGAAAACGGCTTGAAGCCACCCAGCGGAATGAATTTTGGTATCATTCTGGTGGTGCTGGCGGTTCTGTTTTTAGGATACCAGTCTGTGTACCAGATCCAGCCGAACGAGCAGGGTGTGGTCTTAAGATTTGGAAAATTCAGCAACATTGCAAGTCCGGGTTTGAACTTTTTGTTTCCGTTCATTGAAAAGGTGATCAAAGTAGATGTCGAATCTATCCGCAAAGAGGAATTCGGATTTCGTCAAAATGTACCGCGTACCTATACCCAGTCAACCAATGCCCTGGATCTCGAATCATTGATGATCACAGCTGATAAAAACGTGATCCAACTGAACTGGGTGGTCCAGTATAAAATTCGAGACGCTGAAAATTTTCTCTTTAATGTCAAGGAACCACGTGCTGCGGTCAGGGATGTTTCTGAATCAGTCGTCCGCAGGCTGGTGGGAAACCGGGATTTCGACTATGTGCTGAATAACAGGGAAGAGTTAGCGGAATCGACTTTGAAGGAGATGCAGGATCTCATAGACAAGTACGACTCGGGTATTCAGCTGGTGGTTGTGCAGTTGCAGGATTTAAACCCACCCGATTCGGTCCGACCCTCGTTTAATGAAGTCAACGAAGCGGAACAGGATAAAATCCGAACCGCCAATGAAGCGCAGAAAGAGGCCAATACGAAAATGCCCAAAGCTCTGGGAACGGCAAAGAAAGTCATTCAGGAAGCAGAGGGCTATGCGATTGAAAGAGTCAATCGTGCAGAGGGGGATGTTGCCCGGTTCAATGCCATCCTCAAAGAATATGGGTCTACCAAGGAGGTCACCCGAACCCGGATGTACGTTGAGACTCTGCAATCAGTACTGCCCAATGTCAAAGATATCGTGGTCATCGATCAAAACAAGAATGGCGTGATTCCTCTTCTTAACCTGGGGGACGCACTATCCCCCAGTACAATAAAAAAGAATTAACAGGGTACGATCCTTAGTCAACAAATAAAAAAGAGGAGCAGAATAATGAAAAGAGCTTTAGTGATTGTCATATTGGCCATTCTTTTTGTCGGATTCAACGGTATCTTCGTTGTCGACGAAGGCCAGCAGGCCATCATCACACAATTTGGTCAACCTGTCCGTCAAGCGATAAAAGACGCAGGACTCTATTTCAAACTGCCGTTTATCCAAAAGACTCACTTTTTTGATAAACGGATTTTGAAATGGGACGGTGAACCCAATGAAATACCTACCCAGGATAAAAAATATATCTGGGTTGATACAACAGCTCGCTGGAGAATCAGTGACCCGCTGCTGTTTCTGCAGAGAATGAACAACGTCGACCGGGCATCTTCAAGACTGGATGATTTAATCAATGGATCCGTCAGAGACTTTGTCACCAAAAACAGTCTTGTTGAAATTATCAGAAGTTCTGATTGGAACAGAAGCTATACTCTGACGACGGAAACCACCAGAAAGAAAGAGCTTGTCACGGTTGGACGGGACCAGTTCTCCCAGATCGTTCTCAATAACGTCTCAGCCCTTGCCAAGAGTTTCGGAATTGAAGTGCTGGACGTTCTTGTGAAACGTATCAACTACACCAATCAGGTAAGAGAAACGGTCTACGCACGGATGATTTCAGAAAGACAGAGAATTGCTGAGCAGCGACGATCCGAGGGAGAAGCGGAAAAAGCGGAAATCTTGGGGAACATGGAAAAACAGCTGAAAGACATCGAATCTGGCGCTTATAAGAAGGCAGAAGAGATCCGGGGAGATGCGGATGCCAAGGCTACTAAAATTTATGGGGATGCTTATAACAAAGATCCTGAATTCTATGCTTTCCTGACAACGCTTGACAGTTATAAAAAAGTACTCGGAAGCAACACCCGTCTGGTTTTGCAGTCAGATTCGCCTTTTTTCAATTATTTAACATCCATAGACCGACGTAAATCAAAGTACTAAAATAGCGCAACAGTATCCTTAGATTTTATTTTCAGTATGTTAAGTTTCTTTATCAGTTCTCCGTTTTGACGACTGTTGACACTGCCGTTCAGGACGGGGAAATCCTTCAGACTGTGAATAGCGTTACGAAGGGACTCCCGGTTATGGAAACGGGCATCATTGAGAAGCTTTGAGACCATTTCCAGGGCCTCATAGGCATAGATGGTATAGCTCGTCGGCGGCAGATAGCCGGGTCTGAAATTATATGAGCGCCAATGCTCCTCGTAAAACGGTTGCAGATAGGTACTCGTCCCGCCGATGGGAAAAGCGTCGATAAACCTTAGGCGCCGTGTGTGATCAAGCAATTGATTCTCCCTGACATTGATTTCGCTCCCGGATAACACCCATACATCCTCCGCATCAAAAGACCGGTTAAAGTCAAGAATGATTTTCAGTGTATTCAGAGGAACGGGAACAAACATCAGGTCGAAGTCAATAATGGGTTCCTGTTCTTCCGTTTGAAACGCCGTCTCTTCAGTATCGTTTCTTTTCTGAAAGCCACCTGTAATGCTCAAATAGCTGTTTTTGAAATCCACCTGATTGTACTCAATAGGTGAAATGCCGGCTATAACCCCCCCGTACTCCTTAATCTTGCTGCTAAAGGTCTGCATGACTTCAAACCCTTTTCCCGAGCTGTCATTTATATAAAAGAGAACGAATCGTTCAGCTTGCAGATAGTCCAGTGCATAACGGGCCAGGTTTTCTGCTTCTATAATCCGATTCCGCTGAAACCGAAAGAGAAACGGTCGATCTTTGCCAATCTCTTCCGTGATGGAAAATGATATGATCGGCACTTTATATATCTCAGCAATATCTGCAGCAGCCAATGAGGTATCCTTCGCCAGTGGACCCAGAATGGCAATTACTCTATCTTCTTCGACCAGCTCCCGGACCTGGTTTTTCACCAGCTTGGATCGTTCCTCTGCTGTAAGCTGAACAGCTTCGTTCCGATGTCCAGTGGTCGGATTTAAGGCTGAATCCTTGATGACCAGCTGAATGGAATGACCACCAAAAGATCGCGACTGCAGCGCAAGTTCCAAGCCATCCAGTGCCTGCCTGGCGAGTCTTCCAAAAAACTTGTGCGATAATGGCAGTATGACCCCAATTTTATATGGATCGGTATTCAGGGCGATATCAATGAAATTTTGAAAACCCTGCAATTCAGCCAGTGTGGCCGCGTCGATATAGTCTGAGTTTAATAAAACACTCAAGAAATCCTGAGCCAGTTGATAGTCGCCATCCCGGATCAATATCTGTACTTTTCTGAGATAAGCATGAGACTTGACAAGGTCTGCGGGATTTTCATTCAAAATCGCATCAATATCATCAATATCTTCTATTTTTTCAATTATTTCTGTTACAAAATGGTCAAATCCCGGAATCAGTTCGCCATTTGAATCAAGTATAAAATTATAAGCCACCACAAGGTGTCCCTTATTCACGGCGTCTTCAATTAAAAACGTTCTTAAATTCTGGCTTTCGCGCTTGGACAGATTTGAAAAAAAATCCTCCGTCACCATGGAAACAAGTTGTAATGGTTTTTTCTGATTATGGAGAGATACGGCAAAATAGTAGTAGCTCTGAAAGTAGTGTCTTCCATTACTGTACCGTTCAAAATACCGGGGGGCCATGTCTATCACCTTCTGGAACTCTCCCAGATGAAAATTGATCTTTAAGAGAAGAAAGCTTTGTAATTCTAAGAGTTCAAACCTTTCATTCTCGGAAAGATCGTTGACCGTTTTCGGGTTCAGATTCTCAAGTAACGCCTGTGCCAGTCGATATTCACCTCGGTTGATAAGATCCAACGCCCTGATCAGGGATGTTGCATCGAATTCCCGTGTGACCGGTTCTGCTGAAGGATCTGTTTCAAAAAACCGCTCCCGATCAGGCTGCGGCACCGGATTACTCTTCTGCTGCTTTTCAACAGGCAACTCCGGTGACGGGGCCACAGTGGACAGTATCCGCATTCCCTTATACAGTTCTCGCACACCTGAAGTTCCTGCAGTGGATTCGACCGTTTTCTTTTTCTCTTCTCCCAATCTGATTTCCTGAGAGCTGACATCAGTCCCTGGCTGGCTCAGAAACGATTGAGCCTGGGTATCACTGATCGAAATCAACAAAAAAAACAGTACTGAGCAGAATTTAATGGTACGTTTCCCTTTCACAATCCCTTTATCGTCTAGTAATTCGTGCTTTCTGTTTAAGATTCTGAATAAATTCTCGATACTTCTGATCAAATATCTTTTTGTACTCCTCCTGGTATAATTTCGGTTTCACTTTTTCAAAAGACTCTAGGGGATCGGCTTTTGATTCCAGGACCTCTATCAAGTGAAACCCGAATTGTGACCGTACCGGATCACTGATCGTCCCCGGTTTCAGGGAAAAGGCCACCTCAGCAAATTCGCGAACCATGTCGTTTTTCCCAAAAAACCCAAGATCGCCATGATTATTTTTAACCGACGGATCCTGAGAATAGAGATCGGCCATCTCTGTAAACGATTTTCCGGACTGTATCTGCTCTTTAATCCATATTAATTTCTGCCTGACCGTTTCCGATTCCTCAGCTGACGCATCATTTTTCAATACCAGGAGAATATGCCTGGCTCTGATGCGAACGGTTTTTCCCTCTCCAGAGTCATATAACGCCTTCAGTCTTTCATCCGGGATATCAATTTGTGACCGAATTTCCTGATTAATCACAAGTGACCGCTTGGTTCTTTTTTGATAGTTGTTTCTAAAATCAGTCAGTGTCGATTGCCGTCTTTCCAAAAGTTCCTCAAATTCAATCTGGCTCAACCCGTTCTGTTTACGATATTGATCCACTTCGGCGTCCAGTTCCTCATCGGTTAGCATGATTTTCAATTCATCTGCCCGAATATCCAACAGCGCTTCTTCAATCAACAGATCAATCATTTGAGACCTGAGTTCCTTGAGCTTTTCAACAGGAAGGATCCCATGACTGCTTTGTTTCACAAATTCATCGAGTCGGATCTCGATCTCATTCTGTGTTATAACCCGATCATTCACAATAATGAGAATTCTGTCATAAACGGCCGAAGCTGAAACACTAACAGAGAACAGCATGAAAAAAAAATATAGGAGAAATTTCATCTTATTGAGAATAGGAAGTATCCAGCGAAAAAGGAAAAAACTGGGGTAGCATCTGATGATACTTTGATAAAAAATTTCTTCTCGGTGTATAGACACGACGCTGCTTCAAAAGGATTCTTACCTCTTTAAAAAGACGGGAATTGATATAAAAGCGGGCTGTTTCAGGGAGTCCCGGATACTGTTTGTCCCAATCTGAAAAACGAATCTGCAACGGATAAAAGCGCCCCCAAACCTGAACCTGCCTGTTGATTTCAAGCACGGCAAAAGACTCTGGGTCCACAAGGATGTTTTCGTCATCACTTCCCAATTGATATACCACACTGCTTTCCCGCTGCTCAATGGTAACCTTGCTGGTATTGATTCCGATATCCTCCAGGCTCGATTTCAGATATGCGACAAACTTTGTGAAGAAGATCAGATAGGGGTAAACCAGGTCTTCATTAGAAAAAGGACGGGAATCCTGAAGATTGATGCCGAATGCCCGGTTGACCGGTTCGATGATATACATATTCAAGGGTGTCTCTGCATAATCTAGTGTTTCAATCAAGCAATATTCATCCCTGACCCAGACGGTTTTTTGAAAAAAGTTCCTATCTTTCGTCTCATAGGGAACCAGATTTTCTTCTCTTTGTTCATCAAGGGGCGAAAACGCTTCAGGATCAAAAATTCGTGTCCCCATTTCAAAATAGAAGGAACGGATATTCTGATTATTCTCAAGAACCTTGCTGAGCAGCCCATCGACACCAATGATCTTGGCATCGACTGAATTTGTGACGACCATCAGCTGCAAACCAAACCCCAATATCCATATCAGGAGACCCCTCCTGCACAATCCGCGATTTTTCGCCCCGTTGAGCAAATTTCCTTTCATCTGGCTTAATCCCTTTTCAATTCTACAGATTCTAGCGCTTTTCTCTTTAAAAACTATATTTCAATCCCATCAGGACGTCATCTTTAAAATGATCTTTCACAATTATGATAAAGTTCGTCATTGAAAAAGCTCAATTTTTCCTTCATTTTAAAGATAGACAAAAAACATCGGATTGATAAACTATTTCACCAGAATAGATCCCGACAACCGACACCGAAAATAATCACTAATTTTATGTTCATCGACAATAACAGGAGATTCTATGAGTATCAAAACCGTGGAAGGACACTATTCAGCTAAGAATCTGAAAATCGCAGCAGTTGTCGCTCGATTCAATGATTTCATTTCCAATAAACTCCTGGAGGGAGCATTGGACACATTTAAGAGACATGAGGGAATCGCTGAGGATTTCACCATCTTCAGGGTCCCAGGTGCTTTTGAAATCCCTCTGACATGTCAAAAAATTGCCTTGACGGGAAAGTATGATGGTATTATCGCTCTGGGCGCTGTCATCAGAGGATCAACACCCCATTTTGACTATGTGGCGAATGAGGTCTCAAAAGGCATTGCCCAGGTGTCATTGAGTACCAGCATACCCGTCTCTTTTGGCGTACTGACAACTGAAAATATTGAACAGGCTATTGAAAGAGCCGGCACAAAAGCGGGTAACAAGGGGAGTGACGCCATGCTCAGCCTGATTGAAACCATTGATCTCTATAAAAAAATATAATCTCACAAGGTGCAAAAAGACAACAAAGAATCTATCTATAGTGATAGATTAGACTATTAAAAACAGCAAAAAATGGGGTAACGCTGCTTATCGATTTCTTGTTGCGAAAATGGGCAAAAAAAGATAACTTGGAACTCTGGATTTCAAAATCAATTGATACAGATCAAAGCAGTAAAAATTTAATAATCAGACCCCGACCACGCTAATCTGACAGCTTACTTTCTTAGATAACTATATGGTTTAAAATCAGATTATCATCATATTGACACCCATGTGGCCCTATAAATCCAGCATTCATCATGAGACAAGGGTATTGTTGCAGCGAATCCGAATACTATTTCATTACCTCATACTAGCAACGTGAACAATTTACTTAAAGGTGAAAATATTGAAGACTTACCAATCTGAAAACGACAACTAATTCATTTTCATAAACTAATCACTCTCGAACCAACATAACGCAGATTATTCAAAATCCAAAATTTCGAATTTTCCAATTAGCCTGCAGCTTTGTGACAAATCATTCACTATTGTCAGCAATGATCCATTCGAGCTGGGAAACCTCGAGTTCAAAACAACACCAAGATCTTTGTATTATCAAATATATTTAAAATAGGAAGGCCTCCACGCAGATACAAAACAACTTGTGAAGGCTGTATTGCGGTTTAAAAGAAAATTCAAAGCAATCTAAGGATTAATATATTGATTTAAAAAGGATAAATCAGTCTGCGAAAATGTTGGTTAAATTGTAAAATTATAGCCAGCATATGGGAAAACAGATCGTTATTAACCATACAAAGCATGAGATTCGTATTGCTCTCCTTCAAGGTAAATCAGTAAATGAAATATTTTACGAAAGAGAAAGAGACAAGAGCGTTGTAGGAAATATATTCAAAGGGAAAGTATTAAAAGTCCTGCCGGGCATGGAGTCCGCTTTTATTGACATTGGTCTGGAAAAAGCTGCCTTTCTTTATGTCGATGACATCCGAACCGACCCGGAAAGAATTGACATTGATTCAGACGACGATGACAGTGAAGAAAACAACGGCAAAAACTACCAGAAAAGGAGAGCGGACCGTCAAAAGCAAAACATCTCTTCTCTGATCCAAGAGGGTCAGGATATTATGGTGCAGGTTTCAAAGGGACCCATTGGCAACAAAGGGGCTCGCATCACCTGTAACATCACCCTTCCCGGCCGTAACCTGGTGTTCATGCCCCATGTAAACAACGTGGGGGTGTCCAGGCAGATACGCGATGAAAAGGAACGCAACCGCCTGCGGAAAATCGTATCCAGTATCAAACCGGAAAATACGGGTTTTATTGTCAGAACCGTTGCCACAAACCGATCTGAAGAGGAATTCAGACATGACGTTGAGTATCTGCTGACGACCTGGCATGAGGCTGAAAAAAAATACAAAACATATCGATCACCCGCTATCTTGTTTGAGGACCTGAACCTCACCTTCAGGACGATCAGAGATATGCTCGCACCGGATGTGGAAGGACTGTTTATTGATGATACTTTTGAATACGAAAAGACAAAAAAATACCTTTCAACCTATCTGCCCCATTACAGTCACGTCCTGAAGTTGTATTCCGGTAAAATTCCAATTTTTGATCATTTTGGCATTACCCATGAGATAGACCGGGCGATGAGCCGTAAAGTCTGGTTGAAATCAGGCGGGCATTTGGTGATTGATCAATCGGAAGCGCTGACAGCCATTGATATCAATACGGGGCGTTTCACAGTTTCGGACAGTCATGAAAACACCATTTTAATCACCAACATGGAATCGGCTGTGGAGATTGTCCATCAGCTGAAACTAAGGGATATCGGAGGTATTATCATCATTGATTTCATTGATATGGAATCTGCCGAAAACAGGGAAAAGGTTTTTCGTATCCTGAAAAATGAATTGAAGAAAGATAAGGCCAAAACCAAGGTATTGCCGATATCAGAAATCGGGCTGGTCGAGATGACGCGCAAAAGGAATCGGGAAAACCTGGGTCGATATCTTCGTATTCCTTGTCCTTATTGTGATGGCACTGCAAGAATACTCTCACCGGCATCCGTGATTTATGAGATCTTCCGAGAGATATCCCGGCTCAGCAACGGCCCCAAACCACCACAGAATCTGCTGCTTGGCTTGCATCCGGATATAGCGGAGTATCTGGAAATCGAAGAGATTGAAACCTATCGTTCCATGGAACGACTCATCAAAGGCACTATTTCCCTTCAAACGTCAGATAAATTTCACTACGAGCAGTTTGAATTGTTGGAGCTCTGATGGAGCATCTTAGAGTTTCAGATACTCTAGATCAAAAAAGGCTCGACGTTGTGCTTTCATCTCATCAAGCGGTTTCTTCACGATCAGAAGCACAACGCCTGATTAACTCTGGTGTCGTTCAGATCAATGACTCACCCCTGAAAATCACGTCAAAAAGAATTGTCAGAGCTGGGGACCTCATCACATTCGAGCTTCTACCCAGACCCGTATCTGAAGTTCTCCCGGTTCCTTATAATCTGGAAATCGTCTACGAAGACCCCTATCTGCTGATTGTAAACAAACCCTGCGGGGTGGTCGTTCATCCAGCAGCCGGACACAGCTCCGATACACTGGTCAATTACCTGCTGCATCACTCCAAACTCTCGGGAAAAGATCCTGTCCGACCCGGTATTGTCCACCGAATCGATAAAGAGACCTCCGGTTTGCTCGTTATCGCCAAAGACAACGCGACCCACGATCACCTGGCCCAACAGTTTTTTGAGCACAGCATATTGAGAATCTATCAGGCCATAGCTTGGGGAATCTTCGCAAAAACCAGCGGGATAATCGACCAACCCCTAGGAAGACATCCGAAAAACCGGAAAAAATTTACGATCCGGGCGGATGGAAAACGGGCCTTGACGCATTGGAAAATATTGAAAGCGTACCATTATCTCAGCCTGATTGAATGCCAGCTGGAAACCGGCCGCACCCATCAGATCCGCATTCATTTAAGTTCAATCGGGCACCCGCTGCTGGGAGATTCCGTTTATGGAAGTTTTAAAAACTATGCCCAAAAGTATCCCGCAGACCTGGTAAGTATACTCAAGAACTATCAGGGCCAGGCATTGCATGCTAAAAGCCTGGGATTTATCCATCCAAAAACCGGTGAATGGCTCGAACATCATTCCGAACTGCCCGAGGAAATGAACAGGGTTATTGCGGCACTGGAACACTATTATGGATGAGCCTGATGGGGGGCAGCCGTTTTTTCTTATGGGAAGTTAAGTTTCTGGATAGTGTTCTTCAACCTCAGAAGTCAATTTTGTCGTCCCGTCAAAATAAGGTCTCACAATAACGCGGTCATATTTTGGTGTCACCTGATCAACAACGACCTGAAATGGCTGGTGGGGCACCTCATCCAGCATGCAATCGACAATTAATTGAATTTTTTGAATTTTGATCAGTGACTTACCATTTCTCAAAGTCCGAATCATCTCTGCATCAAAAATATCATCCCGATGTTGTTCCAGGTATTTTATCTTCCAGTGATCCAGCAACCGCCGCTCAATGGCACTGTATTCACGCTGAATTTCCTCTCCTTGTCTGGCCCAGCTCAACATTTCATCCGACGTATAACCACTTTCAACATCGGCCAGTCTGGAAAAAATAACACCCTGATTAACCAGATCCAGAAACCGTCTAATCGGTGAAGTGACCTGCTGATAGCAATCAAGGCCCAGCGCAGAATGGCCTTCCGGATTAGTGGCAATCCGCGCCGGTTGAATATGAATGTCCCGCAGAGTCGGTTTTTCGTCCTCTGCCAATTCCTTATTGATGCTATATGGAGGCTGGTTTCGATACAAGCAGAGCAGGTTGTGTTGTTTGCAGAAGGATGCTGCCTGGTGATTTGCAAAGATAGCCAGTTCCTGGATCATCATATTCGCCGGTGTGTTTTCCCGCACTTCCTTTATTTCAATGTTATCTGGATCTGAGATATCCAGTTTGATTTCTACCCGTTCCAGCTCAAGAGATCCATTTTCAATTCTTTTGTCTTTCAACCTCTGGCATGACTGCCACATGTCATTCCAAAACGGAACCCCTTGAACAATGGCCTTATCCACCGCTTCGTAAGAAAGATTCTCGGAGACATTGATGACAGATCGATAAATCTGCGTTGTTCCCATAGCACCGTTTTCATCTATTTGAGCTTCGAAAGTCAGGACTGGTCGGTCACAACTTTGCCGCAGCGAAAACAGATCTTCCGAAAGATCAGGATGAAACATGGGGCAGACTTTCTTCACCGTATAAAGGGAGGAAAGCCGGTTTTCACTATGTTGAAAGAGAAGGCTGTTTTTGACGATATAAGATGCCACATCGGCGATATGAACACGCAGGATACCACCACCGTTCTGTTTTTCCCAACTCACGGCATCATCATAATCCCGGGTTTCAGCATTATCGACAGTATATGTGGTTATGGCTCTCTGGTCCCTGGTTTCTAACTGATAGTTCCCTTTCCATATATCCAGCCCTTTCATTTCAGCAACCGCGGCCAGCTCCGCATCACTGATTTTTGCGTGTGCACTCACCCGGCTCAGGATTAGATTTCCCCATGATATTTTAATACCTGCCAGTGATAGCACATCGAGAAGACGTCTTTCGGTTATGATAGGCTCTGTACCCTGGCATTGAAACAACGCGTAGAAATAGTCCTTTTCCTGGGAATTTTCAAGGTGAAGCAGGAAATTCTGTATACGGTGCAGAAAATGCTGCCAGTGATCCTCTTCTGCAGAAACAATTTCAGGCAACTCATTATTCCGCAGTTTGTCAGCCCACTCTTTTTCCTTCAACTGCCGGCGTTCGTTTTCAAGCTTTTTTTCCGACTCTTCTTCCAGTTTTTGTATTTCCTCCAGACTCCTGGCGAAAAACTGGTTTTTTTTCTGCTGAAAACGTGTTCTATCCCTTTTGATGTTTATCAGAAGGGCAACCCTGGCCCAGCCATCGTCAGGGTCATCCAGAAAATTATCAGCCAGATCCTCCAACGTATAAGGAGTATCAATATCACAAAGCTCATGGATAACATCCAGGTCAATCCGGTTCGATTCAGCCAGTACCCTTTCCGCTTGCTGAGCCAGATACGCGAGTGCTTCCTTTTCCTTCTGGAAAACAGTTCCCTGCCAGATATACTCCAGCCGATTTGACGAACTGTTAAACTCCTTGCCTTGTACTGGAACAATGACCAGTTTGGTCTTTCGCACCTCTTTGATCCACCCAAACTGAAACCGGTCATTCTTATAAAAAACGCAATACTGAAATTCCATGAAAACCAAGTTATTCAAAGGTGGTCAACCACTCCCCGCAGATGCTGGAAGCAGCATCTATCGGAAGCATGGGGAAAAAAGCAGAACCGATTGAATCTATTCAGGTTCCGTTTTATAGACACGAAGACCTGTATGTCATTGAACTCATTCTCGACTGCCATTCTGACAGCTAACCGGCAATTTTTTTCTGTAAAAACTGATACCAGTTAGAGCGGGCAAATAGTGCCTTATCGATGCCATACATGGTGGCTTTGTCAATTGCCAGTACTTCTTTGAGTACCTGGGTCGATTTGATATTTCCTTCCACAATAATGCTTTTATCCGTATACTTGGAAACCCATTCCAACAGTGTTTCCTCACTATCGAAGAACTTGTTCATAACATGGATGGTAATGGGATGAAAAATATCCACACCCGCATTTTCCAGCAATTTAATCATTGTTTTCAGATCTTTGGCTGTAAAACCATCTTCCAGCTTATCATGAATGGAAAAAAAGTAGGCCACGAGCAATCTGGACTTAATCCGCTCCTTCATCGCCTGCACTATTTCACACGCCAGTCTTAACCGATTCTCAAGATCACCGCCATATTCATCTTCCCGGTTGTTATACCGGGTATGTAAGCACTGATCCAACAGTTGCTGCTGGGCACCGTTGAGCTCCACAAAATCAAAACCGGCTTCTTCAGCACGTTCAATCGCGTGCGCAAAAAACAGACACAGCTCTTCAACATCGTCCTTGTCAAAAGAGCGGCTCAAATCAAAATCCTTTCCAAAGTTTATAGCCGATGGTCCGATGGGCTGCTCGCTACATATCTTTTCGGATGTTTTTGCACCTGCATGGGACAACCGGATACCGACGATAACACCTTCTGCTTTGATATGAGAAACCAGATTTTTCAAGCCTGGAAGATGAATTTCTTCTGCTATTCCCAATTGAAGGGGATGCGACTTTCCCTGCTGAGTTACAAATGAATTGTTAAAGATGACCACGCCTGCGCCCTGTCTGACCAGCCGCATCAAATGCTCATAAATGGCGTGAGAGATTCTGCCATCCTTTTGTGCAATTCCCTCGTGATATGGCGGAACCAGGATTCGATTCTTGGAACGAATCTGACCGAGCTTAAATGATTCAAATAATGACATTTTATTTTACTCCCGTTTTACAGGTATTCAATCAGACAGAATAATGGTGGACATCCCGAAACCGATTTCCAATCCACCAATGATTTCAAAATGGGACACTTCATCAAAATTCCTTCATCCAAAATCGACACCAATTTCAGGTTTGAACGAGGGCTGATGCTTTACTATTTCTCGGGTTAACATTTTGCATAAACAACCGATATCCATTTCAGACTTTTTTTGAATTGGTACCCTTGATCCAGGAATCGAGTAACTGAGAAACGCCTGTACCCTTACTGGGTTTTAAAATATCTGTATTAAAAACCGGCTGTCTCTACTTTGATGACTGTACCGTGTTTCGATTGGTTTTGGATTTATTCCATTATGGCAATCTATAAGCTCGTATCGATATGATAAAAAACAACAAACCCAAATGTGCTCAATGTAAATTTTACTACATCACTTGGGAACAAAGCCATCCCTATGGATGCAAGCGGTGGGGTTTTAAATCCCCCACAACGCCTTCAATAGCTGTCTTCAATGCATCAGGCAAAGACTGCCAGTTATTCGAAAGAAAGGAACGTTAACTATTTGCGGAGACGGATGACTCCAAAATTCGGTATTCCGGAAACACATCATCAACTAGCTGCCTAACTGGGAAACCAGCCAGTCCCTGAGTTTTCTCAAAGCAACTGCCCTGTGGCTGATCTTGTTTTTCTCTGCAGCACCCATCTCACCATAGGTTAATTCAGACCCATCCGGCATGAAAACAGGATCCCATCCAAAACCATAGCTTCCTTTTGGAGATACCAGTTTTCCTCTTACGGTACCCTCAAATTGTATAATTTCACGGTTCTTTGTTATACCTAATGAGAGGAGGCAGGTTACAGAAGCACCATTTTCCTTATCATCGATCAATTTGATCAAGCCTTTTGCACCCAGGCGGTCCAGAAACCACTTGATTAAAGGACCTGGTAGTCCATTCAGCGCATCGGCGCATAGAGACGTATCATCTGTCAAAACAGCATCAAAAACGCCTAATTCCTCGATTTTAGTCAAAGCTTCCCGGGTTTTGAACTGTCCAATCTCCCGAACATCCAGGCTTTGAATTTCGGGAAGATTTAAGGATTGATATCCGAATTGCAGCTGATCCAATCCGATCAACTCCTTAAACTCCTCCATTTTACCGGCATTACCGGTTATCAAGACGATACGTTGAATTTTCATATTACACTCAACAACTCACTGTACATTTAAAATGTAAAACTGACTGTTTTACAAAAACGCCGAACAGGGATCAAAAAACATGTCTGTAACTAAACACCTAATTATTTAACAATATGCTATAATTTGATATTTTAATAAATTCTACTTAGATCAACATTGCCATATCAGCATAGCACATTCTTTCGAATTATTCTATTTTTTATCCAGATGATAGTGCCTCTGATCCTGTGCATCGATCGAAATAGAAATAATTTCATCACATTTACCAACCAGTTCGGGAAATTGATTGATCCACTCAATAAAAATCAATACACCTTGATTATCAATACTCTCCCATATTTCTATATCATAAAGTGCCTCTTCAGATTCAACCCTGTACAGATCGAAATGATGGACCGCCAAGTACTCTGAACTGTAAATATTGCAAATATTGAAAGTCGGACTGTGGACCTGGTTTTCAAAAGATGAATCAACATTTTTCAATATTCGCTTGACCAATCTGGTCTTTCCAGCACCCAGAGGCCCAATCAACCCTATGACATACCCTTTCAACTGTTGAATGTCTTTTTTGCAAAAAGCTTCAATCACTTCTGTTTCGTTCATTTTTAATTCGGACTGCAGCGTCTTTTCTTTTAACCCGTTTCGAACCGCTATTTTAAATCGCCAGAAAAATAAGTATCATATTGGATTCTGATTATTATAACAATTCTAAATCCCTGCTGGGATCATATGAAGAGCCAGCGATATCATCACAACCACAAAGGACCACTTGAAAAAGAGGCATTGGCAAAGCCTTGTTATTTGACTTTTAAAAAGGGCACCTATATTAACTGGAACTCAGCAAGCATCAAAGGGTTGTTGTTTCAAGAACCCTGGAAGCCAGGGACGGCTTTCCGGAACTCCATGGATGGACTCGTGCTTTTCTTGAAAGACCAACCCTTTTGTGCGGTAAGTTCGATCATTTTAATGAATCAAGGTGCCCTAAATTGAATTTCACGACAGTCTGTCCAAAACGTCCCTGCCAATCTGCAATCGGAACCCGAAAAAAATAATTTTTAACTACTTCCTGATTTTTCAGTCAGTTTTCAGATCTCTCGATTTTTTTTTTCAATCCCCACTTAACTTATCAAAAAGATTGCGATAGGCTTAGCTTTTCTGATTTCGATATATTATTAGTGTTTTTAACATATTGTTTTAATTAACTTAGTGCCATGACAACGACCGATACAACAACACAATGCTGGGCGGATTTTATAAACTTAATAAGTCATGATCTTGAACAGGATGAGGTTGAAGCATGGGTTAACAAGCTTTCGCTTGTTAAATTTGATCCCAACAGCATTACCATTGGTGGTGTTAATCAGTTTTTTTACAATTGGATCCGGGATCACCATCATCAATTGGTGAAAAACCGATTGTATAAATCATTCGAGAATCTTCATCTAAATGAGGATTTTCAGTTGGTCATTCAGATTGGGAAAGAAGAGAAAGAATCAAAGCTAATTGTCAAGACATTCGATCAAACCACGACTGCAGAAGATGGACTCAATCCCCAATTTCGTTTTTCCAATTTTGTCAATGGCAGTAATAGTGATATCGCCTATGCTGCTGCCAGAGCTGTTGGTGACAATGTCACGAGCAATAAATACAATCCGCTATTTTTAAGTGGTGACGTCGGCCTGGGAAAAACACATCTGATACAAGCTGTTGGACTGAAGATCAAAGAGAATAATCCCAATTTCAAAATCCTGTATACAAATTCAGAAGAATTTACCAACGAGGTAATCAATGGCATCCGTTTTCGCAAGACTGCCGATGTTCGTAATAAATATCGCTCCATCGATCTACTGCTATTGGATGACATTCAATTCCTGGAAAACAAAGAAAGCACACAGGAAGAGTTCTTCCATATTTTTAATGAACTCATCCACAACAAAAAGCAAATCATCATTACCGCGGATCGTTACCCACGGGAAATAAAAAATCTTGAAGAGCGATTGGTAAACCGCTTCAATTCGGGCATGGTTGCCCGAATTGGCCGGCCGGATTTTGAAACACGAGTCGCTATCATTCGAAACAAAGTGGATCAGATGAAGATTCCCCTGGATGAGGAAAATATCAATCTCATCGCCAGTTCTGTTAAAACAAATGTACGTGACATACTTGGAATCCTTATCCATATAGAGGCCAGCTGGTCGCTCTTGAATCAGGAAATTACTCTGGATTCTACAAAAAGAGTCCTGAAAGAAGTCCTGGACATTGAAGAAAATCCTATCACGATTGAAAATATCATTAAACTGATCAGTCAGAAATTCGATGTAAAGCTTTCTGACATCATGTCTGAAAAAAGAGATAAGGAGATTTCAAAAACACGACAGATTGCAATGTATATTTCAAGGGAATTAACCGGATCATCTTTTCCTGTAATTGCCAAACATTTTGGCGGTAAAAACCATACGACAGTTCTTCAGGCATGCAAGAAAACAAAGGAGTGGATGGAAAAAGATCCAGAAATTAACCAGACAATCAACACCATTATTCGTGATCTGTCAGTCTAATATCCTATTTTAAGATATTGATTATTAAAAATAATTTTTTTCCTGTGACAAAGCCTGTTCTTTTTTCCAGGAAGTATCCTTTTTTTCAACAGGTACTCTGCAAAACAGATTTTTGAATAACGGCATGATACGCTTTTTCCTTTTGTCCACAAGCACAGGATTTATTTAGACAAATAAAATAAGTTAGTTATGCAAATACAACACAAATAAGAGAGCCTACGACGACTATGGAAATATATATAGAAAAGAATATATTATTAGATGCTTTACAATTGATCATTAATATTTCGCCAAAGAAGACGAGTGAACCCATTATCAACAATGTCCTTTTGGAAACAGATGATTCAGATGGTAGTCAAAGTCTTCATGTCAAAGCCACAAATTATGAAAGCACTTTTTCGGGTCGTTTCCGATGTGAAATAAATGAACCTGGCAGAATTTGTGTCAGCACAAGCAAACTTTTCAACCTGGTCAAAGAGTTCATTGGAAATCGGATTTTTATAAATGCGACCCCACAAAACTGGGTTTATCTCACCAGTGGCAATTCGAAAGTCAAACTGCCTGGTGTAGGCCCGAATCACTTTCCTGTTATTGAATTTAAGGAATTGGAAAAAACAATAGCGATTCCAGGCGTTTTTTTAAAATCCGCTATTGATCTGACCTATGTTGCCATCGGAGAAAATGAATCCAGAAAAAGTCTGATGGGGCTCAATCTTGAAATCGTTGGACCTGATAAGATTCATTGGACCGGAGCTGATGCCTATCGTATCTGTCAGTATCAAACCAGAATGGAAACGCCAATTGAGGAAAGTGGAAATATCATCATCCCTAAAAAAAGTCTGACAGAAATTAAAAGGATCATTGATTTCAGTGACGATACGCTTTTTATTTCATTTAATGAAAATACATTTCAGATTGTTACAGACCAAATTAAATTTAAGACAAGTTTAATCGAAGCAGAATATCCTAATTTAAACAGTCTTATCAACTCACCGATTTTAAATCCATTACATGTAGCTAAAGCAGAAATCATAAACGCTGTGCGTATTCTAAACACAGTTACGGATAGTGATACGAATTCGATTATGAAAATGACGATTCAATCAGGCAAAATGATACTGGAAAGTCAAAAAATGGAGTTTGGCGAGGGAAATGATGAAATTGAATGTGACTATAGCGGAAAAGAGATGAGTATCGGATTGAATATTCGTTTTTTCCTTGATGCACTGCAGATATTTGAGGCCTCTGGAGATGAGATGGTTTATATTAACATTTCCAGTCCGGAAGCGCCGATTACACTGTTTTGTGATGAATGGACACATTTTAAAACCATTCTTATGCCTGTTAGAATTCAATGGTGATCAAATCTCTTAAGCTGATCGACTTTAGAAACTATGAAAACATTGATTTCACTTTCAATCCGGGGATCAACTTTATTTACGGAAAGAATGGTCAAGGCAAAACAAATTTGATAGAATCATTGTACTTAACAACACACCTGAAATCTTTTCGAACATCAAAAATTAGTGATCTTTGCGCGTTTTCAAAAAAAATATCGACAGTACAAACCAGTCTCTTAAAACAGAATGTTCATCATGATGTCAGAATAACACTTCATGAAAACCTGAAACGCGTTTTACACAATCAAAAGAGCGTCAACTATACATCCGAGTACATCAAAAATTTCTTATCCCTGTTGTTTTCACCCGACCAGCTAGTCGCTTTCAAAGAATTTCCCCTTGAAAGACGGAATTTTATCGACAGAATCCTTTTCCGGGTAGATGAAAAATATTTTCAGAGAATCAAGGAATTCAACAGAATAAGAAAACAAAAGAATGTTCTGTTGCGAAACCGGAATAAAAAAGAGATTTCTGTTTGGAATCAGCTGATCGCATTTGTTATTCCAGAAATTGTCAATTCAAGGGAATGGATTGTAAAAAAGATAAACGGTGTCTTGGCTGAGATCTTTTGTGCTTTAACAGGCAGAAATATAAGTCTGGAATTTTATTACGGGAGCGATTTAAAGGGTAAGACAGACAATTCGCCGGAGAGTATTTTGAGGTACCTGGCAGAAAAACTGGATCAGGAAATAGGTAATGGGTACTGTCTGTTTGGCCCCCATAAAGACAACTTCTGGATGACGCTGGACGGGAAAAAGGATCGGCAGACTTTTTCCCAGGGAGAATATCGCGTTGCTTATCTTTCTTTACAATTGGCGATGAATCAGATCATATCCAGTGAGCTGGGTTTCAAACCAATATTGCTTCTGGATGATATTTTTTCGGAACTTGATGATATTATTTGTGAAAAAACAGTTAGCTATATCATTCAAAGCGACAATCAGGTTTTTATCACATCCACGACTATTCCAGAAAGATTCAAGGAAATCGAGAATACGATCTGCATTCATGCGGGAAAGTTGTCAACAGTTTGAAATGTAAAATTAAAATCGGTTAAAACAGAAAGAATCAGTTCCGATTCTTTCATTGAAATACTATTTTATTATTGGGTAAAAAAGATAATGATAGAAGAACACAATTCATACAGCGCCAACGACATTGAGCAATTGGAGGGATTGGAAGCTGTCCGCTTGCGACCGGGTATGTACATTGGTGGTATCGATTCACCTGCTCTACATCATCTTGTCTTTGAAATAGTCGATAACAGCATCGATGAAGCAATGGGCGGTTACTGCAATGAAATTCTAATCACGATTCTAGTCGATAACTCTGTTAAGATAAAGGATAATGGCCGGGGAATACCCGTTGGCATTCATGAAAAAGCAAAGATCCCGGCTGCTCAGCTGGTTATGACATCGCTGCATGCCGGTGGAAAATTTGATCAGCACTCCTATAAGTTCTCGGGAGGATTAAATGGCGTCGGGGCATCGGTCGTCAATGCCCTCAGTGATGAATTGGAACTTCAAATATGTCGGAATGGCAATATATACAGCCAGACCTATTCGAAAGGGATCCCTACTTCAGAATTCAGGATAATTGGCAAAACCGACCAGACAGGAACAACGACAATTTTTCACCCAGATTCAACCATTTTTGACGAAGTGAATTTCAACTTCGATATTTTGTCCCACCGATTGCGTGAGTTGGCTTTTCTGAATCCTGGACTGTCAATCACACTGACTGATAAAAGAGATGATAAAAGCCGGGTATTTAAATACGACGGTGGCATTATTACTTTTATTGAGCATTTGAACAAAAATCGGACCTGTATCTTACCAGAACCGATGTTTGTAAAAAAGGAAATGGATAATGTAGAGGTGGAGATCTGCTTTCAATACAATGACTCTTATAATTGTCAGATACATGCTTTTGTTAATAATATAAATACAATAGAAGGTGGTACCCATGAACAGGGGTTTAGGGGGGCGCTGCTGAAAGCCATTAACAAATATGGTCTTGAAAACAAACTCTTTAAAAACCAGGATGAAAGGGTAAGCCAGGATGATGTTAAAGAGGGTTTGACGGCAATAATCAGTGTCAAGATTGCGGGACCGCAATTCGAATCACAGAAAAAGATTAAGCTGACCAATGCCAATGTCAGAGGTATTGTCGATAAAGTTCTATTTGATGCCTTCTCAACCTACTTGGAGGAAAACCCCAAGATTGCCAAAAAAATAATTGATAAATCCCTTGATGCCCTGAGGGCAAGGGTCGCTGCCAAGAAAGCAAGGGAGCTGACCCGCCGGAAAAGCGTCCTGGAATTTACTTCGTTGCCTGGAAAGCTCGCTGATTGTCAAGAGAAAGACCCGGCTTTGAGTGAGTTGTTTCTGGTTGAGGGTGATTCAGCGGGTGGATCGGCAAAACAGGGAAGGGAGCGTAAAAGCCAGGCGATTCTGCCATTGAAGGGAAAAATTCTGAATGTGGAAAAGGCTCGGTTTGATAAAATGCTGAACAGTGATGAGATAAAAATACTGGTGACAGCTCTGGGTGCAGGTATTGGAAAAGATGACTTCAATATTGATAAGATCCGCTATCATAAAATTGTCATCATGACAGATGCGGATGTGGATGGAAGTCATATACTAACCTTGATTCTGACCTTCTTTTTCAGGCAAATGCCTGAAGTAATAGAAAGAGGATACCTTTATATTGCACAACCGCCACTGTTTAAAATCAAAAAAGGAAAAATAGAGGAGTATATTCAAAATGAGGGAGCTCTGGTCGAGCGTCTTTTTGATTTTTCAATCGATAAATTCAGCATGGTAAATGAAAAAGCGACATCATTAAAGGAATTTGCCAATGCCGTGGTGAGATTGAATACTCTGCTTGAACGTTTGACATATAATTCAACGCTGAGGGTCTTGTATAATCTGTTGTTCAAATACAAAGTTAAACTTGAAATAATTGATATCAATACGATTTATCAGGAGTTCGTACATATCGTCCAAGCGAATCCGGAAGAAAAACTGATGGTAAATCTGGATTATAACAGCCAGGAGCTTGAGATATTTTTGGGTGATAAGATCTATCGTATTCCTGAATCTGTTCTGAAGATTATTGACATTGATAATTACAATAAAATATTAGTTCGTTTTCAAGCATTGGAGGATTTAAAAACAGAAGGAGCCTTTGTAATAAGGGATACAGAAAACAACAGTCACTCCTTCGGAAATGCGAATGAAGTTGTAGACTTTTTGCAGGAAGATGGAAAAAAAGGGACCTATGTCCAACGATATAAAGGTCTGGGAGAAATGAATCCAGAGCAGCTGTGGGAAACTACCATGGACCCTGAAAAACGCATGATGCTGCAGGTGAGTGTTGAGGATGCCATTCATGCAGATGAAGTGTTTACCATTCTCATGGGGGATCAGGTAGATGTGAGAAAAGAGTTTATCATACAGAATGCTCTGAAAGTTAAAAACCTGGATTTTTAACCTTTCATTCTATTACCTGGGGAACCTTAAAGAATTTATGATCGACATAATCTGAGAACTGATCCGGTTGAACGGGGGAATCCTCCGCTTGATCGGGTCTGTATATCTGTTGCTGGGATTCATCCTTCTCTTTCATGTCGGATGTGATTTGAACCTCGGAAATCGAGCTGACATAGTCCATAATCGTGTTAAATTTTTCTTTGAAATAAACCTCTTTGTCCTTCTGGATTTTTAAACGAGCCAATTTGGCAACCTTTAAGACGTTGATCTCTTCCTGCATTGTTTTTACCTATATTTCGATTTTTCTTCCATCTTCAGACTTTTTTCGCGACTCTCAAGATTTTTGTTCACTGTATCTTCAGTAAGATTGAGAAAGATAAATGAACAGAACATCATCTATAAATATTGAGAGACCTTCTCCCGAAAATTACCGTTGTATCTGGGACCGTTCTGCCCAACAATGGTTGAAGCGCAGTAAGCTGCCAGTGTCCCAGCCTTTTTAATGCTCATGCCCTGCGTGATGCCATAGAGATATCCTGCAGCAAAGCTGTCTCCAGCTCCTGTTGTGTCAATTGCTTTTGTCTTAAAGGCATCAATACTGACAACATTGCCGTTGCATTTAATTTTTGATCCTTTTTTTCCCAATGTCAAAACGATGTGTGTGACACTTTGGGAGATCTTTTCAAGCTGTCTGTCAGGGTCTTTTTCACCAGACATAAGGCCAGCCTCCTGGTCATTGCAGAATAGGATATCCACGTATTGATCCATCAACCGCTGGAACTCCTCTTTATGACGTTCAACACAGAATGAATCGGAAAGGGTCAAGGCGATTTTTGTGTCTGCTGCTTTTGCATATTCAAGGGCAGTAATCACCGCTTCCTGTTGGACAGCTGTATCCCACAAATAGCCTTCGACATAGAGGTAACTGGCATTTTGTATGCCATCTTTTGAGAGATCCTGTTTAGAAAAGGCCTGACACATACCCAGGTGTGTATTCATGGTCCTTTCAGCGTCTGGATTGACCAGAATGATCGTACTACCCGTCATACCTTCCTGTTTAACGAGAAACGAGGCAACACCACTGTCGAGCAGTTGTTTTTCAAAATCATCCCCCAGATTGTCCTGGCCGAGTTTTCCACCATAGGCCGTTTTCCCCCCCAGTTGTGCCGTCATTACCATTGTATTGGCACATGATCCCCCAAGTGCGGTCGTCAATGGACGGTCTGCAGCCTTTTCCAGGATCTCCTGTTGTCGTTCGGTATCGACCAGGTTCATACTGCCTTTGTCCAGTTTCAGCTCAGCGACAAATGCATCATCAACATGAAGAATGATATCGATTATTGGATTACCCAGACCAAATACATCATATTTCATCGGTTTTCCTTTATTTTACTTGTAATTTCAATAGCTAAATTAACGTTTTCCAGCATTTTACGTTCAAATTCAATCATCGTTTTTTCCAGTTCGACTTTGCTGAGTCGTTGGGGTATCCGATAAGGTTTTCCCACGCTGATCACTACCGTTGCAAAGGGTTTTGGAAGCTTGTGTTTGTCCCAGCTTTTTTCAAATATCCATTGTCTGGTTGCTTCAATATGGATGGGTACCAGAGGTGCATCTGTTTTTTGCGAAATGAAGATGATTCCTTCCTGCAGCTTGTATCGGGGTCCTCTCGGACCATCCGGGGTGATAGCCCCTTTTTGTCCGGACTTGATGCGCTTGATCATCGTCAGCAGTGCTTTGGTTCCATCCCGGGACGACGAACCGGCAACAGTTTGGTTGCCCATCAATTCCAATACGCGCGCCGCCATTCGACCATCGGGACTGGCACTGACAAGAGCGATCAGGTTCTGATTTTTCAGGATCAGGGCGTCCATCAGGATGTTATTATGCCAGGTGGCATAAATCCAGTTCTGATTGGATTGCTCTAAATTATCCAGATTTTCCAGACCAACCCAGACTTTTTTATACGTCAAACCCAGCATAAGAATCATGATCCGAATGATTCTGGGCGTAAAGAACGACAGCGACCGTTTCTTAAATGAGTCTTTGTGGGACATTAGCAAGGGTTGGTGTTAATCATAGAAACCGTTGAGTCGCTTGCGGGTGTCGTGTTCCGGATGATTCATCAGACCTGAGACGAGTTTTTATCAGGTCTGATGAAAATGACCAATGGTCTATTTTGGCTGACTAGAACTTTAGATCCAGTTTCATCAATCTGACTTTCAGCTCTTCAATGACCCGTTTTTCTGCTTCATAACCAGTCGCGTTAAATGTGACGGAGAACCTTAAAAATGGCCCGGCATCATCCCAGGGAACTGTTGAAATCAACGCATTCTTGATCAGGAAGGTGGATGCCTCTTCTGCATTGTTAAAGGTTATATCGGATCCAGCACCTTTTGGTGCCGGGACGTAGCAGTAAAAGGTACCTTTGGGTTTATCAGCTTCAAAACCGATTTCCTTAAGCGCAGTGATCAGCAGATCAAATCGTCTTGAATAGCGCTCGCAGGTTTTATCCGTAATTTCAAGGTGATTTAATGCTTGGATACCTGCTTTTTGAATGGCTCTGAATTGACCGGAATCGGTATTGTCTTTGACCGTTCCATAAGCGCTGACGATCTTCTCATTCCCGGCAACGAAAGCCATGCGCCAACCTGTCATATTAAAGGCTTTTGACAGAGAATGAACTTCGATGCCAACATCCTTGGCACCGTCCACGGAGAGAAAACTCAACGGTTTATATCCGTCGAAGACAACAGCGGCATATGCAGCGTCATGAATCACGGCAATTTTATTTGCTTTCGCAAACTGAACCACAGAACTGAAAAATTCTTTTGTGGCAACCTGTCCTGTTGGATTATTTGGATAATTAATATACAAGATTTTTGCCTTCCGACAGATGTCTTCAGGGACTGCTGAGAAATCAGGGAAGAAATCGTTTTTTTTCGTCAATGGCATGTTATAAACACTACCACCCAGATATCGGGTATAGGTTGATGTGACACCATAGCCGGGTGTAGTCGCTAGTGTGACATCACCCGGATTGATCAGACAGATGGGTAGAAAAGCCAAGACTGGTTTTGAACCAATACCATGGATTATATTCTTTTTGGGATCGATATCCGAAATCTGATACACTTTTTCCAGATATGTTGCTGCAGCTTCCTGAAATTGGAGGATTCCGTTATCTGAATACCACCTGTTTTCAGGCTTTCCCGCTTCTTCAGCCAGCGCACGGACAACTGCTGCATCAGCGGGTATATCCGGTTCACCGACACCCAAGTCAAGAATGGGGGTATCGGGATATTTGGATGTGGCTTCCGCTTTTGCTCGTTTAATTTTTTCGAACTTATAAATCTCGGTTGATTTTCCAAAACTTTTTCCACCTAACCGTTCCGCAATTAAATCCTCAAAAAAATCCACAGTTACTCCTTTGTTGGTTTATTTCGATTTATTTTTCAAAACCCGCACCGATGCAATGATATACGTTAACCTGTTCGCCGGGTTATCCGGCATAAAATGAGATATTTTTAGCTGAAATGAAAGACCAATTGTACTTTTTCGAAGGATGCATGGTTCTTGCTGCCTTTGCGATATTGTTTCTTTTCCTCCCCCTTAATATGTTCGTTAATTAAATTTAACAGTATTATATCAATGATACAAGTCAGTTGATTGCGTTTGCGACCAGTTAACCGGTGTGATTCAACGGCGTTGCTTGATAAGTGTTTTTGAGACTGGATTGCGGTTGGTGCTTGCCTTCTCTGAGGAGATATAAAAAAACAGGAAATATACCGGGATAAATGGCGGTTAGCATCTGAAAACACTTGATTGACATGAACGAATGAAGTTGACAGTTTGATGCCGGGCAACTAAAATCCTAATGAATTGCCGAGGTGGTGAAATTGGTAGACACGCTGGATTCAAAATCCAGTGGCTTCGCGGCCGTGCCGGTTCGATTCCGGCTCTCGGTACCAAATTCAAGGGGAGATATCCTTCCAAGTCATGGGAAAATGAGCGTCATTCTGAGGGACAGTTTCTACAACTGTCCCTTTTTTTTTATTTACCAGGATATTCATGTCAAAGGATAGCCAGTTGCAGAGAATCACGGTTTTGGGGGCCGGTCGCTGGGGAACCGCAATGGCAATATACCTCAGTCGAAAGGGCCTGGATGTGACACTACAGTGTCATCTTCAGGAGGAGTACGATCAGTTGATTGAAACCGATGTGGCGCCAAACCTGCCGGGTTTCAGTTGCAATGGGAAAATCAATTTTGAATTGGATTTGAATCGATCAATCGCGATGGCGCAGATTGTTATCATAGCCATACCGGTCGCCTTCATGCGAAGCGTTCTGGAGCACATTGATCAGTTACGACCGAATGCAGTATTAGTCAGCATAAACAAGGGTATTGAGAGAGAGACACTAAAAACTGTGCCAGAAATTATCTTTGAACTATTCCCGGATCACCCCATTGCCCATCTCGGAGGACCCTGTTTTCCGGAGGGGCTGCTCAGCGAGACGACTCCGGCTGCAGAGACATTGGCGTGCAAGGATGAGGAAACAGGCTTGAAACTGCAGCAGATGTTCAGCAGCCCTGCCTTTCGGGTATATCGCAGTTTTGATGTTAAAGGCGTTGCGCTACTGGGAGCACTGAAGAATATTTATGCGATTATCGCCGGTGTTGCTGACGGTCTGGGGATGTTTGAAGAGGTTACCTCAGTTCTGGTAACTCGGGGACTGGCCGAAATGAAACGCTTTTGCCAACATATGGACGTCTCTCTGGACACGCTATATGGTCTAAGCGGTCTGGGAGACCTGGCCCTGACCTGTTACTCTCTTAAAAGCAGCCACAATAAAAACTTCGGAAAACGTCTCGGCAGAGGTGAATCGGTATCTGATATACTGGCAACCATGGCTGGAACCGTTGCTGAGGGATACTATACAACCAAGGCCGTTCATGCGATTTCTCAAAAATATCAAATTGATCTTCCGCTTTGCAACGGCATTTATCAGGTCATTTATGAGAACAAATCCTTGCAGGAAAGCCTGAAAGACTTGATGACACGTCCTCTAAAAGTTGAGGACTGATGTGTATTCAGCCTACCTAGATTTTTTATACCGGTTAGGTGAATTTAACATCAAACTGGGTCTGGATACTATCAGGGCAATGCTCAGTAAAATTGGGAATCCGCACCGGCATCCACGCATTATTCATATCGCCGGTACCAATGGAAAAGGCTCCACCCTGGTCACCCTGGAAAGGCTGTTACTTGACAGTGGATATACAACCGGCAGCACCATTTCTCCTCATCTGATCTCCTTCAACGAGCGCTTTCGTATCAACGGGCAATCCATCGATGATGAAAGACTGAACGAGGCATTCAGGTATGTGTGTCAGGGATGTGACATTAATCTGGATCTTTCTCGGCCTGGATCCACGGATGGAGAGCTGAATCCCACTTTTTTTGAATTTGCCCTGGCCATGGCATTTGTCCTGTTTGATCGTTCAGGTGTAGATTTTATTATTCTAGAGACCGGTCTGGGGGGGAGACTGGATGCGACCAACGTAATAGAGCATCCTTTGGCATGTGTCCTGACTCGTATTGCCTTGGATCATCAGGAGTATCTGGGGAATACGATTGAGCAAATCACCATGGAAAAATTGGGTATTCTCAAAAAGAACACCCCTGTATTTGTTGCACCCCAACAGGCAATGGTGACTAAAACAATACAGACTTACTGTAAAAACAATGGATATGAATTTCATGGATACCCGAAGGATTTTCGTATAGAGAAGCAGGCGGGTGATCTTCTCTTTTCGTTCAACAGGTATAAGTATCAGTTAGATGCGGATTCATGGGAGAAAAAAAGAGTCCAGGTGCCATCAGTCGGTCTGCTGGGAGACCATCAATTTGAAAATATCATGACCGCATTGGCGGTCTATTTCCATGTTGTTCCTGATGAGAAACAGTTGTGCGAATCTGCTGTTGGACGGACCCTTGGGAATCTGAGATGGCCGGGAAGGATGCAATATCTGGGAAAGGGAAAAAAGGTTCTGCTTGATGGGGCGCACAATGTATCCGGAATGCACGCCCTGCTCACATATCTGACAGCGGAGTATTCAGGAAAAAGGATTTTTTGGGCATTGGGATGGATGAAGAATAAGCAGTTTCTTTCGATATTTAATTCTTTTGACTGTACAAACATCACTTTCATTCCCATGGAAATCGACAATGACCGCGCTGAAACGGGTGAAAGCATTTCCCTGGCGTTGATCAAAAAAAGACTGAATGTGCTTCCAAGCAGGAAAACGCCATCCCTTGTAACCAGTGAAATGGATAGTTCCCTGCCAGATCATGATTTGCTTGTAGTAGCAGGATCTTTATATCTTGTAGGCGAGTTTTTAGAAGCATGGAATCGTGCAGGAGCACCTGAATGATAAAATCGAGACTAACGTGCTTTGATAAAACCGATATTGCCGAAATCGGTAAGGTGTTGATATAGATATGTCGAAACGGATGATAATTAAATCTTCTGATTACTGCGGGTGATAAAAGTGGGCTTATTCGATCAATTACATAAGCGAGTTAGACTGGATGAAAAAAGACAAAACGAACTGAAACAGTCGGTTGAGGAGGGCCTCGAGTTTTTTCAGAACTTCAATGACAGCAGGATGGAACTTGCTTTTTCGCTGTTCTCAGAGGATATGAAAAAAGCGCTGTTTGAAGTGATCTTTTTCCTGCATGTGAACGATCCGAAATATGAAGAGCATAAATTTATCTCCACTCGTATCGAAAAGGTTCACGATGTCCCAAAAGAGGTGGAATATGAAGAGACGGTTTCACTCTATGTTGAAAATGCACCTTCAGGAGTCGTCGGTATTAGTGAACTCTCACCTATTTTTCGAAACCAGTTTGATATATTTGTCCATTCGGATATGGATGCAGTGGTTTTTGAGGAATCTGGTTTTGCCCCCATATACAGTATCGCCTCTCTGGGTTCCATCGGAACCGTCAGCCACAAAGAGACAGCTTCAGACCTGGATTTGCAGGTACAGTATGAGTTGGAGCCATTCCTGTTTGACAAAGAGAGCCTTTCTGATGACCAGCTGAAATCCAAAACCAATCAGTTGATTTCATTTTTTTCGAACAAGTACAGAATCGTTAAAAAATTCAGCCGTGATGACCTAAAAACGGAAACCATCAGAAACCAACTGGTGAAGGCCGGTCATCAAAATTTTAAGAGCCGTTTTCCATTGATATACAATATTGTTGTTCAGGGCAAAAGAGCCGTATTGAAGGCTGCGCTAACTAATGACGAATCCCTGCAGAAATTGACCCATGAGCTGATCGGAATGGTCAAGCTGCATTCGAAAATCTGCCTCAAAAAAGAGCGATCTGAAAAAGAAAAACTGCTGAAAGACAAGATAAAAAGAATACAGAACTATGTTCAGAAGAAATACCCGAAAGCCGAAGTTTATCTCTTTGCTTATTCAAATGATGACTACCGTGCCGGAAAACATGGGACTACCCTGGAGTCTAAAGAAGCATCCGGGTCTGCATATGAATTGATCCTGAACTATGAGGTGCTGATGCCGGGAATTCAGTTTTCACCGATGATTCCCATTCATTTTCTGATGCCCTCCAGTGTCAATGCAAATCAGACCGAATATGAACAGTTGATCGACTACATTCGATTTTCTTCCATCGATATTTTTGATCATTTAAAAAAGAACCTTGTGGATCTGGGCGCAACGCCACCGCTGACCAGTGACTATATGACGGCACATTCAGGAGCCGTCTATTGGGAATCTTTCAAAGCCTCTTCAGGAAATCTTCCCAAGGCTACGCTGAATTTGCTGAGGCTGGAAATGCTGTTCGATCCCCGTTTCAATTCATCGGTCATTGAATTGATTAAGGATCCCAAGAAACTGGACAAGTTTGCGGGGAGTTTTTTTGCTGAAACCATAGAGGAAAAAGAACTCGAGTCGGATGATGATGTGGAGGAAGACGAATTACTGGATGACTTTTATGATGATTATGGGATTGAAATAACGGTAGAGAAAAAAAGGGAAGAGGAGGAAGAGGATGAAGTTTTGGGGGAAGAGGACTACCCTGGTGGACTGCCCATTGAAGAGATCTTCAAAATGGAAAAAAAATTTCCTTCACTAAGGCAGGATCCTTGGTGGCTGCGGTATAAGGCATTGAAAATAGGGTTTGGACCCGAAAATAAGAGAATTACAGATCAGAAGGAGAAAGACCTGATCTCACGCATTATTGATCTGGGATTTGCCCTTCATATGAAGATTTCCGATATTTTTGTCAATATGAGGGAAAAGACCAAGCTGGTCACGTATCGTGAAAAGGTGCTGGGGTTGTTTCTAAAAAAGGCATTTCCGATCAGTAAACGACGGTTTCTGGAACATATCAGTAATGGTGAAGTGGGATCTGTAATCAATTTCGAAAAAGACTTGAAGTTTCTTTTCGAACGGTCCATGAAACGGATCCAGCGGTATGTCGATGAGTATGGAGGAAAGGATCAGACCAATCAGGAAGAAAACAGAATCTGGTATCACTATTATGAGAAAAACTTCAATCCTCCCCGAAACGTTATTCGCAGGGATATCCTGACCGACTTGAAGGTTCCACGGGGCCGGTTGCAGATTGGCATTAACAATAAGCACAAATGGTTTTTCAGATCCATCCAAAAGAGTACGCTGGCCGAAAGCCGCTACGATACATTTGGCATGCTGGATCATCTCCCTGATGAAGTGGATCTGTTTGAGCATGAGTCGTTCCTGCATGGAATTGCCCACTGCATTCTGAACGGATACTATGGTGTCCTGAACAAAGGCACGTTGAAGGAGAGTCGAACCCACCTGGAATACTCTGTGGGTCACACCGAGATTGGAAAGGCATCTGCAGATAAATGGGCCTATATCCGGCCGGATATTGTGGATCGTTTGGTGGACAACATTGACCAGGCATTTCCGCCCCAGGAATTCGATTTCCGGGATTGTATCTACAAGGAAAAGGAGATTGTCAACGTATTTATCTGCTTGAATCTATTAGAGTATGGTAGGGTATCGTTTATGTACCGGGATAACCTGAAAACCTGGTACGTTGATGAAATAGATCATCCAACAGTAGAAAGAAGGGCGCAGGAGATGTATCAGAACATCGATCTCTTTTTTGAATGTTTGGAGATCCAGGATACCATCAAGGGGTTTTTTGCCGACAACAATATCAACATCCATAATCCAGGTGAGACCGGTGTTTCATTTTGGATCAATCCCAACAGCCTCCATACGCATCATCCTGCAGACAAATACTCGCAAAAAGAGAGGGAGTTGGCTCGGGATTACACCAGAATGATCACGAGCTGAAGAATCACGTTTTTACGCCTTTGGCAATCGCATTTCTGGCCAGTTCATCACATCGTTCATTTTGCGGGTGGCCGGCATGTCCCTTGATCCATTGCCATTGAATATCTCTGAGCCCGGCTTCCTTGTCCAGTGCCATCCAAATCGATTTGTTCAGTACCGGTTTCCCGTCCGCTTTTTTCCAGTTCTTGTTTTTCCAGCTTTTCATCCAGGTTGTCATTCCTTTTACAAGATACTGACTGTCGGAGGTGATTATCAGCCGGCAGCCTTCCGGCGTTTGGCGAATTCCTTCCAATGCACCGGTCATTTCCATGATATTGTTGGTTGTCAGGTGATGGTATCCTGAAAGCTCCTGTTTCACACCATCCCTGAGAATGATCGTTCCCCAGCCGCCTGGACCTGGATTTCCTGAACAAGCGCCATCACTCCAGATATGAATGATTGAGTCTGTTGCAGGTCCTGGTTTAACAGGTTTCAGGCAGTCAGAGATCGCCTGAAGATTCTTTTCCAGATCGGCCGTTGAAACCCCATTCAGTTCTGGCGCTTCTTCCAGCTGGGTTTTTATTTTATCCAGGAGATGGAGAAGCTTCTGACGATCTTGCATAATGCGGTCAATAATGAGGCAATCAATCCAAGGGAAGCGGAACATGGAGGAACGGCAGGCCACTCTTGCCTGAAAATGCACCGCGAATTTGTCCGTTGCCCTTCAATAGGTATTTGTAAATCACCATTCCTTCCAGCCCGACGGGTCCCCGGGAATGGGTTTTATTGGTGCTGATGCCGACTTCCGCCCCGAGCCCGAACACATATCCGTCTGAGAAACGGGTGGAGACATTGTGAAAAACACAGGCAGCATCAACCTGTTTCAAGAAATAATCCGCAGCGGCAGTGTTTTCTGTGATGATGCTGTCTGTATGATGTGAGCCGTAGGAATTGATATGGGCTACCGCCTCTTCCATGGACGGAACGATCTTGACGGCAAGAATGAGATCGGAATACTCTGTCTGCCAATCATCATCTGAAGCCGGTTCCATGTCAATTTTTAGACGATGGGCGATCGCGCATGATTGTACGCAGCCAATCAACCGAATATTTTTATTTTTCAGCTCCATGAGCAGCTCAGGGAGTACCGTCTCAACTATTTTTTCATGCACCAGCAAAGTTTCAACGGCATTGCATGCTGAAGGGTAATCCAATTTTGCATCGAGTGTCACTGATACCGCTTTTTGGCGGTCGCAGTCTTCATCCAGATAGATATGACAAATGCCGGAGGAGTGCCCGAGAACTGGAATTTTAGTGTTATCCTGGATATAGCGGACAAACGCATTGCTGCCCCGGGGAATAATGAGATCGATCAGATCATCCTGCTGCAGCAGCCCGGCGACATCCTCCCGGGTTTCAATGAGGTTTACAGCACCCTGGAGGTGATATGTCTCCAGAACCTGCTCGATCAGTTCGAATAAAACACGGTTTGAATGCCCTGCTTCGCTACCCCCTTTGAGAATAACAACAT
>JAHJRI010000363.1 GCA_018830885.1 bacterium | reverse complement strand
CCTGGATCTGTGTCCTGGTTTCCCATTTTGTGCCTCAATATCAGTATGTCATGGATGAGTGTGTCTTCATTCAGGAACCAAAGGGGCCTCCCGCGTTCACGATGCATCTCTTGTTACATGCCATAGCTTGATAACTCCGCCGGCTCTCCCCGGGCTCACCAAAGCACCCGGCTCATTTCGGCTTCGCGCGCGTTACAACACTCACCAGTCCGGAACGGCATATCGGAGCGATACCAACTCTAAGGGGCTGCAACCCCAAACGGCCTATAACATTCCCTGTGTACGCTTCACCCCTCTTGTTCGCCTGCGACTGCAGTCTTTACCGCAGTCACCGCTCCGCCAGGGGCGCAACACTCGGTAATGGTGGGGTGGTTAACCCCTTACCATGTCGGGACTTTCACCCGACCAGATGCACCGCGCTTGCGCGGCGCACTAACACCGTTATAAGCCTCGGCATACTTGTCGCTTAGCCGAAGCGGTAATGCGTTGTGAAACGATGGGGAAAGTACAGGGCACAAAACGCAGGATGCCGTCGGCTTTATAAATTCGTTCGACAGTTAAGTATTTGGTGTAATGATAACACTAATATCCATTTCTTTGTCCAATGACTCAAGATCTGTGATTAAACCAGATGAATTTTGTATTCGTTCTTCAGGATCGTATATAAAACAAACCAATGATTGGACACCATCAATTTGCTTATACCTTGCTATGTCCTCTATTAATTGGTCTCCAAGTTTTTTTGAAGTTAAACCTTTTCTTGTTTTCTTTACTTCTATTAGTATCATGTGGGGCTTAACAAGAAAGTCTACACGTGCAGCGCCACCTGCATAACTTGGTGCCCATTCTTCTGTCCTTATATCATCAAATTCAATTTTTAAAAGAGAGTGCAAAACATCCTGAACATCATATTCGTCTTCTATTTCAATTGTTTCTCGATCGTTATAACGCTGTCTAAGTTGTTTAACAACATTATGAAAGCGACTGCAGATTTTTTTAATTTTTCCCAAAGCTTCGTCATATGACATGGTTGAACCTTCAGTGGGCTTATTTGTCCAAGGAAAAACAAAACCGCAATTAGTACATGCACCAGGGATATTGGGATAAATTGTTGGTTCTCCATTTATAGCATTAACTGGAGATTCAAAAGTAGATTTTAAAGGGGTTGCGCAGCCGGCACATTCAGTTACAAAGGATTTTCCGCAAATATTACAAAATTTATCTGATACTGGGCCGCTATGACTATATATTAAATGACCTTTTTCACAGATCTTATAGTTAAAATTGTTAGTTAGCCGTAACAAAATTGATCCTATTTTATATGTCGAACACGTATATCAGCTGCGGTGTTTACCGCACTTGGTTCGGAGCGGTAACACTTCGCCAGCCACCGGGAATAGCGAGAATTAAAACGCGCGAGTAGCCGTCAGCTGTATATTTTTGATACTCATTATGGCCTCCACATAGTCGCAAAACTATGTTACTGAATTTTTGTGGTATTTCCCCAAATAGCACTCAATCCAATAATACAGGAGACCATAATGAGATTTTATAATAAGAAACACAAATTCTATTGTGGTATCGATCTACACGCCCGCTTCATGTACCTGTGCATCATGAATCAGGATGGTGATATCTTGTTGCATAAGAACATCAGAACCCAGCCTGAAATCATGCTCAAAACGTTAGAGCCATACCTGGATGATCTGGTCGTCGCCGTCGAATGCATATTCACTTGGTACTGGATAGCAGATTTGTGTCACAAAGAAAAGATCGCCTTCGTGCTCGGACATGCTTTGTACATGAAAGCTATCCACGGTACCAAAACCAAGAACGACAAAATCGATTCTCAAAAGATCGCGGTGCTGCTCCGGGGAGGGATGATTCCCATGTCATATGTTTACCCGCAGGAGATGAGAGCTACCCGGGATCTACTTCGTAGACGAACCCATTTGATGAGAAAACGATCGGAACTTTTATCCCATATTCAAAATACCAATAGCCAGTATAACCTTCCCGACTTTGGCAAGAAGCTGGCGTACAAGACCAACCGGATCGGTGTTGAAGAACACTTTGAAGATCCCAGCTTTCGGAAAAATATACAACTGGATCTGGCATTGCTCGATACCTACGATCAAGAACTTACGAAAGTTGAATACTTCATCAATAAACATGCGAAAATCGATGATCTGAGCACTTACTACCTGCTCAGATCAATTCCGGGAATAGGCAAAATACTGACCTTGACCATCTTATATGAGATTCACACCATCAGCCGGTTTGAAAAAGTTCAGCAGTTCAGTTCCTATGCCAGGCTAATCAGACCAGCCAAGGAATCAAACGGGAAAAAAGTCGGTTCCTCCAACTCAAAAATGGGCAACCATCATCTGAAGTGGGCCTTCTCCGAAGCCGCATGTTTGTTTCTTCGGGGAAGCGAGAAAAGACAAAAATACTTCAAACGGATTGAAAGCAAACATGGAAAGGCCAAAGCGCTCAGTATACTCGCTCACAAACTGGGGCGAACGGCATATTATATACTAAAAACCGGAAAACCATTCGATATGGATAAATTCCTAAACACCTGATACCAGGGCCGGGACTTATGAGCCAAAAGCCTAACTGATACAATATAGGTCAGTCTGAACAAGGCCTGCTGAGCATTAACAATGTGTATCTTTGAATACGAAAAGTGGGCAGAGACAATTATCCTTGATTTTCTACTTTTGATTAGACATAGGTCCCGGGCCCGTTGAAAAATAAATAGTTGCTGGTTGATACAAAATTATTCCTGTTCTGCCCCTTACCTGAGCCGGCATACTAACTGGGATATTGCCATGAGCTATAATTCTCTTCATTTGAAAAGGACAGGTTGAGGGAACCCATGTGTTTCTGGGAGGTGGTAAAACGATTTACCACACCATGGCTTTTATTTGAAGCGATGATGGATCCCCAATAGATGTTTGGTACAGACAGGTTCACCCCCTGCTGATACTCAATTTGGAATATAAGTCAGAATGAAATAATTTTGGTTTCTCAGCAATATTTGTTTGCGAAAAAGATTTGTCTTTTTTCGTCTCGGGATAATTTTACCTATTGACAAGGTACGGCCATATAGATGTTCGGTTTGATTGCCAAAAATTTTAATCAATGTTGATTATAATACCATCTCTATAAATCTGCTTCTGAGTCGGCAAACGCCATCGGAGCTCATCTAAATTTCGCTGAATAAATCTTTGAGCTTCCCACTCTGAAATCCTACCTTCAGTAACTATTTGTAGGCTTCGTATTAAATTCCTTTCCATATTCCCAGAGCTATCACTACAACTTGTAGAGCAATTTTTTGAGTTACTGCTACATACAGCTGATGCAGTTCCTTGAGAGCATGTTACTTCACATTTGCTACCTGAACTTGTCTGACAAGAAGCAGCCTGTACGCCATTATTGTACACAGCTAACAGTGAAACGATAGAAGCTGAAAACACTGCTCTAAGGAAAATCTTTTTTAAAGACATGGTTTAAACTCCTTTTTGATTGTTTCATTTGGAAGAGCTACAAGCATGGTTTTACAACTTAAAAACGTCTTAACAAGACGTTTTTTTTGAGACCAGTTAAACCTGTTCTCAATAGCCGCCAAGTGCTCACAGACTGACCTAGCAGATTCGTTTTTTCTTTCAAGTTCAAATTCAATTAAGTGATATCCCTTTTCTATCAGCTTATCTGAAAACCTAATATTAACTGGGAGATCTACACTGATGTTTTGAAGATTTTCCTTAAGTGTATCGATAACTATTTCTAGAGTTGTATTTATCGGTTTTTCCTCATGTGAGCTAATTGAAAAATCTGATATACAACGATCTGCCTTTTGAATATAGGCCACAATTTCATTGCATTGATTTGAAATTACATTTCCTTCTTCAACACACTTTTCAGGCGCTAGTGATTCTATCTCCCATAGTTGACCGGACACATTTTTTATAAATAAACGAGAATTTGCCTCTGAACGCATTATTTCAAATTTAATTTGACCATTAGATGTTTCACCCAATTGTGAGATTCTTGAGGACAATGTTACTTCAAATGAACCATCTGACGGCTGCATAATTTCACTTTTTGATTTATAAAGATAGACATTAATTGTTTTATACGGATTTAATCCTGAAGAAAGAATATAGAAAAATATAACAAATCCAGCTGCTGAACCACTAATTTGGATGAAAAATCCTTTTTGAGGTGTCAGCTTCACTAACGCCCCTGAATCTCCCAGTATTCCAAAAGTAATAATGGCAGTGGCAAGACTGACAGCAGCATATAATACCGTTAATGACGCTTCATTATAAAGATACTCAGCCCCACCTAATAACTCTGGTATAACACTGACAATTGCAACAATTATAAGGATAATTCCCGATGCAAAATAGAGGAGAATATATTTTGTTCTTTTTTTGCTATTCGATTTTAATTCTGTGGAATTGGCATTATTGCTTGATGGTTCATTTTCCATAAACTCCTCCTTTTTTGAATTAAAAGGTTTTTATAAGGAATATTCTTTTTTAAACACTCAAACAACAACAAGAAATTTTGAAAATTAGTAGCAACGAACGCCTGCATAACCTGCTTTTATCGCGGTGTGCAGTGGGCGTAGCGAATGGAACGGCGCGATAAAAGCAGGTTATGCATTTGTTAGTGAATTATATAATAAAGACCTGCCCATCTTCGTGTTGAACTTTGAAATAATCGATATCGATGATTGACTCAAATTCTCGTTTGTAACGAAGACTCATACAATTAATGATATATTCAACTAAACCTTCTACCGTTTTTCGTGTTTCAATTAAATTCTCAAAGTTTAATTCACTAATATTTTTAGAAATACCAAGTTTATTTTCTGATTTTACCTCAACGAAAAACTCAAAATCATCTTCATAAACAATTGGGCTGATCATTGGTTTCGTAAGATTTGCATGAACAAAGTCATTCCTGAGATCGACTAATGAAAAAAACTTCCTGATTTCAGAATTATTTGGATCAAGAACTAAACTTGAAAAACACTCGCAATAAACAGGAGCTAAGCGGAGCTTTAAATCAATTTGCTCTCTGTTCAATCGGTCTATAATTCTCTGTTCTTTAAGATCTTTGCGTAGATATAATTCGTAAATCAGATTAACAAAACCTTCTACAGAAGATAGATAAAGAATAAATGCTGATCTACATAAATCGAATTGCTTTGAGACATTTGATATTTCTAATTTTTTTAACCTGTATGTTTCTGGATTTATTAATGTCTCTATCAGTTGCATTGTAGAGTCAGCTGATTCTTTGTAAATAATATATGGATTTTGGATTACAACTTCATTTGCTGATCTTACAAGGTTTGCAAATTTGATTTTTATCTTTTTTGAGTTGGCTATTAGCTGATTTAAAAATTCATTTGCTACTTTCTCAGCATCTTGTTTTGAGTCTTTCTTTAAATATACTTCAATACTTAAAGTGGTCAATTTCCAATCATGAACATTGAAATAAGCATCAGAACTTTCTAAGGAGTACTCCCACTGTATTTTAGATTCATCATAACCTTCCATATCTGGCGGTCCAAATAATTCTTTCAGTGAAAGATAAGCTTCAAGTGGACTAATTTGGTTTGGGCGCAATAACACATCCCTTTGAATTTGACCTTTAACAGTGAATTGCTTTTCAAAACCTTCACTCGCTATTTTTAACTCATTCCATTTCATTTCTATATTCTATGTTTCACTAACGGTTAACTGAGCTGCGGCCACGACAAACGTGGAGTTTATGAAGAATACTGCCATACAGGACGAACTGGAGGCAATCGAGGGCGATATGCCGTCAGCTCAAGTTTTTTGTTGGGAATTTGATTTTAACGAAGTCTTTGATTGGGCTAACTCTTTTAATTTACTCATTCTTTTTTGCTTTTCGTCTCTGGCAACATACCAATCTTTAAACAATGTTTCAATTAACCAAATTAATAACCCTGCTTCTTCAGGCTCAACGTCAATTATGAGATTTACATCCTTTTCCATGTGAGCTCCGATATTCCCAACTTTTCTTACTGAATCGATAGCTTCCCATGTTGCTGAATCGACACGAGTATGTAATTCATTTACTTCATCCACAAGCCGACCCTTTTGGATTCCCCAAAAATCACGGATCATTCCCTGAATACATCGTCTTGATAAAGTTGCTGATGCTTTTGGACTTTTTGTTTGGATCAAACAAGCTTCAGAATAATCATTTCGAAGTTGTAGTGGTATATAGTCAGGCCAAGGTTTTTGGTTAGATTCCGGTTCCAATTGCCAAGAGTAAAGCCTTTTCCCAGTGGTTCCAGTTACAATATTTGCTTCATGGATTGCCAATGAAATAATCTGTTTTCTACATTCTGGATTGGGACAGACAATAATTGTAAGTTCGACCTGATAATACCCATATTCCTTGGACACTTGGTTCCTACTACTAAATCTAATTATATCTTCAGTACCTAATGTGCAATCGTGAACACAATATGGACATGTCCATAGTTTTCCCATTAATTATCCTTTATTTTAGATTCCCAACGTATAGGTTTTATACGAATTGGCTCACAGGATTTGAGCGATATACAGAACGTCATTCTCTATTCTGCTTGAACAGTTTGTTGTTCCTGCGGCCAATCCGGATAAAGCCCTGTTGAACGGGTTTAACCCTCAGGTTTGATAGTTGATTTTGTTATGAGAATCCTAAGCGCTTTCAGGGGAATCAGGCAAGATTTTTCTGGAGTCAAGACAGCAGGCGCTTGAAAAAAGCACCTGCAAAAGGCAGTATTATGGACCAGTTATGTGGTTTTCCCGGATTAAAAGGCATTGTTAAAAAAATGGTGCTCGGATTGCGGACACACGAACCCTGTGGCGAAAAAATTCGCACTTGAAAAAAACACCCGAATCGTTGGTACGACAGACGGTTTAAAGATCAGCCGGCTTTTCGCGTCGGATAAAAAAACCGGTTCGTTTGGGGTCTGATTCGGATCGCCGGCACATTTCCGCTGTACGTCAATCCGTTTTGTCTGCTAGGTTGTTTTCGTCTGCTTGAACAGGACGCTTTGACTTAACACACACCGGACAAAAGAATGAACCCTATTCGGAAAATATTGATTGTTGCCGTACTGTTGACCGTCGTAGTTGGCGTAATGGTGCGCCAGGGGCTGCAGATGGTGCAGGATGGTGCCGAAGCCTATATCTTCGGCTACCCGCTGGTCCTGATGGAGACCAGCCGCCAGGTCATGACCCGCTCCCCCGGGGAGAATGCCCCGCTGAACCATTTCAGGCATGTCCAGTATTTCCCCGACCACCAGTTCCGCAAGGTGGTCCGCCCCAACAACGACACCCTCTACTCCACCGCCTGGATCGACCTGGATCGGGAACCGATGGTTCTGAGCGTGCCGGACAGCGGGGGACGCTATTACGTCATGCCCTTCATGGATGCCTGGACCAACGTCTTTGCCATGGTGGGCAAGCGCACCACCGGCACGGGTCCCGGTCACTTCCTGATCGCCGGTCCGGACTGGCAGGGGGAGGTCCCGTCCGGGACACGCCTGATCCGCTCTCCCACGCGGATGACCTGGCTGATCGGCCGCATCCAGACCAATGGACAGGGGGATTTTGAGAACGTGTTCCGGCTGCAGGCCCAATTCCTGCTGACGCCACTGAGCCGCTGGCCCGGGGGGCCCGCCAACGAGGCCTATACCTTCCGGAAAGACATCCCCGGCGGTTTGTCTGACAATCCCTCGGCCACCGTGGCGGGGATGTCCGCCGCAACCTTTTATGGCACCCTGTGCCGCCTGATGGCAGACCAGCCACCCGCTGCAGAAGACGCACCGATGCTGGAAAGACTGGCCCCATTCGGGATCGTACCGGGAGCGTCGTTTGAGCTGAACCGGCTGGGCTTCATCCGGCGACTGGTGCTGGAAAAGTCCCTGGTTATCGCACGACAAAAGATCGCTGAAGTGGCCGAATCCGACCGGTCATCGGAAAACGGCTGGGCGGTGATACGGCAGGACATCGGCAATTACGGTACCAACTACAAAGTGCGGGCGCTGGTGGCACTGCTCGGCCTGGGTGCGCTGCCGCCGGAGGAAGCGGCCTATCCGAATTCGGAGAAGGATCATACCGGCCGGGCCCTGGCGGGTTCGAACCGGTACCGGATCCATTTTGAGGCGGGAAAGACCCCACCGGTCAATGCCTTCTGGTCGCTGACCCTCTATGACCAGCAGGGGTTTCTGATCGACAATCCCATCCGCCGCTATGCCATCGGGGACCGGGATCCCCTGGCATTCAATCCGGACGGTTCCCTGGACATCCTGATCCAGCAGGCGCAGCCGGCGGAAACCATGACCAACTGGCTGCCGGCGCCAGCCCGCAATTTTGCGGTCACCCTGCGGCTCTACATGCCCAAACCGGAATTTCTGGAGGGCCGCTGGAAACTGCCCCTGATCGAGCGGCTGTCAGAGTAAGCCGACCCGGATTGAGAGACCGTCTCGCCGGGTCGCGGCCCCTCACCCGCGGCCGTTGGCCTCATCCGCCATCTGCAGGCTGGAGCGCTCCTCGCGGATCTGGTTATACTCCGCCAGCATGATGTTGAGGTCCGCCTCGGAGATCGACTCCCCCTCGGCGTTCGGTTCGGTCAGCAACCGTTTCGGGAGGGTATCCGTCGACTCGTCCAGCCCCTCGTTCAGGTTGTAGGCCCGGGTTTTCTGGGTGACATGGTTGGCGAAAATCTCCAGGTCGGTCTTGTTCATTTTCAGCCCGGTTACCGCTTCGATGATCAGCGAGAGCTCGTCCCACTGCACCAGGTCCCTGAAAAACCGGCACAGGATCAGGCAGTCATAGATCGCCGACCGGTCCTCGTAATCGATATGCAGCACCGCCTTGCCGGCGATCTGGTTGCGGTCGATCTGACCGGAAAGCTCCGCCTTGTAAAAGGTACCCCGCAGATGGCAGGCCCCCCGGGCCGACGTGGCATAGGAGAGGGCCATGCCTTTCAGGGTCCGCGGATCGTACCCGGCCGGTTCCAGTCCCTTGACGTGAATGGCGATGTCCTCCAGCTCGAGCTGTTTCGAGGCCTCCTTGATCCCCAGCGCCAGAATGGCGCCGAAGCCGCTGTTGCTGGCCACCATCTGGAACAGTTCCGCGATCCGGTCCGGCTGATTGTAGTCGATGGCAAAATCCGATTTCCCCCGCCGAAAGGCCTCCACCGCGAATGCCGACATGTTGCCGGCACTCATGGTATCGAGCCCCAGCCTGTCGCAGAGATCGTTCAGGTAGAGGATCTCCTCGAAGGCATCGATCTTGTTCAACCCACCCAGGGCGTAGACATTCTCATACTCCGGCCCTTCCAGGTACAGACCCTTGTGACGGCCCTTCAGGACACGGGTTTTCTTGGCACAGCGCAAAAAGCAGGTGGGGCAGGCATCGTTTTTCACCTCGCAGTTTTCCAGCATGTAGTCCGCATCGATCTGGTGGCTCTCGGAAAACCGGCCCGATTTCCAGTACTCGGTCGGGAAACACCCCGCCGCGTTCAGGGTCGCCACCATCATCGGGGTTCCCTTTTCCCGGTAGAGGGCGGTGGCCGGAGACTCCTTGCCCTTCCGGGCCACGATCTTGTTGACCTGTTTGACCAGCTCCGCATCGCTCACCTCGGGCTTGAGGGTGCCTGCAAAACTGATCCCCTTCAGGTTCTTGGCGCCAAACACCGCTCCCAGCCCGCAGCGGCCGACACTCCGCCAGCGGTCCGACTTGAGGCAGGCTAACCGCACCCTGTTTTCACCGGCCGGACCGATGACCATGGCACCGGCTTTCGGGGCGGAGTGTTCGAGGATGAAGGTCTCGGTTTCAACCGTATCCTTGCCCCGCAGGGCTGCGGCATCCTCAAAAAAGACGCCTTCCTCGTCAATCCGGAGATAGGCCAGATCGCTGCAGGATCCCGTGAGAATGATCGCATCGATGCCGCACCCCTTGATCTTGGGCGGCAGACTCCCGCCGCAATAGGATTCCGCAAACCCCCCGGTCGCCGGGCTCTTTGCGTAAACACCGAAACGGGACTGCCCCCAGATCCTGGTGCCCGTCACCGGGCCCACGGCGATGATCACCATCGCCTCCGGTGCGAACGGATCAACCCTCCGGGGATTCTCCCCGTAAAGGTAGTGAATGCCCAATCCCTTTCCACCCAGGGTTTTCGCCAGCAGGCTGTCCGGAATGGACTCGTAGGCGTGGGTCCGGTCCGTCAGATTGATTCTGAGCAGCTTATTGAAAAATCCTTTCATGATATCTTCCGTCAAAGATTAACACGCTGACCATGAGTCATGTCCAGCCTGAACACAAGGGGTGAGAACCCGGAAACAAAAATGCGCCACAACGGTCCGTCAGAACCGGTTTTCAGCTGCCGAGGGACTTGAGTCCCGCTTCCATGATGGCCAGACCCGCTTCCAGTTTGTCCCGTTCGATGCCCAGGGGCGACAGGATGCGGATGACATTGCCATAAGTGCCGGCTGAGATCAGGGACAGCCGTTTGGACGAACAGTAGGCCATCAGCTGCTTGACCTTATCCGTGGCCGGTTCCAGGGTAGTGTGGTCCAGAACCAGTTCCATGGCCGCCATGGCACCGAGGCTGCGGACATCCCCGATCACCGGGTAGGTCTTCTGGAAGGCCTTGAAGCGTTCGGTGACAATCCGCCCGGTTTCCACGGCCTGCTGCAGCAGGTTCCCGTTTTCGAACAGATCGATGGTTGCCAGTGCAGCCGCACAGGCCAGCGGATTCCCTCCGTAGGTCCCCCCCAGGCCGCCTACCTGGGATGCATCCATGATCTCAGCCCGACCCGTAATCCCGCTGAGCGGCATACCGGATGCCAGGGACTTGGCGGTCAGGATGATATCGTAGTCGATCCCCAGCTGTTCAGACGCAAACAGGGTCCCTGTCCGGCCAAAACCGGACTGGATTTCGTCACAGACCGTCAGGATCCCGTGCTGCTGGGTCAGTTCCCTCAGGGCCTTGAAAAAATCCGCATCGGCGGTGACAAACCCGCCCTCCCCCAGCACCGGTTCAAAAACGATCGCGGCGATGGTCTGCGGGTCCACCAGGGTTTTGAACGCCGTTTTGATCTCGTCCAGCACCATGCGGTTGGCCTTTTTCTGATCGCCGCCACTCATGCGGTAGGCATAAGGAAAGGGAACCCGGTACACCTCCGGTGCGAAGGGCCCGTAGCCGGATTTATAGGGCATGACCTTGCTGGTCAGGGACATCCCCATCAGCGTCCTGCCGTGAAAAGCATCCTGGAAACAGAGCAGGGCGGTCCGCCCGGTGTATTTCTTGGCCACCTTGACCCCGTTTTCAACCGCTTCCGCTCCCGAATTGGCAAAGAACGTCTTTTTGGCAAACGTTCCCGGTGTAATCCGGTTCATCTTGTCCGCCAGTCGAATATAGCTTTCGTACATCGACACATGAAAGCAGGCGTGCAGGAATTTATCGGCCTGGGCCTTGACCGCGGCCACCACCGTCTCCGGACAGTGACCGGCATTCAGGACCCCGATACCGCCCGCAAAGTCGATCCACTCATTGCCATCCACGTCAACCATGGTGGCTCCCTTCGCATGGTCAATAATACAGGGGGAAACCTGAAATACCGCCTGGGGAATGGCCAGGTCCCGTAACTTCTTTAACTCTTCCGATCGTAACATGTGTCACCTCCTTCGATTGTGGGAAACCCAGTTCAGCATCCAACGCCGGTCTTAATAAGACCCTTTTGTGTTTTCAGTCCGTTTTTTTCCAGTCATTCTGTTCAATTCTACAAAACCTGTCCGGGGGGAAAAGCCAAAAACGGATTATTGTGTCAAGATATGCAAGTTTGCATAATCCGCTTTGATTAATCCGACCTACCGGGTCTGCAGATCCGCCATTTTCAGTCGGTACCGGCTCAGTTTCCGGGAGAGGGTCGACTGGTTGATCCCCAGGTATTCGGCGACCTGCACCTGGCTGGAAAACAGCCGGAAAGCGTCTGTGATCATCTGGATCTCCACTCGTTCCACCGCTTCAGACAGGGACAGGCGGCCGTCCCTCTCCCCCTGCTCCAGCCAGGGCTGCTTCGGAAAAATATGGGCGGGCAGATCCGCCACCGTAATTCTGGATGAGGGACTCAAGACCGCCAGTTGATCGACCAGGATGGACAGCTCCCGCACATTCTCCGGAAATGCATACTGCCGCAGCAGATCAACCGCCCGGCGCTCGATGGTTTTGTGGGCATGGTTCTTCCGGTTGTACCGCTGCAGGTAATACCCGACCAGCACGGGGATATCGTCAATGCGTTCCCGCAGGGTGGGAATATCAATGGTTACCGTGCTCAAGCGGATGGCGAGGTCCCGCCGGAATCGCTCCCGGGCCACCGCCTCACCCAGGGGCTGCCTGCCGGAAGCGATGATCCGCACATCGGGGAAATCGGTTTCCTGGCCTGCCGGCCAGTCGGAGCGGTCCCCCTCCAGGTAGTGCAACAGCTTTTCCTGGATACCGGGCGACAGCGCCTCGACGTTTTCCAGGTAGAGGGTTCCGCCGTCCGCCATCTCGATCAGCCCGACACCGGCTGGCTCCCCGCTGCCGGTATCGGACAGACCGGTGCCGAACAGCTCCCGCTCGGCCAGCACCCCGATTCTAGCGCTGCAGTCAAAATGGGAAAAGAGCCCTTTGCGGCGACTCGAATTGACATGGATGGAACGGGCGATATCGAGCCGGCCGACACCGGCCTCCCCCTGCAGCAGAACCGAGACATCCGCCAGTGCCGCCCGGGAGGCCATGGTCATCACGGTTCTCATCTTCTCGCTCTTGTAGACCAGCGCCGGGGACAGCCCTCTCTGGGACGAGAGCTGGTTCAACTCGCTGCGATACCCCTTGATCAGTTTGCGGGATTTTTCCAGCTCCTGGCGGAGTTCCCCCAGCTCCGTGATGTCCCGTTCGTTGACAATGACCAGGGCCAGGTTGCCGCTCTCATCCAGGACCGGGCTCCCCGTGGCCAGGATTTTCTTCTCGCTGGGCATGGACTGCACAAAGGTGACGGGTTTCCTTTTTTTGTAAACCTCCAGGGTCACCGACCGATCGATGACCCCCTGGGCCACCAGGTCCTCCATCTTGCGGCCGACCACGGCACTGGCACTGATATTGTTCAAATCCGCCGAGGCCCGGTTGATCCAGCAGACCGTCCCCTCCGCATCACAGATCCAGAACCCGTCAAAGGAGGCGTCCAGGATCATGGCCATCTCGCGGCTGATTTTGGTTTCCAGGCCAAGCTGCCCGTGGGATTTCAGTCCAAAGGGCGATGTGCGCACAACGGCCGCGGCAAACCGCTCCCGGGAACCGGAACTGAAAGGGATGAGATCAGCCCACAGCGGCTCCCTGAACTCGGTCAGCTCAAGATCATAGTAGAAGACCGTCTCCCGGAGTGTCTGCTCCAGGTATTCCGAAATGGCCGGGAACAGCTCCAGGGCGTTCAGCCGGAGCAGCTTGTCCCGCTTGTGCCTCACGAGTTTCTCCAGCTTTTCGTTGACGTAGCAGATCTCTCCCCGGCCATCCATCAGAATGATCCCCAGGGGAAGCGTGTCATTGATCTTCAGGAGCATCTCATGCAGTACCCCGGTCCCGCTGTCAATCACGATATCGTCATCTTTCACTGTGTTTGATCCTGTTCTTCGGTTGCCCGTGTTCAACAAGCCGTCCCTATCGGCCGGCCCCTTTTTTATGCATGATTGCATATTTTTAAAAATGATGAAACCGTAAAAACCCGAAAATGGCCCTGTTGTGTCATTCCGTCGTTCAGTTCGCTGCTGCGAGTTCTGCAACACAGGTGACGATTCTGGGATTTTTTACGGGTTTGTTGGAGAATAGCAACACGGAAGCGACTGGTGTTAAGCCGTTTCAGTTGATTAGACGCGTTTCTAGATGATCCTGGCGAAATGGAACGATAGAAACCCCGCCTGTCTGAGCGAAGCGAGGCTGGGGTTTCAGTGACATGAGCCTTAGATCATCTTGAAATAAGTCTCCCAACTGAAAGGGGTTCATATCAGTCGCGGGTCAGCATCGAGATATCATTCTCATGTTTCGCTGTGCCCTCGGGGGCATATTGGTTTGTCAAAAATGGCTGCATAAAAGATGCAGGAGAGGTCTTGCTTTTTGGCCTGAGATTGTGGACACTAAAACTCTCTTCAATTCAGGCTGGCTAACCGACAAACGGAGTGACCCCATGATTGATGCAATCGCTGATAAAATTGTCTGGCTCGGACACGATGGATTCCGCATTGAGACCGACCCGGTGATCTATTTTGATCCCTTCCAGATTGGAGACAACGGACCCAAGGCGGATATCATCCTCATTTCCCATGAACACTTCGATCACTGTTCTCCGGAGGATGTTGCAAAGATTCAAAAACCGGACACGGTGATCGTGACGGAAAAAAAATCGGCCCTGAAACTGAGCGGGGATGTCCGTGACGTCCTCCCCAACCAGACCCTGAACATCGCCGGGGTCCGCATCGAAACGGTCCCATCCTACAATACGGACAAGGATTTTCATCCCCAGGCCAACAACTGGCTGGGTTTTATTGTGGAAGTGGAAGGGGTGCGGATTTATCACACCGGTGATGCCGATTTTATCCCCGAGATGGCGGATATCAATACGGATATCGCGCTCCTGCCCGTATCCGGAACCTATGTGATGGATGCCCCCCAGGCGGTCAAAGCGGCCCTGGCCCTCAACCCGAAACTGGCGATTCCCATGCACTATGGCAGTATCGTCGGCTCGGAGGAGGATGCGACGGCGTTCAGAGACGCCCTGGAAGGCCGGATTGAAGTCCGGATCCTGCAGAAATTCCAGGACTGAGCGGCACCCGCGCCGGTCTCAACCCGCCGCAGCCCCGTACGAGTCCCTGGTACACGATTTCAAGACCAGGGCGATGGGGGCGAAGATCCATGGCATGCTTCTGAAAGCGGGGTTCCGGGCAGCCGCCAGAAGAAAAGCGGGTTGCCCGGATTCGGCCGGTTCAGGCTACAGCCACCGGATCTAGGGATAGAGATCCGCGGCCACGTTGGCCAGGTCCAGCGCTTCCAGTGTCTCCCGGGTGGGTCTGCCTGTTTCAGGGTTCCAGCCACGATACCCATAGTAGTCCTTGAGCATCAGGTCCATGTCGATCTGCACGCCGGCGGTGGCGCCGTCATCGAGAACGGCCATGCAGACGTCCGGCAGACAGTCGTGGGCCTGGGTCACGCCAAATTTATTGCTGATGGCGCGCTTGAGACTCATCGAACGATTCCCGGCTTCCAGCAGTTTGTTGGGATCGTAATCCCAGCCGGTCACTGCATT
>JAHJRI010000362.1 GCA_018830885.1 bacterium | reverse complement strand
TGGCGATCGAATCCGGTCCAGCAGTATTTTGACCCGATCCAGGGATTTAATACCGGGGGCGTCCTCAACCCCTGATGATATATCCAACCCGTATGGCTGCACCTTCCTGATTGCCATTTCTGCATTTTCGGCATTAATACCACCGGCCAGAATAATTTCGAATTGACCTGATAAACGATGGACCAGGTTCCAGTCAAATGTCTTGCCAGTGCCGCCGTAGGCGTTGTCCGACCATGCATCCAGAAGAATGTAACGGGCGGGAAAAAGACCAATGGGATCAATATCCGAAGGTTCCCGGATCCGGAATGACCGGAGCCAGGACACGTTATTCTGGGTCAGGCGCTGACAGTAGTCAACGCTTTCATCTCCAGAGAGTTGTGCAACATCCAATCCGGATTTCTGCATCACTGCAATCAGGTTTTCAAGGGGTTCATTAACGAAAACACCAACCGATTTTGTAAACGGGGGCAATCCTTGAACGATCGACTGGATTTTTTCAGGGGCGATGTATCTTGGTGATTTTTGATAGAGAACAAACCCAAGTGCATCAACATCAAGTGCCGCTATCGCCAGGGCCTGTTCCCTGCTGGTGATCCCACATATTTTAACCTTGACCCGTTTCATGCTGATCTTCCGAGCAGCGTGGCAATATAAGCTCCGGGATCCGGCTGGCGCATGAGTGTTTCACCAACGAGAACCGCATCAAATCCATTTTCAAACAGCATCTTGCAGTCTGCCGCAGAATTGATACCGCTTTCACTGACACAGGTCACGTGGGATGGAATCTCTTTTTTTAAATCGATCGAATGCAGAATATCTGTTTTAAACGTCTCCAGGTTTCTGTTATTGATGCCGATCAGCCGACAATTCAGTGCCAGTGCAATATCCAACTCCGCCTTTGTATGAATTTCCACCAGCGGTGTCAGGCCGAAAGTCCCGGCTGTCTGTATAAATTGGCTCAACTTCTCCCTGGAAAGGATAGCAACAATCAGCAGGATCGCGTCGGCTCCTAAATCATAGGACTCGCGAATTTGTCTCTCATCAATGATAAAATCCTTTCTCAAAATAGGGATATGGACGGACTGTCGAATCGATTTCAGGTAATCCGGGCTTCCAAGAAAATAGTGCTCCTCGGTCAGAACACTCAGGCAGGTTGCCCCTCCTTTTACATAGGATTCGGCAATTTCAAGGGGATCAAAATCAGACCGAATGATTCCTTTTGAGGGTGACGCTTTTTTGATTTCGGCAATGATGGCCAGTGATTCACCCTGCAGAGACCTGATAAAATCCATGGGTATCCGATGATCTGTGCCGGATTTTATCAAGTCATCCTGTTTGATATTGACCAATCTGTCTTCAACCTCTTTTTTCTTATCTTTTACAATCTGATCGAGAATACTCATTGTTTTTTTTGAATCGAGAGCAGATGCGCGATTTGCCACCACAGTAACGATAGTGAATGGACCTACACGAAAGACTGCACCATTTGAACCTGGGATATTTCCTCAGGCTTGTAAAATGGGGCTATTTGTCAAATGATTGGGTAATTTGTGCAAGGTTTTCAATCACTGGAAACCCGACACCCTCGGATAGAAGTTGTTCAGCTTTGCCGATTCCTGATTCAAGAGAACTATCATCAGCCGCAGCAATTGCAAATCCGGCATTGATAGCAACGATGTCACGTTTGGGCCCCTTTGTTTTACCGGACAGGATATCCCTGGTGATGGTGGCGTTGTCAGATGCACTGCCACCGCGAATGGAATCCAACGCGGCTTTTTGGTAGCCGTAGTCCTCCGGATTAAATAAGAACTCACTGATAGATCCGTTGCGACTGAGTCGAGCCGCTTTGGTGTCGCCTGCAATACAGACCTCATCCAATCCACTCAGTCCGGAAAAAGTAAATGCAGACTCACTCCCGAGATGCTTCAGAACTTGAATGATTTTCGAAACGAGATGGTGTGAATACAATCCGATAGTTTGAATATTCGCCCCTGCCGGATTGGTCAAAGGCCCCAGCATGTTAAAGATCGTTCGCACGGCCAGTTCCTTCCGTACCGGAACAACATTCCGCATGGAAGCATGAAGGGACGGTGCAAACAAAAAACCAATCCCTGCTTTTTCGATACACTGTGCAACCTGGTCCGGTTTCAAATTGATATTGATGCCCAGCGCTTCAAGCAGGTCAGCGCTGCCACACTTTGATGTCATCGATCGATTGCCATGTTTCGCTATTTTATACCCGGCGCCTGCCAGTAAAAGCGCTACTGTTGTGGAAATGTTGAATGAACCGGAGCTATCCCCACCCGTTCCACACGTATCGATCAGGAGATCGTATTGAACTGGTATTTTGGTCGATTTTTCGCGCATTACCGTTGCGCAGGCGGTCACCTCATCCACCGTTTCCCCTTTCATGCGCAATGCAATCAGGATAGCGGCCATCTGGCTGTTTGAAGTTTCACCATCCATGAACTGCTGCATCATCCAGATGGTTTCATCGGATGTCAGATCCGTTTTCGCCAATAGTTTTTCAAGTATGTCTCGAATCATTGTTTTCCACAGAAATAAAGATCAACCGTGTTTATAGAATACCCATATCCTCCGTTTTATTGCACGGACTGTAACGTCAGCATATTAGACTGCCTGGTAATTGACAAGATAAAGCGTTTCTTAATTCTGAACCTCATGAATGAGATCGGGGTCTATTTTTTATGAATCCCTGGTTTTTCCAAGTCAATGAATGGTATACTGCACCAGCATGAAGCAGATGTGCATGGTAATACCGATATGAATGAGCATACCGAAAAGAATTCTATCATTATCCGTCTCATCCATCAATATGACAGCTGAAATCGATAAGGAATGCTTCTTGAAGTGCTTTCCCCTGAAAAAAGAATATTGTCTGATTTCAGAAAACCGTTGACTGTATTTCAGACAGTTGCCGTGTGTCAGGGAATGTGTTTGAATTTTTCTATCCATCCCAAAACATACTTTAGATTCCGATACATAGACTTCTCAGGGAATTCATGAAATCCTTCAACTACCTTTATACACCAATGAAAGGCGTGTATCGCCCGGGACTGTCCTCAATTGATCGCTTGAAAAAAACGGTCGTTGGGCAGGAGGAGATAATTGCCGAATTGCTAAAGGCGCTGGAAGAGTCTGCCGGTCACCATTCACCCGATCATACGCTTTTTGTAGGTCCGCCTGGAATCGGCAAAACCCACTTGTTAAAGCTGTTGATTGACGAAATATCCAATTCCAGATTCTTGATGAGCCAGTACTGGCTTATCATGTTTCCTGTGGATAATTATAAAATCACATCGCTGGCGCTATTGCTTCTGGAAATTGCCAAATATCTTGCAGAAATAACAAAAGATGACTATTGGGTAACGGTACTCACAGATTGTAGCCAGGCAGATGATAGTGCCGTGCAGGAACGGGTAATCCGTGCCCTGAAAGAGTATGAAAAAACAAGCGGTCGACGGTTTCTCGTTACTTTTGAAAACTTTGATGCATTTTTCGTAAACCCCAAAAAATACAAAGATGCCGTTGATATGTTTTCTGATTTCCTAAGTGGATGTGAGCCTGTAACTTTCATTGGCACAGCTCAAACGCCACTCAACCGCAACACATCGTTCAAATGTCTGCCCTTCTGCCGGTTTAACATCCATCTATTGCCTGAGTTAAATTTGATGCAGACACAGCAACTGGTGGTAAACCATCTGGAGTATGACCGTCAGACAGAAATATTGCAGGAATCTGAAGATCTGACCACAAAAATTCAGGCACTACACCAGTTCACCGGCGGAAACCCGAGACTGATCTTACTGTTGTATAAACTGCTGACAGACGAGAACTCCCAGAATATCAAATCACTGTTTGAGGAACTGTTGGATGAGGTGACACCGCTTTATCGGGAACGCATCCGTTTCTTATCGATGAAAGAGCGTGCGCTGTTAGCAACACTTGCTTCTCTGAGATCGGAAAACAATACCCAGGCGAGCATAGCCAGAGAGCTGAGAATCAGTGGACAGCAGTGCAATACCATTATCAATCGACTTCTTCAAGATGGCTATCTGGCTGTTGCGGATCATACTCAAAATAAGCGGTCAAAGGTATATTTTATCCGGGAAGGGTTTTTTGACCTCTGGCTGGCGATTGGCCAGCTCAGGCAGCCCAAACAATTCCTGCCATTTATCGGGGAATTTCTTGAAAAATGGTGTGCGGATGAAACCAGTCGGGAAAGAAAACGGCAGCAGCTCTGGCATGCACTGCAGATATCTGAAGTGGATGATATCGTCAGCGATGTTGAAAACGCTGAAACCTTACTGAACTATCTCGCAAATATCGGACCTGAGGAAGAGCGATGGCAAAACCAGCTGGAACTCTGCTTCCATTTTGCGGTTACCGGGAAGAGAAAAATCGCCCTGCAAAATGTGACCGCCATCAAAGAAAATCTGCCCGAAAATCCAGTATATCAATGGGTTTTAACCAATATTCAGCAGATCCTGAAAGATCCGACGAAAAATGATCATCATCAACTCATGATCGATCTGTTTGATTTCTGGAAGTATAAGAGACTGGGGACATTCGACAAGGTCGTCTCTCAAGCGATCGAGATTTCTTCTCACCTGGAAAAAATCAGCTATCATTCGCTTAATACGGCTTTCCTGTTAGATGCACTCAAATTACTGAAAAATGATTTACATTGTTTGCCGCTTTATGCCCGTATCGCTGGAAGTCAGGAAAAAGAGGGTCAGCTGGACAAAGCCATCGCGTCCTGGAAGAAGGTTCTGGAAATAACTGACGCCACCAGCGATCTTAAATCCAAGGGGACAACGCTGAACAACATTTCGCAGGTTTATCAGGATCAGGGAGATTATGCAGCTGCGCTTGAATACCTGGAAGAGGGGCTCGATATCTTACAGCGCATCAATGATTTTGACGGGCAATCGACCACATTGAACAATATTGCCACGGTTTATTTTGCGCAGGGGTATTACGAAAAGGCATTGGAATATTTCGAACAGACTCTGTCCATCGTAAAGCATACAGCAGACTATCCCCTCAAAGCGATTACCTTAAACAATATCTCATTTATCTATAAGGTGCGGGGCGAATTTACAAACGCCATTGATGCGCTGGAACAGTCGTTGTTGATTATGAGAAGAACCGGGAATAGAAACGGGGAAGCCAAGACCTTGATAAACATCTCCCAGATTTATGGTGAACTTGGAGACTTGGAGCGATGTTCTGAGTTTTTTCAACCCGGCGTGCAGATCTTGCAGGAGACCGGCGAATATGATTCGGCCTGTAGCGCTTTGTTACAATCAGGGAAGATGTTCTGGAGTCATGACAAAACGGAATTAGCGCTGTCACACTGGTGGCTTCTGAAAAGACTTGCCCAGGACAACAGCCTTCCGGAATACCTGGAAAAACTGGAAGAATTGACCGAGTCGCTTGGTATTGATGAATTGCGCTCCTCAACAGCCATCGGATAAAAACCATGACCGGTTTAATTTTCTTATACAAGAACGCTCCCCGGTGGAGATGTACCATCACTGATATCAGTTATAACAGGCAATTGAGGATTTAAAAATCAAGATGGTTCTGAGAGCGGGGATTCAGCCAAATGGCGCTGAAAATTCTGGCACTCTGTTATGGATTAGCGGGTGTTTATTCCTGATTTTCTGGATACTCGTGGGTAGTCCGCAAAAAGCTTTATGTCGGACGAATATCAACCTGGACCCGGATGTCGACCAAATCGGCTTTATCAAAGCCTTATATGGTCAAAAGGACTACTATCGCTCCATCAGCGAGATTTTGAATTTAAAATTCCAATACCCACTCACATCGGAAAAAAGGAAGCTCGATCTCTATCTTCTGAAGAGTTACTACCAACTCAAAGATTTTTCGTCAGTTGAAGCGGTCGCTTTGGAATTTCTAAGAGAAGAGGACCCAAGTCTGGATAAAACCACCGTCCGTCAATATGGACTCATATTGCTAGCCTCGCAGCTGCAAACGGGACGTGAAAAGGCAGCTCATGAGACATGGGAGACGTACGTCAGAGAGGACCCGTCGGCTGTTTTTCCATCTTCAGAAAGCTTTCCTGAACGGATAGATCCGAATCGTGCTGCCTTCTATTCGGGCATTGTTCCCGGGTCCGGTTTATTGTTAAGTGAGCAGTATGGAAAAGCGGTTGTCTCTTTTTTACTCAACGTACTGTTTATCAGCGGCAGTTATTATGCGTTCACCCAGCAACACTATGGTATTTCCGGATTGCTGATGTTTTTTGAAATCAGCTGGTATTTTGGCGGCAAAAAAGCTTCAGCTGAAGCGGCTGAACAGTATAATCGCAGGCATATTCGACGTATACAGGGTAACTGGATTCAAGCCCAGCTTATCAACAACAATCTGAATGATCTATTTCAGGAAACGGAAGACTAAACCGAAAAACCATCTTTAGAGACGTTCGATGAACAATTTTTTGAAATCAAATAAACTGAACAATGTCTGCTATGATATCCGGGGACCTGTCCTGATTGAAGCCAAGAGGCTGGAAGATGAAGGTCATAAAATAACAAAACTGAATATCGGCAATCCGGCCCCTTTTGGATTTGAGGCACCGGATGAAATCATCCGGGATATGATTTTCAATCTCCCCACATCACAGGGCTATTCCGATTCAAAGGGACTCTATCCGGCAAGAAAGGCGATCATGCAATACTGCCAGGAAAAGGAGATTGCCGGGGTTACGATCGAAGATATCTACCTGGGGAACGGTGTCAGTGAGTTGATCGTCATGGCAATGCAGGCCCTGCTCAACGATGGCGATGAAATACTGGTCCCATCGCCGGACTACCCACTTTGGACTGCTGCAATCAGTCTTTGCGGGGGTAATACAGTCCACTATCACTGTGATGAACAGTCCGAATGGTATCCGGATCTGGCTGATATTGCGCAGAAAATAACTCGGAAAACCAAGGGCATCGTGATTATCAATCCCAACAATCCGACCGGCTCTGTCTATCCTCTGGAAATACTGGATAATATTATCCAACTGGCCAGAAAGCATAATTTAATTGTCTTTTCAGACGAGATCTACGACAAAATCCTGTATGATGATACGGAACACATTTCCATTGCATCACTGGCAAACGACCTTCTGTTTGTGACCTTTAATGGACTGTCAAAAACCTATCGTGTGGCTGGATTCAGGTCAGGATGGCTGATCATCAGTGGTGCCAAACGTCGTGCGGTGGATTTTATCGAAGGATTGGATATTCTTGCCAATATGCGTTTGTGCGCCAATGTACCTGCCCAACATGCCATTCAGACCGCTTTGGGGGGTTACCAGACAATAACAGACCTCATACAGCCGGGTGGGAGATTGTTAGCTCAAAGAAACAAGGCCTATGAAATGATTTGCAGTATTCCGGGATTATCATGTGTCAAACCCAAAGGTGCGCTGTATCTTTTCCCCAAAATAGATCCTCAGAAAACACCCATTTTCGATGACGAAAAATTTGTTCTGGATCTTCTGGTTGATAAAAAGATCCTGCTGGTGCAAGGCACAGCTTTTAATCTGGCAACAACCGACCACTTTCGTATCGTTTTCCTGCCCCATTTCGCGAAACTGGAAGAGGCGATTGTAAAAATCGGGCAGTTTCTGGAGACCTACCAACAGTAATTCTTCGGATATCAAAACCCGTTCCGTCCCTTAACTATTACACCTGATGATGAAAACCGGTAACAGCCCAAAGATTTTGCTGGTGACACCGCCACTGACACAAATCAATACGCCATATCCGGCCACGGCTGTGTTGAAGGGTTTCCTGACCTCTCATAACCTGAATGTTTTTCAGGTGGATCTGGGCCTTGAACTCTTTTTGGAGCTCCTGCGACCCGAAAAGATTCAGAAGCTCTTTGACGTCATCAGACATGAGGCATCCCGGCACACACCTGACCTGCTTCGAATCCTGGCTCTGGAAGAGGTGTATTTAAATACGATTACGCCTGTTGTTCGTTTCCTGCAGCTCAAGGATCCGACACTGGCCCACCGTATCATCAGTGAAGGCTTCCTGCCGGAAGGCCCCCGGTTTCATTCACTGGAAGATATGGATTGGGCCTTTGGTACCCTTGGAATCCAGGACAGGGCAAAATTCATGGCGACCCTTTATATTGAGGATATCGCTGATCTGGTGAGAGAGTTCCTTTCAGGCGAATTCGGATTCAGCCGGTATGCTGAAAATCTGGCTTTATCTGCCACACACTTTCAACCAATTGATGAAGCCCTGCAGACACCCGATTCATGGATCGAGCAACTGATGCTGGAATGCCTTGATGGTCACCTGACATCAGAAAATCCTGACCTGGTTGGTTTTTCAATTCCTTTTCCAGGTTGTCTCCTCGGCGCTTTGAAATGCGGCCAGTATATCAGGCGCCACTTTCCGTCTGTGTCCATCATGTTCGGCGGGGGCTATGTCAATACTGAATTGAGAACCATCAAGAACCCTGCGGTTTTTAAGTATACGGATTTCATTACCCTTGATGATGGGGAGTCTCCCTCACTTCAAATTGTCAGATACCTGACAGGCGAAATTGATCAGTCCCGATTGAAACGTACTTTCCTGCTGAAAGATGCAACCGTGACCTTCATCGATAACCCGTCAGTTGAAGAAATCCCTTTTTCGGATACAGGAGTTCCCGATTATAGTGGCCTGATGCTGGATCAGTACCTGTCGATCATCGAAATTGCCAACCCCATGCACCGTTTATGGAGTGACGGACGTTGGAACAAGCTTACCCTGGCCCATGGATGTTACTGGAAAAAATGTGCTTTCTGCGATATCAGTCTGGACTATATTTCCCGTTATGAGCCTGTACAGGCCAGAAAACAGGTGGATAACATTCAAAGAATCATGGACCAGACGGGTCAGTCCGGGTTCCACTTTGTGGATGAAGCGGCTCCACCGAAACTACTGAAGGAATTGTCTATTGAAATTCTAAAACGTGGGATTTCGATTACCTGGTGGACCAATATCCGCTTTGAAAACCGGTTTTCTAAAGGACTCTGCCAGTTGATGGCTGCAGCTGGTTGTATTGCTGTTTCCGGAGGACTTGAGACCGCTTCTGACAGGCTGTTGCAGAAAATGAACAAAGGGGTCTCCATCGCTCAGGCAGCTAGAACTGCAGATAATCTGCAGGACGCCGGTATTATGGTACATGCTTATCTGATGTACGGATTTCCGACACAAACAGTTCAGGAAACCATAGATGCCCTGGAGGTCATTCGCCAGTTCTTTCTTTCCGGTTTGATTCAATCCGCATTCTGGCATCGGTTTGCATTAACGCAACACAGTGCAATTGGTAAAGACCCGGAAAGATACGGGATAGAGATCACAGGACCAACTCCGGGCGATTTTGCTTTAAATGATCTGCAATTTAAGGATCCTCTTGGCGCCGATCATGATCGTTTCGCATCAGGTCTGAACAAGGCTGTTTATAATTATATGTATGGCATCGGTCTCAATTATCCAATCAACAGCTGGTTTGATTTCAAAACACCGGCAACAACCATTGACTCCGGAATCATTCAAACAACCATTCTCAATTCTGAAAATAAGCCGAAGGAAACCAGCCAGCTCCTGTGGATCAGCTGCCTTCCACAACTGTCCCCTCGGAACACTGGAAAAAAGGATAAACGGTCCAATACCGTCGGCCTGTTTTTTAACAACCGGGCAGAATCCCAGGAAATCAGTGCCTCCAGATTGCTTTGTGATTGGCTGACGGACCAGCTATCAAGAATTTCACTCGCGACAGAGTCTCGCGTGACGCTTCAAGACTGGAAACAGAGCTATGAAACCGGCAGCGGGAAAGATTTCAGTTCCTTCTTACAGTCAGATCTCTGGCAAGTGCTGCTGAAAAACGGGTTGCTGGTGTTATAGACATGATGGCTGTTTTGCAGTAAAGTCGAATGCAACACAGGAGATGCTTGTTACGGGTGATCCATACCCGGTTTTGCACTACCTACCTAGACTCTGTCTGTTATCAGAGCATTCTTAAGCCAGGCGCTGATTCAACACGAAACCCCAACCATGAGAAAATGTGAAAAGAGTATCGCTGACACCAGCTGTGTTTCATCTTCCAGAACGCGTCAACCAGATTTCGGAAACATACGGCAAGCAACCCATTGTTCCACGGGGCCCTGCTTTAAAACCGATTCTTGACCGCCTGCGTAAAAAAGTAACTGAACAGTTACAGGTTGCAGAAACCCACGAAGCAGTTATCTTCACCTCTTCAGGGTCTGGTGCCATTGCCGCTGCTGTCGGTTCCTGCATTGACGATCAGGGTATCCTGGTCATTGCCAACGACGTTTACGGGCATCGTCAAGCCGATTTTTGTGAGCAGCTGGGGATTCGCACCATTCGCTATACCCTGGAACCTGGCACAAAACCCGATATCAAAACGATTGAAGCATTATTGATAAAACATCAGCTCGGTACAATCGGGATGGTGCATGGGTGCACCAGTGTGTGTCTTCTGAACCCCGTCAGGGAGGTCGGAAAGCTTTCCCGAAAGTTAAACTGTCGACTTATTGTCGATGCCATTGCATCTGTTTTTGTCGAGGATATCGATGTCAGGGAATGGCACATCGATTGTCTCATCTGCTCAACCAACAAAGGTCTCCATTCCAACCCGGATCTCAGCTTCTGTGTTGTGGAAAAGAGTTACCTGGAAGAGATGGCCAAACATCCCGGACGTATTCCCTATTTTGACATGGGAAAAACCTGGATGGCCCAGCGGACCGGTGGTCACCCGTATACAATCAATATCAGGGCACTGCTGGAGTTTGAGGCAGCACTTGACGATTATATCGATCGGGGCAGTCTCTCAGGTCGAATGCGGATGTATCGGGACCGGCTGCGGATCCTGAGAAATGGCTACCAGAAACTGGGGCTCAAATCCTTTTTAAAAGAGGGAATGGAGCAGCAGAACATCGGAACGGCACTTTTCCTTCCTGCTGGGGTGGACTATGAGAGCCTGGCCGAAGACCTGGCTCACTGGGATAACGGTGATAAAGAGTGCTACGAAATCTACTCGGCTCAAGGCGAACTGTCCGGGGTTGTATTCAGAATCTTTAATATGGGTGAATACCCGCTTTCAACCTATGAGCGCTTTATTCTGGCACTCGAATCCTGTCTCAAAAAACGTCGGGTTTGAGTCCCCATCGGCGTCGGCAGGTTTGCAAACCGACAACCGCAGGATAGCATGTCGTTCATTTGGTGATGACCCTTTATCAGGACGCTGAAACCAATCAGTGAACGGAAAGCAAGCGGGACAGACGAATCATGCTGGGAAAATGGGCCAACATCCCGATCACTTTCATGCGCCCGCTGAAAATGGCTTTCAGCACATCTCTGCCAGTTTCATCGAAATAGTAAGGCATCCCACCTTTGATCTGCAGATTGGACATGGCCATCACAATATCTGTTTCGCTTTCGATCAGCACCCCGACCTGCTTTTTTATCCCCGGGTGCAGCGTCAGCAACCCATCAGCGAATTCCAGGGTCATCATCACATCGGCATCCGTCACGGTCAGTCCAAAACTCATGTTCAGTTTTTTCAAGTCTTTCAGTTTGTGAGGATTCTGTTCCAGATTTTGTG
>JAHJRI010000361.1 GCA_018830885.1 bacterium | reverse complement strand
CAATGCCATTTAGTTAAGCTTTAAATTCCGTGTCTGCAATGGACCCGTTTCAATTGCGGATCCGTTTCAAGATGATCTAAAACTTGCTTCGCTGAGAGCCCAAAACTCAATTTGCTCAACCAATTGGGCTCTCGGCCGCTTCGCTTCGTTCAGATCATCTAAGAAACTTCTCCAGGCAATTCAAACAGGTCCATCGCAGACACTCAGCAAGCGGCTTAACTAAATGACATTGAGTAGGGTGTTTTTAAAAAAGGGTTGCTGACAACGGGACTGAATGGCTAGCCCCGGGGTTTGCGCAGATAGTCCCGCACAAACTTGATCCCCAGTAATACCAGTGGAAACGAGTGGAGAAACAGATCGAAGATATCAATCGGTCTGGACAGGGCGCCGTTCATCAGGAGGGTGACCTTCTCCACAAGATGGGGTTCCGGAAAAAAAGGGGCCAGACCCAGCGCCAGGGCAAACAGGGCCAGGTTCCGATAGGACAGTTTATCGATCGTTGCCAGCATGATCTGCCTCCGATAACGGCTGTGGTTGACCGGGGGTCGCATGAATAGGACCCCCCGGGAACAAAGAGATTCAGAAGTCGCAAGAAAAGGTTGTTTAAGTTAACGGCATTGATTTAAAAGTTGTATTTGACCCTGGCGAACAGGTTGTCGTCGTTTTTCAGCATGCCGAATTCCCTGTCCTCGTAGTGATCCTCCCCCTCAAACACGTTTGTTCCGACAACCATTTCCAGGCTGTCGTTCAGACGTTTGGTGATATCCAGTTTTGTGAAGGCATCCCTGTCTTCGGGTCGTTGATAGCGGAACAGGTTTATCCAGAGGGTCTCCTGCTGAGCTTTGACAGTCAGGCGCAGCGTATAGGTATTCTGCCTCTCTTTTCTGCGATACTCATAAGTCTGCGGAAAATAGGTCCCCACCGCTTTTTCATAGGCGTCGTACTGCAGCATCTGTTCCTGATACCATTGTGCCCCGACACCCAGATGGGCGGTGAGATCCATGCGATATCCCAGTAAATACTTCCATTTGCCGTTCTCAATCAGGGGGTTTTCCCCATCTTTGTCTTCCAGTGATTGATACAGACCGGTTTCAAAGGTCATGATCCCGGGTCCCAGCTGACCTTCCAGGGAAGCGCCCTGAACCTGCAGTTTGGGATAATAGGCCATCAGGGTGGTATAACCGGCGGTTTGTCCGGCGACCAGACCTGTTTCACCCGTTCCGCTGCCGCTGTTGTTTGCCCTCTGGAGCCCCTTCGGGTTCTTGAAATAGCCGCTGTAGGTATAGGCAGCCAGCTCATAGCTGCCCAGCTGGAACTTCAGTCGAACGGCGGTTTCACCATTGGTTTCCCCGGGCTGGTTCACATACCGGTAGCTGCTTCCGCAACTGCTGCTGTTGGCCACCAGGGTCTGGGAATTGGGGTTGTAGACGGAGAGTCGGCATCCGGTGGGGGTGGTATCGGGGGCAAACTCCGGATGATAAACCACATCCAGGACCAGGTTCCCCAGGTAACCGGTGAGCCGGAATGAATTGGCGGCATCCTTCATGGACTCCATATCCCGGCCCAGAAAATTGGAGATCCAGTTTTTGGGGAACAGGTCGTTGATAAAGAGCATGTCGGCCACACCCCAGGTATTTACCTGCTTGCCGATGCTGAGATCCATCTGCTGGATCGGGGTGACCACCACCCGGGCTTCCCGTAGATCCACCCGGCTTTCCCGGGCGACACTGTCTTCAATGAAATCCGCCTTGAGAAAAACCGACCCCATGTCCGTGTTGGACTGTGTAGCCAGGCGAAACCGCCGATTGCTCAGGACCCATTGTTTATCAACCACACTGCTTTTTCCGATATGGCTGCCCTGCTCGATTTCCAGAAACCCGGTCCATTCAAGCGATCGGGCTGCCTTGAGCGGGGTATCACCGGTATCGGCAAATGCATCGGTGGTACCTGCGGCAGGTTCAGTCTCGGAAAAATCGTCTGTCCCAGATGTGGCAGGTTCTGCAAAAGGATCCTTGTCCTCTGCCAACAGGGAACTTGAAAAAAGCAGGGGCCATAAACCAAAGAGCAGGATCAGGGCAACTGTTTTGAGCAACTGTTTTTTATTTGACTTGGCAAGCATGATTCGTCCTTTCACCTTTTTTTATTTTTTAAGGGGAGCCCGGATTTCACGCTTCGGATTCCCTGTTTGGGTTCTGGTTTAAGCAACCGATCAGTTCAGGTATTTCATGGGTGGATTCTTCAGGGAGCGCTCAGAAAACAGCTCCTCGTCCAGTCCGATGTTGTATTGCACCTTTTTGGGGTTGACCAGGATTTCTGTCCGGGTGCCTTCCAGGGGTGACGTCATGGTCCGTTTCATGATGGTTGGAAATCCACTGACGGTTTGAATCGACCCGGATTCATAGACTTTATAGACCTGGTTGTCATGATTGTAAAACTCCACTTTCAAGGGGATATAGGTCTCTTTATCGATCCAGGCTTTCATACGGGCGATTTTGTCTTCTCTGACTTTGGGGACGCTTTCCGTAATAAATACGGCGCGGTTGTTGTAAGTCTCTTCTCCTTCCATGGAATGATTGTCCTTGCTGAAATGGCGTCCTGAGACATCCTCATAGGAGAAATCAGATCCCATGAAGGGGTCCTGCTTCCGACTGCCTGCGATGGCCAGGATTTTATCCGAGGCGGGAATGTACAGCCGTCGAAAATCGTCGGCATCGATATACTTTTTAACCAGAAAGGTGGTCCGTTTGATATCGGAAGGTCTGACAAAATAGGTGAAGAACAGCTGTTCCCCGCCTTCAGCCAGATCTTTTCTCAGCATATAGAACAGTTTGGAGATCGGTTTTTCCGATCCTTTGCGGTACACTTTCATCAGCAGCTGTGCGCTGCCGTCATCCCCGGGATAATAGGCCGCCAGGTTGGCTTTCCGGACAACATCGTCAGCGGATTCAGCAAACGCAGTGAATGAAACAAGAACCGCGAATAGAGCAACAATCAGTGATTTCATCTTTTTTCTCCAGATGGATGGTGCTGTATTCTCTCAGGGAAGACAGCACCGGGTTTGTCGGTTTATCGTTTGTACTGACACGGTTTCAAACCGAGCCAGCGAAAAAAACTGAAAGAGGGGCAGAAGTTGGTGACCCCCCAGACCACCAGCATGGTGGCCACGAACCAGAGTAGATAAACACCTGCGACGTACCCTTTCAGAATCAAAAAAGAAGCGAGCAGTACGACAAAGGCGGTAAAAACGCGTTGAACCCTTTCGACACACATGGGCCTGACCTATATTTTGATCGGTTCCGACATCATACCGGGCAACCGATTGCAGAATTTATTGATAATCGCAGGCAGCAGAATCAGGGTCGTGATGCCGCTGACCAGCATGATGGCAAAGAAGAATAAACCCACTGTCACATAGGGCACCAGTGAGGCAAAAAACAGGGGCATGAATCCCACCGAGACCACCAGGACATTTCGCCAGATAGCCTGTGCCGTGTTCTGATACATTTCCTTCAAGGTCGCCTCCACATTGTGGAGCGTTTTAAACGTTGTCCGCGCACTTTCGATGAAATGGATGGCGAAATCGATGGAGAGACCCAGGGTCAGACTGGAGAGTACGGCGATCGGCATGTCGTAATACTTACCGGTAAAGCCAATCACGCCGTAGATAAGGACAATCGTCAGTGTCAGCGGCAGCATGGCAATCACACCCCAGCGGATACTCCTGAAAAGAAAGACCATCATCAGAAATACAATCCCGAAGGAACCGATCAGCGCATTGCGCATGCCGTTGACCATCTCATGCTGCCAGACATTGTTGATATGGGTCAGACCGGACCAGCCGACATTCAGGGAAACGGAGTTCCCGTTTGCCAGCGTGAATGTAGGCGGCGCATGGAGGATCTGCCATTCGGCAAAGCGTTTCATCAAATCGGTCATCTTCTGATTGTCCCCGGTTTTCAACTGCAGCCACATCTGGGCCTTGTTGCCGTCTCCGGGGGTGATGAATTTCCACATGTCCTTGCCTTTTTTGCTGTCACCGGACTCAAACAGGAACATATACTGGGACACCTTCTCCCGGGAATCCGGCAGACTGCTGTCGTCGAGAGCGACATCCCCCACCTTCTTCAGAATATCAATAATGGATGTGACGCCGCCCACCAGCGGTCGCCCCTCTTTATCCTTGACATCGAGCAGGAATTCATTGACCTGGTCCATGTACCGGATCACTTCGATGTCGCGGATCGATGGGCCCTGGGTGGCTGTTTCATCTGCAAAGGCATCTTCACTGAATTCATCGGTTGCTTTTGCCGCTGCAGCTCCCTTGCCGGGTGCGGCCTTTGCGCCAGGCAGTGTAAAGACCAGGTGGGCCTGGTAAACACCGGCCAGCTTGCTGTTCATCACCCTGTCGGCCTCCCTCAGGACATGATTCTGCTTGAACCAGCGGACAGGATTATCATTGATGATGATTTTCTGAACCCCTATATAGGAGATCATCACGGCCACGATGGAAAACAGGATTACCGCTCCGGGGGATCGGTTGGCCAGATTTCTGAAGACCTGGACAATCTCCATCACAGCTGATTTTTTATCATCTTTGATTTTGCCAAAATGCTTCAGTGAAGACTCCTTCAGGTTCATAAAATACGCCGGGATAAACAGCATCGACATCAGCCAGGCCAGAGAAACACCAAAACCAATGGTCAGCCCGAAAACGATCACCGGCGGGATGCCTGTGGTTGACAGGGAGACAAACCCGACCACCGTCGTAATGGAGGTAAAGAGCATCGGGTTGAACAACTTGTTCATCACGGCCCGGACAGCCGAAGCCCTGTCAGCGTGCTCCCTGAGCTTTTCATGCAGAGAACTCAGAATATGAATGGAGTTCAACACGGCAATGGGCATCAGAAAAATGGGGATCATCGAACTCATGATATGGATCGACTCTCCACTGAAGATCAGCGCACCCATGGACCAGGTGACAGTCATGATGGCCAGCAGCATGGGGGCAATCACCATCTGGATGCTTCTGAAAAAGAACAGCAGCAGCAGAAAGATCACCAGACCGGCCGCAGGCGCATAAACGCCCATCTGAATAAACATCGCGTTCCCAAACGTGTTTTCGGCGATCGGCAGTCCGGCCAGGTAATACCGTTCTCCACTGTTCAGGTATTTATTGGCGATCTTTTTCATCTCTTCGCCCAGATAGTAACTCTGGTCTTTCTTCCCATTCTTCAGCGGGATAAAGATACCGATCAGGCTGCCATCCTCTGAAGCCAGTTTCCCTTTCAATATCGGATTGGTGTTGATCTTGTGCAGGATGTCATCCGCCATGGCCTGGGTGGCAGGCGCTTTACCCATCAACGGCACCAGCTCCAGTTCCTGTCGCTGGTTGCGGACGATATCGTCCACCGTACTCAGGGCCATGACATCATTCCTGACCATGATCTCCCGGCCGCTGTCCGCATCCGCTTCGTGATCCTTCAGGAATTGCAGGGATTTGAAAACCTGGTGAAAAATGGAGTCACCCGCCTCGGGCAGCTGGATTTCCAATATCTCCCGGGTTATTTTGTCCACCCGGTTCAACCGCTCCGGGGTAAACAGCGACGAGCCATCCGTTGACTCGATCCCCAAAACCACCAGATCATAAATCTGAAAATCGCTTTTGACGGAATTGTACAACTGAATGGCTGGATTATCCTGGGGCAGCATCTTCACAGGATCCGTATCGGTCTTTAAACTGGGAAAGGCTGTCAGGAACAACAACGTGATGACAATACTCCCCCGTAAAATGAACTTGGGATGGTTGATGGCAAACTCGACCAGATGATGCCTGACATTAAATAGTTTTTTCATTTTATATCTGAATATTCTAATAACTGCATATTAAGAGCAAAAAAAAATGTAACCCATCAGCATGGTCGTGTTGCCACTGGGTATCCGATATGGATGGATCTGAACCGACGAAACTGTCTTGAATCGGTCTCGTCTATGAGCCACCTCCATAAGGGACACGTTCCTGACGGACATGCCGATATGTTACAGAAAAAGACAAATTACGAACAATACATATAGCGAACCATTTCAAACAGGTCAGCAATCTTTTCATTCGCCAGGCGATAGACTGAATAATGGCCTTCCCGGCTTGAAACAAGAATCCCGCGATCCTTGAGTAATGACAGGTGCTGGGACAGCGTGGCCTGTGCAACACCGACATATTTTTCCAGTGCCTGCACCGTGCATTCGCTGTCTTTCAGAACGCAAAGGATCTTGAGTCGAACCGGATGGGCGATCACCTTGAGGCTGCGGACCGCATTCTCAATGTTGTCGGCCTGTTCAACAAACAGATGATCCAGTGTTTGCGTGATTTCGTCTTTAACCTGATTTGTTTCCATGATGTCACCTTGTTTTGAATGTCTCATATATAGATATTTGAATATTCAGATAGTGTCAATAAATATTTTTAAAAAGTTGACACCTATCTGTTATCATGAGCAAAAAAAATAAACGAATCGGGCGTATCAAGCGGGGAGGATCAAGGCGCAGGTTATCCGGATTTTCAGGCGTTTTTTTTATACAACCCCATATGCCCCGAGTGAGTTACGACGAAGGATGTTAATGATATCGCGAGGTGTCACACCAGTCGCTTTGGGGGGACGATGCTCAACCAGACCACCCGTTTATCCCCGGTACCTGCCATCTCATCTTTACTAACTGCTGTAACGACATCAAATCACATTTATTTATTTGTTTATTAAGCTGTTTGTCTGAAGATTCGTGTGTCCCGGACGTTCTCTGCGGTTAATTCAATGTCGCTGGAGCACGGGCTGTCATGGTCAGGGATTTGGGCTGTAAATCCAAACTCACTTTTTATTCCCATCGATTGCATATGTGAGTACTTTTTCGCAATTGATATATATCTTTTCAGAAAAAGATCATAGAATCGTGGGCAAGTCATTTGAAAGTGTGTTAATTAGCACAGGTACAAGGCGAATTCGGATAAGACAATTTTATGCTCAGGAAATAGAATGGACGAGACGGTCTCCAGATTTTTGTTTGACAAGCGAGATTATGCACTTCTGCGTATCGTTAACGATATCCTGAAACAGGACCAGACCCGAGGACATGCGCGCCAGGCGTTCAATCCCCTGTTTCATCCCAACGGAATCAAGGAACTGGCCGAATCCAAAGGATTGCGCATTGCGTTTGCAGTTGCTTCACTGGTCAGTTCTCTTGAGGGAGAAGATGCTGATCGTCGTATCAGCGCCTTGCGTGCACTGCACCATGAAATCATCGATACAGCCCCGGGTGCCATGCCGAAAAATACCGCCAGGGTTTTGCTGGAGATGATGAAAGAACTGGTCAGATCTCATGGAAATGTTCGGCGTCAACTGGAACTGGCCCATGATTTTCGCATCACGGCAACCGGCAAACCGCACATCGTACGTCGACAACTTAAGTTTTATCATCTGCTGGAAATGCCGGAAGAATGGAACCAGATTGCGTTTGACGATCATGTTCACGACGCCAATACGAAAGGCCGCAAGTCTTCCACCCATCTGATCATGGATGCCTGGATAAAGGGGATCAGGCGTCTGCGCGTCATTCATTACAACTATATCGCCCCGAGTTTTGCATCTGAACTGCTGGCGGCTGCGGAAATCATGGGGATCGATATTCGAATCGGGATTGAATTTCCCGCCCGCTTTCGTGACAAATACGTGCAGTTAATCTGGGTTCCGCGGAACTTCTCCAGTGCGCATGAATTTATGTGTTTTCTGGACGAAGAACCGGTCAAAAAAATCATGGAAAAGGGGCAACAGGTGTCTGATTTTCAGCAGGCCCATATCCTGGAACTTTTTGCTGAATTCAATCGAATCCATCTCAAAAAAATCGGCGAGACCTGTGGTATTGAATTACCGCCATTGGACGAAAAAGCATTTCTGAAGTTCGTCGGGATCGGGCAAAAGTCCAAATTGCATCTATCCAAATTTGTACACCAGCATATTTTGACGAGCATAAAAGCTTATCAAAAACAAAAAAAAGCAGAACAATCCAATGACATTACCCCGGACAATGCGGTGTCAGCATCACCTTGTGAAACGTTTAACCGCATCGACATCGAACAACTGATCGAACACTACCTTCAATCAGAGCAAAATCCGGAACTAATCGATCCGGAAAAAGTGGTTGATCTGGACAAGGTTCCTGAGTTTCTGCGACTGAGCCCACCGGAACTATTAGATCAATTGATTCCTTTACGTTCTGGATACAGAATTACCCTGAATCTGACTAATTTGGATGTAGCGGATGTATTAGAGATCATCTATGACTGCAAAGGGGCGATCACACGGCTTGAAATATTTAATCTCAAGGACTATGCTGCCGGTTTGACAGAACATCTGGCCAGTATCAGCGAACTTCAGGCAACCATCAACAAAAAAAATGTTATCATCCTGAAACGGGTTATTCATACAATCATCGATAATCTGCCGGATTCAGGACATCCTGATTACGAGGAACGTGCTCAGAAACTGAATGCCATTTTATATGACATCGAACGATTCGTCTCGATATACAAAAACCGCCGGCTGAAAGCCCGTATCGGCAGCGATTCGACTGGGCGATCACCCAAAGTGCATGGAATGGGCCTGGCATTGATTGAAACGTTGCCTGTGCGGGCTCAACGTCAAATCGGAAGGCGAACAGGGCCGACCCGTGAAATCATACCGGTGAATATGGCTGCGTTTCGACAATTAACATTCATCCCAAAACGAAATAACAGGTTTTGGAGAAATTTTTTTTCCGATATGTTCCAAAAACTGGATATTTTAAAAGGGTTTGGGCATAAACGGGTGTTAAGCTGGAAAGTCCAGGATACTTCCATTCGGATGCAGACACCGGGTAACATTGTCACGTTGGGTGGTATTCAGCAGGGAGAAACCAACCAACTCGAAGCTTCGATATCAACTACTCGTAAAACCAAGAAAACTTTTGACATACACTACCTGAACTCCCGGCTGAAAAACTACTTGAAAGTGCTGATCGGCTTTATTCCGGCATTTGCTACGTTTGCCCTGACAAAGGATTGGTGGTTGCTGGCATATGGCGGGGCTTTTATCTGGTTTGGGATTACCGGCTTGCGCAATATCTGGCAGTCGGTGCTGGGTGGCGGCGGGCTGCGCCGTTCCCCCCTGCTGAGCTGGAATGATTATGTCAGTTGGGATCGTTTAACGGACTCGCTGATGTATACCGGTTTTTCAGTGCCCTTACTCGATCTTCTTGTTAAAACGATTATCCTGGATAATTGGTTAGATGTGACAACGACCACGCACCCGATTATTCTGTACAGTGTGATGGCATTGGCGAACGGGATCTACCTCTCCAGTCACAATGCGATCCGCGGACTGCCGCGGACGGTGATCCTGGGTAATTTCTTCCGTTCAATTTTCTCAATTCCGGTGGCTGTCCTCTTTAATGCCTCTTTGGGCATGATAATGGGGATTGTCGGGATTTCAGGAGCTGATCTGATCCTTCAAAAATGGGCCGCGATTATATCCAAAGCGGCTTCAGATCTGGTGGCCGGATTTATTGAGGGCCTGGGTGATCGAATCGATAACATCCGCCTCCGGTTTCGCGATTATCGGCATAAGCTGGCGGATCTGGTTGATGTTTATGCACGTCTGGAGGTGATGTTCCCTGAAACGCAGACAACTGAAATTCTAAACTATCCGTGTCCGCCACGAGAACAACCCAAAACCGAAGTGCGTGACCTGGAGCAGATTATCATGGTTCATGCCCTGGATCTTCTTTATTTCTGGATGTACCAGCCACGAGCCCGCACGGCATGGCTAAAACTGCTCGATTCCGTTTCCGAGGACGAATATGATATTCTTATTACGTCCCAACTGATTCTTGAACGTAATCGGGAAATCAGCCAGATGATGATCGACGGTATCCTGGGCAAAGATTTTACAAAAGCACTGGCCTTTTACCTGTCACGCTCTCCTGAGTACCTCAACTTTATCAAAAATACAGCTGCCTGAAAAAAGATGAAAACGTCACTTTGCCTGCTCATTATTGTTTTTTGATTTTCGCAGGGCTTCCGGGGGCATTATCCTGTTTTAACCCGCCGCTACGACCCCTTAACAGAGGCAGTTATTTGACAGAATCAGTGATCTTCATCTTCATGGGTGTCGTCATGATCATCCGAATGTCTTTTTGATCGACGGGAATCATCGCGGGAATACTTTGATTTCCTGTCATGTTTCTTGATTTCCTGATCTCCGGGTTCAATCACCCGGTTTTTCACCCTTTTTGGCTTCCTGATATCGTGTTCGTCCCCGCTGCGGTGGCACTCAGCACAGTTTGCATAGTCACGGATGCCCTCTTTTGTATGCTCCTTTTCAATCTTTCGAGGCGAATGTTCATGGCAACCATAGCAGGTATATGCCTTATAGTCTGAATTTGGATGACAGGCAGTACAAGCCGTCCGATGATCTCTATCAAATCTAAAATAGGTACTATGGTCGATTTCGGCGGACGCCCAATTGGTTGTTTTATGGCACTGGGTGCAATCCTGACCGGATTTCTGGTGCATTGAATTTGCAGGAGGCTGGTGGCACTCAATACAGTTTTTAACGTTGTTATGTCCAAGCATCTCATGAGAGAACTGAATTGTCTGATTGGATGTCAATCGCCCCTGGTGTTCCCTATGGCAGGCTGTGCATGTATCTGGTTTGAGCTTGTTATGAAAGGAAAGGCTCTTTTTTTCCTGCCCGTTGATTTGGTCCTTTGTTTGAACGATGCCTATTTTATCAGGCGCGTGACATTGTGCACATTTTTCCCCGGAGGCACCTTGAAATGTGTCATGACAATTCGCACAGCTTTCTTCAAGATGACGATGCTTTTCCAAAAGATCACCAGGACTGATGGCTTCCTCTGGAAACAAATATATGAGCCATCCTGTTATTGTTATTATAATCAGAATGATTGATGTTTTTTTGATCATTGAAACCAGCTCCAGAACATTAATATGGTTATGATGTGCAATGCAACCGATATGCTGAAAAGGAGGGTAATGGGTTTATGCACAAATCTCCATTTGGTCATGGATTTCACAGTCAAAGCATCCAAAAAGGCCTTCTTTTCAATCTCTTCTTTTGAATATCCCTGATTGAGCAGATATTCATACTTGATTCTTAATGTGTTTTTTGCCTCATTCAAAAGATATCGCCCAACCAATCCGCTGATTACGACCAGAAGCATCAAAATAAACGCTGACCATGGCAACACGGCATTGAAATGAATCCCCGCGTGAACCATAATGAAGAGAGTCCCTATCCAGGCCAGGGAAACATGCAGCGATAAAAACAGTTTCAACGAGCCAACCTCAATTATCTTGCGCTTTCTTACCGAGTAAATGAATGAGACTGCCAAAATAAAAATACCCGGAATACCGAGATACTTTCCAATCCAAACCAGATCCATTTGGTGCAAAAGGTAATCTATACTGGCCACAGAAATGACCAGTAAAACAAACCAACAAAGAAAAGGCAGGATATCTTTTATGATAACAGATCTTTTCATGGAAAAGAGGTCTAAATGGGTTGATTGGCCTGGTCCAAGAAATCCAGACTTGATTTCTCGACAGACAATATACTTTTGACTACAAGCGTAAATCCTGAATTTATGTCCAGCTGTGGCAAATTTTATGTTGTCAACGATACCGGGTCAATATACTTTACATTTAATTAACAATTATTAGATCCAATCATCATTGTCCGGTTAGCAAAACTATGGACGTGCCCATTGTTAAATGAGAGGTATCTATTCAGGTTCCGCTATAGACGCTAAGACCTGTATGTCATTGAACTCATTCTCGACGTCCATCCCTGGCCGTCATCCGAGGGCGGTCGTTGACATCGCCATCCTGGCGATGCTT
>JAHJRI010000360.1 GCA_018830885.1 bacterium | reverse complement strand
CTCTCTTCGGCTCTTGACGATTTGCAGATACTGGTACTTCCCGGACTTTTTGACACGTGCATACATGGAGACCTCCTTGTTCTGTCACGTACAAAATACCGGGAAGAAAACAGCCGGTCAAGTAATTTATCGAATTCTGTGGCACTACACTTTTCGGATTTTCCGAGATTGTACCCTTATTTTACTGGGCTCAGCACCGCGGGGTGCTCAACAACTGTTAAAGAATAGTTTAATAAAAAAATCCGCAATTATTGAACCTGCAAAAGCTGAAAATGATAGTAGTAAAAAAGGGTCATTAAATATAATAAATCTCACCGAATTAATCGCTCCTGCTCCTTTTGGCATGAGTGAGCCAACTAAAGTTCGCTCATTTGCAGGTTGACACATTGCTCGAAAAGCATATTTAAATCTTGCTGTTATTGGAATAGGAAGCAATCGGTATTGTTCTCTATTAGGGGCACCCTGAATCAGTTTTAAAATCCTGAATTTTTGATCAAATTCATCGTTTTTTATACAGTTATTAGCTTTTAACCAACTTACCGCTTCTTCTATTTTCCCTTCCCATTCGCAGAAGAAACCGAATTGACGAGCAGTGTGTGCACCTGGCTGTTCTGTATCAATACTATGAATTATTAAAGGTTCTCCTAATAGAGTTTCCCATGCAGCAATTTCATTTTCAACTATTGGATAAAATCCTGGTTCCCAATATGTCTCTTTTTTATAAGGCTTTTTAGGTTTAGGCCATTCAGCAATTGATTGATTGTATTTGGTACAATCACCATTTTTATCTCCTGGCCTATATGCAGCGTTTGGTAAATAGTCTTCTGGGATTTGAGTGAGATCGATTAAATCATAGGCTCGTTGACTGGTAATCGTTTCAAATGGCGTTTTATTAAAAGGATTGCATACATAGAAATGAGGGCCTGAAAGGATCCACTCTTCAATAGATTTAGGTTTAAAACTCGGATTATCTTCTCTTGTTATCAGACCTGCGTGTTGACCTCTGACTTCATTAAACATTTCTGTTTCAACATAATACTCATTTTTCAAATTATAGAGGCGATTTTTAACTGTTGAAAATTTTTCTAGTACCATTAACAGTGCATTGCTATGAATTTGAGGAAGGCTAGTCTGTAGTTCCGGTGTATTTTTTTCTTCAAATAGTGATGCAAATAACGCTAGTTCTTTGTTTGTTATCTGAATGATACGATCAAAATGTCCTTTGGTTTCCCAAACTCCTTCATCAGTTTTAATTCCAGGAACAATTGAGCTTTTATTCGATATCATACAAGCGCTTATTGTGTTGGGAGAAAACAGATTAAAAACGCTTCTAAATGAAACCGACTGCATCAAACTACCGAAAATATTGATACTATATGCCATTCGGTTGCCAACATCAGAAAACAGAAGTAACTCGTTTTTAAATTGATAGTGTCGCCGCATCCTTTTAAAGTATCTTTCTCTAAACAATCCTCCTTTTGGGTCATCGAATACGCTTTCAGGATGAAGAAATCCAACTATTCCTTGTTCACTAAAAAGGGCCCAGCTTCTTTCAATAAAGTTCTTATACAAGTTTGTGCGCATTCCTTTCAGCGAAGGATAAAGTGTAATATCACTCAGAAATATTGCACGACCATGACTTGAGATAAAATAATTATGATAATCTTCGCGCTGAGTTGAAATCTCTAATATTTTTGATTTTCTATTATTTATATTTGCAGCTTTTGCTTCCCTAACACCGAGAAGCGGCTCATATTCAGTTAAAAGCTCAGCCTCTTTCCAATCGGCTCCTACCCAAGGTGGATTTCCAAACATCAGGTCAAAGCCTTTGGGAGGGTACAATTGATCCTTGAACGAAGGCCCCAGAATCTCTGAAAAGATCAACTCCCAGTGGTGAAAATATTGCTTTTGTGTAGTCTGAGAACCTACTTGGTACCAGGGTACGGCCTCCACCAACTGGGCTGTATCAGGAAGATTGTTTTGGGATTCTTGATAGAGGCTTTCAATATTAAACGAATTTCCCAGTTTGAATTTGAGCATATCTTTGGTGGTATCATCAGTCCATTCGACACCTCCCAAAAGTAGTCTTGTAGATATAAGCCAAGCATCCCGGGTTGGCAGAGAATTTGATTGGTCCAACGGCCAGAAGTAAAAAGCACACCAACTATCCATCATGAGTTTGAGCCTCTGAAAGGCACCAGACGTGACTTCCAATGTGGCTTTGATCTGCTCCTGCTGAACAAGCGAGGCTCCTTTGCTCAAATCAGGCAATTGAGGCCAGACACTGGCTGTGCATTGGGTTTTCTTCAGTCCATCGACCCTGGCGATAGCATACTCTTCCCACAATTCATCGACTTTTTCAGAGATGGTTTTAGCTAGGGCGATCTCTTCAACCGTCCATTTCTGCTTGACCTGTTCTTTCTGCCATGTGTTGATTTTATCGCAATCCTCCTTCCAGAACTGTTTCATCAATTTATCCCTGGCAGCAGGCGTCATATCTTCATCCCAGACCAGGAAATGGTAGATTTCATTGGGCTTTCTGTCTTCTCCTGGTTTCAGTTGCCTCGGAGCTTCCTGGTTTTTGCCGTAAAATTTCCCTGTTCTAAGTTGTCCTTCAGTCCAAACTGCACGACGAGCACCGATCAGGCTGTTTCCAGCCCGTAATCTCAAACCGAACCAGGGAGTCGCACCAGGTGAATAGATATCCGATCGCCCTTCATTGCCCAATTTCACTTTTAACCGATGAATACTTGCCAGCCAGAGGGATAACGCCCCTAGCTCTAATGCCGTAGGATTAAGGTCAACACCATAGACATTATGGACAGCTATGTAATGCTGCACACGCCGTAACTCATCTTCATATCTACTGGGGTCAATACCCTTTTTACCGATAAGCTGCAACTGTTCCTGCTTAAGACGCAGGTATTCATGGGCTAGCTGATTGATAGCTTCCACAAGAAAGGCAGCAGACCCCATGGCCGGCTCACAGATCTTTAATTTGAGAATTTCATCCGCCTGATCGGGACCAAACTCTTTAAGACGTTCCTTTAATGCCTCCCTGACCAGTGTATGGGTTAACACTTCTGGCGTGTAGTAGGAGGCTGAATTCACCCGATCCATCCCGTTAAGATGCAGGATGAATTCTCCTGTTTTATAAATACGGGTTTGCTTCGTACGGTGCTCTATAACAACCTCACCCTGTTTAAAATCTGCCAATCTGGATTTTGGGACAAACCACGTGGGTTGCTTAGGATCAATATCATTATCGAGGACAACCGGCTGTCCCCCTTTATTCTTTTTGTGCGCCTGAAGGACCTGTATCAAGTCCTCCTTGGCAAAAAAGCCTTTATAGGAGAGCAATCCTTCATAGACAGCTCCTAATTGTACAATTCCCAGTTCTGCATAATTGATCCTTCCGATCTGTTTCCCTTTTTCTCCTCGACCTAAACTCAAGCATCGAATTACTTTATGCAGAATCTGATTAGGCAGCTTTTCCCGGCTCAGCAAAGGTGTGGCGTCAGGGTCAAACAGTGTGGCAGTTAGTGGCTGGATGATAAAGGTTTTCAGATAATCCGGATCGGTTTCTTCCGAAGGCTTTTCTTGGTCTGAGGAGAAGGAAAGCTGAGTATCCTGTTCTTTCTCAAAGATGCTTAGTTGCACAGATGCTTCTTCAACGGCCCAATGATCATCACCATTTTTCCCTATGCCATATGATTTGGTATCTTTTTCAGGGTGAAATCCGCGATGAATAAGTTGAAACAGTCGATCCAAGTGTTCTGCGTAATAGGTGCCTGATTCCGTTTGAGTTCCGGGTTCTCCTCGCTCTGCCAGATCCCGCAGTGCCTCAACGCTGTATCCTACCCGATAAACATCATCACTGATAGGAAGAATTCCCAACTCTCCTCCCCGGGCTTCCGCATACAGACAAAACAGGATGCGATAGACATACACCAATGCTTCATGTTGTAACTGTTCAGCCGTCACTTCCCAGCTTCCATCCGGCAATGCTTTTTCCTTCCCTTTATCCAGCCAACGGTATCCATATTTTTTGGCTATTCGAGCACTCACCCAACCATTGGCAATAGATTCGATCGCCTCTCGCACTGCTCCCTGGAGCTGAGTTGACACTCCATGAGTACTCTTTAAGCTTCCTTCCCGGAGTTTTTCATGAATAACACTATCTGATTCAGTTTTTGGGGAGAGCGTTTCTTTGCTAAGCAAAGCAGCAATAGCCTCAAAAGTCTTGCTATCCTTACGCCCAAAAGCTTCATCCAGGTTGATATTGATATACCGAGCTTGTGCATAGGTATGAGCATCAAACAAGTAGATAAGGCTTCCTCCCACTATTATCACCCACCGTGGGCGGTCTTCCTGTTTGAACAAGGTTGCAACTGCCAGTTCCCATTCTCCCTGAAATAGAGGCCATTCATCACTCTTACTGACTTCCCCCATTACTCGTGTTTCAAGAGCTTCCTCTTCAGAATCGCCTCCTGACAAACAAAAGCAGGTCTCTATAACGACGAGCCATGGCTGATTATTTCTATACAATCGCAACAAAGCAGGGAGAAGTGTTTTCTCACTCTGTAGCTCAATTTTCAACGGTTCAGCCAGGTATCCCAGTGCGTGAAGAAGATTGGGATGCCAGCTTTCCAGTGATTCATCTCCGGTGTGATATCTTAATTCCGGATCTTTGTAATCAAGTGCTCTGGCCTTTGCTTTGAAATAGGCCTCTCCCAAGGACTGCAATTTTCTGGGGGTCGCCTGTGAACCCTGCTCTTTCCAGCTTTTAGTCTGGTCTGAGATGTCTTTCAAGAAACCGTTTTTGTCGTTTAGATAATGGGCTGCATAATATTCACCGACATTCCGAATAGCAATATCAATACTCATTTTATGCCCTCCACTGCCAAGACCAATCGAGTGATCGGTTCATCCACTGCCCGGAAATGTGTATCTCGCCATTCCTGTTCACGGTCTTTCAGATATTTTTCCATTTCATCTTTCTGATTGCGAAGCCTGGTGGCTTTCTTTCCTTCCGGTGGCAAGCCAACCAATTCTGCATCTATTTTTGATCCCCAACGTTGAAACCAGTTCTGCAATCGTTTTTCTTCTTCTTTCAGGCGCGGGTTGATGAGTTCTCTCCGTTTGTCTTTTAGGTTTTTTAAGTGACGAATACTTTGATCTACTGCACCAGCAACGAATCCAGAAAGTAGTTGTTGGGACAGGTTACTCTGTTTTCCTGTGTTCCCCAATTGATCAAATTTGATATCTGTGAGGGCCTGTTTCAACGGTAAGATAGCAAAGCCACCTTGTTTCTTAAATGAAATTGCGTGCGTATCTACGATCAGGGGAGTGCCGGCAGTAGAGCTGACTTGCCCTACAAAGCAGAATAGCAATTGTCCCGGTTCCAGATGAGAAGAGGAAATCAAGGGGGCTTCACCTCGTTCCATCAACATCATCAATCTTTCTGACAACCATTGAAGCACTGGGTGTTGCTCACAAAGAAGCAATTCCTTGGACCATTGTCCTTTTTGCACAAGTGCCGCTTTGATTGCATCGCTGACACGGTCGACTTCTGACGTTAGATAAAGCTGCCCGTCTTCTGGCCAGGCTTCCTGAGGAATTGCCGTAGCACCGAAAATCATATCACCGTCCGAACTAGGAGCTCCCAAGCGTCGTTGCAGTTCCTGGGGGGGATTTAGAATATATTGATGAGCTGTTTTTTCTAATGGTGGAAAGTGTTCATGGGGCAAGGCATCGGCAAGGGTTTTGTACCCTTTCTCCAGAAAATCTGAATCACTCATTAAACGTATACGGGAGTTGTCCCGGGTTTCTTCTATACCCGCTTGTGGAGCCTCACCTTTGCCCATCATATATGCAAGGATTTGACTATGCCCCTTGGCTGCATCCAGCAGCAGATTTTCCAGCTCGGCACCTTCAGCTGTTTCGGGATTCGTTTTGTCTAGGATGTCAATATCTCCCTCAATGATCCCCTCTGCAATCTTCTCCTCTTCCTTTTTTGCATCATAGAGCTTGAGAACGCTTTCACCGGTGCGTGTGGAACGATTGATCTCTTCTACCTTTCCTATCAATCTCTGAAAAATCTCCTTATCCCCTTTGAAAAGCCCCTGATCACTATCCACCATTAAATATCGAACTACTGGGGAACGCATCTGACCAAACCTGTCGATTCTACCATTCCGCTGGATCAATGTGATAATCGACCACGGCAGGTCATAATGGATCAGGTTATGACATTGGTGGTGCAAATTCACCCCTTCAGATGCCACATCGGTTGCAATCATTATTCGGATTGGACTGTTGCCGGTACCAAAAGACTCTATAATAGAGCTCAATACTGTATCAGCCATCCCTCCATGGATAATCGCTAACACTTGTTTATCCTGTTCTTCATGCTTTTCGGAAAAGGACAGATTAAATTGAATAGCTAATGCAACTGCCAGCGCATCCTGTGTTAATCTGCTCTCTGTAAAAACCAGAATCCGAGGGCTCGCCGGCTTTCCAGTCCATTTTAATTTGTCCAATTCCTTGATTAGTAACTTAAAGCGGCTGCTTTCAGATATCGACATGGAGGAAAGATTATCAACCAGAGGTTGTAAATAATCGATTTCCCGGGAAGGTTCTGGTTTCTTTTGCAGCTCCTTAAGCCTTTTTTCTGCCGTGGAGCGACAGGCCTCAGGGCTGGAAAGAAACGATTTATACATCCCCCACTGAACAATTGCGCGGGAGTCTATTTCCTTGTTGATAGTCTTATCCCGTATCGAAGCCAGGTGATTATAAATCATTTCTTCTTCAGGAGTTGCATAGATACTCGTTTCTTCGATCGGGATAACTTCACGAGGAGCAAAGTTATCACCCGCCTCGCCACGAACATCCTCCTTAAAACGCATCATGAAAAACGGTTTGATGTCTGAGGCGTCATACTCTTTAAGCTTTGGATCAGGAATCGCAGATGGATCCAACAGGTTAATCAACCTACCGAAGGTTTCCCGTTTTCCGTTATGTGGAGTCGCTGTGGTTAAAAGCAAGCTGTTACTTCTTCGTGCCAGCCTGCGAGCGAGTCGAAAACTCAGATGCTTTTCTGGATTGGTTCCCCCCGAGACATTATGCGCTTCATCGATAACGACCACATCCCAGCGGGTGTTTTCCAGAAAATGACTGTACCTTCCGATATCCTTTAAGGTGTCAATAGACATGATGATGCGTTGATAGACTTCAAAAGGATTCTTCGATGCCGGAATTTTCAATTGCAGCCTGGCAAGGCCAACTGAATCGAGTCGAACCAGCGGCAAAGCAAAACGATTCCAGAGTTCCGCCTGAAACTGAGCTAGCATCGACTTTTTAGCCAAGACCAATATGCGACCTGCCTGTCCACGCTTCATCAGCTCTGCCAAGATCATTCCCACTTCAATGGTTTTTCCCAATCCGACCGCATCAGCCAGCAGCAACCGCGGACGTAACTGTGCAATAGCCCTTTGTACTGCCTCCTTTTGATAGTTCATGGGCTTGAACGCGCCCATTCCCTCAATATGGGGCTCAGGATCTGTCAGTGGCATCTGCCGTAATTGTGCTTCCAAAAACAGCTTTGCCTTTGCATAGCCCCCAGATTCATCTCTGACCAACTTCGTTTTCTTCGGATCAACTGGTGTGATTGTTTCCAATTGGGGCAAAAAAGCTGCTTCATGCCCCCTAGTAAGGTCATCAACACCAACGCAATATACTATCTGATCGTCATGTCGATTCGCAATTTCGACACGGGTTACCAACCATTCCGCATCGCGACATTGAATTCTCATTCCTGGTGTAAATACATCCACTGAATACTCGCTTTAAAAAGGCAGTAGCAAAGAAACTATTGCCATTGATTGGGTTTGATTTATAAAGAAAGCCTGCTCGAGGACATCAACTCTGCATAAGTAGTTGGTTAATCATTTGCATTTTCAGGTTGATAGTTAACTATTGCACAGAAGCCACCACCAACAGCAAAACCAAATGTTGTTACTGAAAGCATGAATGCCGATTTCAAATCTAACGCCTTCACTGCAAGAGCCGCTACACCCCAAACACCTTCTTCTTCCAGATACTCATCTAACGACATGTCATTATCGTATTCAAAATCACTACTCTTCTTCAGTCTCATACAGCTTATCTGCGCGTTTTTGAAATACTTGCTCTAGAGTTGGGTCGTTCCATTTATATATGCCGGAAAAGGACTCGCCGATTAACACAATATGCTTGCAAATGCTCCCATCACTTTCTTCGTCATAAATCTTGTGACCACATACCGGGCAAGAAAAAGTTGGGGGATCTCCTGGAAAATCTAGTGACACGACAGGAATAGCCATAATGCCTCCTTGATTGATTAGTTTATTGGAACATGATGAACAAGCTAGTATATAGCTTTTTAAAAATCGATGCTGAAATGACGGTACATAGATTATAGAAGTACTTCTTGATTCACTTTTTCCAAAGCGAACAGCAATAGTCTTGGGCAATGATTTTTGATTTCGTGTAACTTAGTCCTATTGGATGCAGAATGCAAGGTGAAGTGGTTTCGTATTTGGTTGTACATCCTTTATACAGAACTCTTGAAGAATCATATAGTATCTGAAGATATCAAGGATTGAATAGGCCGTTGACGATAAGAAAGAATCCAATTCAGTATAGCTTAAACTATTCTGTATTTGTTTAAGTACTCTCTTGATTCTTTCCATTTACTACAGTCACATTTCACAGAATTCCAAGTAATTTTGCGAGCATTATCCTTATTTGACTTTAAATCATAATCTTGTGGCAGACAGCTGTTTTGACGCGGCGTGAGGCCCGCAAGAAAACACAAACGTTGCACCTAATTTACATCTTCCGACGTCAACAGATACTCTAACCTGTCGCATTCCTCAGCCAGCCTTGATACATAGAAAATGAGCTCATTCTGATCAAGTGTACGCACCAGTTGCTCGATACGTCCTACCAAATCACCCTTAGCGTTTATTGAAAAAGAAACAACATCCGTCAGTGTATTATAGCGACAGATGCAGCGAAAGCGGCCAATCTCGTCTGGAATAAGCCTGGCTAAACGTTTGGATGAGAGTGCTACTGACTCGAAAATGTAGCGACGTTGATCGCCATGTATTGAGATGTCCTGATGCCGTCCATTTTCAAAGTAAATTCGTATACGTTCGCTGACTACCCTTAATTCCAGCTTGGAGTTGGGCAATTGCCGGATATTAGCAGCCATGTTTAATACTTTCCTGGTTGCTTCCCGGTTGTCTGAAGATTCCGGAATAGCGTGGCGCTTTGCACGAGGATGCTGGATGACACGTTTTAGCCCCTGCGCCAATGCGCCTGCCCTTTGGATAACTTCCTCGAATTCATCATATTGAGTTGTCTGCTTACTGAACAGGATGTCTTCCTCTACATAGAGATGGAGTTGTCTGTTCTTCGGGTCTTCATCGGCGCAGATTTTCCCGGTGCCAATATATTTATGATATTCAGCGACGGAGCCTAACAGCGACTCTCGATCAAGGTCCAGTTGCCCAATGTCGTAACGGCAGGACAAAACGGCATCGCCGCTACTGTGCGTTGCTCTTATGTTTAGTGTGACTGGACTGAGCTCATTGGGATCACATTCCGACAACTCTGCAATGTTTTCGTCTTTAATACAAATTTTGGCAACACGTTGGTGTCGTTCATGTGGGTTCGGCGGTTGAATATCAAATCGCTTACAAAATGTTTCCCACAGTTCGTCAAAATGCTTAAGTATAAGCTCACTTGTGTCCGGCTTTACACGCTCCAATATGCGGCTTTGGGGATGCAGCAACTCTGGATCTATTTCGAACGAGCTGTGGAGTTCACCCTCTATGGGCGGAATCACCTTGACTTCACGAATAATTTCCCTTGAAACATCGACTTCGCTTTCATAGCTCTCATTAAAGACAATATTGTCATGGAGCATTTCGATAAAACGGTTCATACGATGAAACATTGTGTTCACCTGTAGAAACTCAACCGTATTGTCTAGATAAGGGTACTTTACCTGAAGCAACTCACTATGTTTTGGATTGCAGTTGAGTTTCCCGAGCCTGCGGTGGGTTTCAGAAGCGATTCTATCTATCCGCCCGGTGCGCTGTTCTATCGAAGATGGGGTCCAGCTGATACCGTAGTGGATAACGTCGGAGCAAAACGTGTGTAAATCTTCTCCTTCCTGGAGGACATCGGTCGCAATCATTACTACCGGATACCCAGGATTGCGGAATTGGTTGACCTGCTGGATATTGACACCGCCAAACATCCCCGCGACCGGGGTTTGACGCCCAAAAACGTTTTGGTAAATTTGGGACAACTTCAAGGCGGATATTTCTTGAATACCAGGAAAGTTAACATCGCAGATTAATTCGAAGTTCTTGTTGATGAGGGAAAGTTCTCTAAACGTGTTTAGCCCGGAATCTTCTGCCTGTGTTTCTATGCGGTTCAGTACCGCACCAACATACGCAATAACAGTATCACGTTTCTGGTCTTTTGCTATCTGCTTCAATGACTCCAGCTGGCGTACGCCGGCTAACCAGAGATCGACCATTGGGTGGCCCAAGGTAATAGCGGAAACCAGCATCTCCTTGCGTTTTTCATGTACCTGTATCTCTTGTAGTTCCCAGCCGGAAATCGGCGCGAGTATCTCTTTTGCCAAGCGTGGACGTCGATCCAATTCCGAAAAAAAGGTCGTCTCAGAAAGAAAATCACCAACTTCCGGAAAATTGTCTGGGGGATCTTCGTGTGTTTCCTGCAATGTTTGTTTAAACACCGTGTGTAAGACCACTGAAGCTGCGTTTGCCAATGTGTCTTTGCTGCTTGCCAGCAGATGCAATGCGGCGTTCTGATATGCCCGATAAACGCGTAGTTTGGGAAACTTTTTCTGTATAGACCCCTGGCGGAAAGATGCGTATGCGAGACGACGCAGATTTTCCGATAATAACTCTATGCCGATTTCAGTACGACTGGCGAGTTCTGACAATGGCTCGCTCGAATCATCCAGTAATCTTAAGACGTAGTTATCCTCAAACACTGTAGAAAGAATCGCTCCCTCACTCTTCAGGCGATTATCCCGAAATGCAGCACCGGACAACCAACCGCGCGGGCCATTGCCGCGAAAAAACCAGGTGAAGAAATTATCGGTCGCACCAGGATCATCAACACTTCCTCGGACAACCTCCTCATTGCTGTCAAGAACGCCGTCTGAACCAACAAGCTCGACATCTTGCTTCGTTCGAATTTTTTCAATATAGAACTGAACAATTTGATCAAACTCGGAGACCAGGGCGGATGGCAGCTGGCTGCGAATATAGTCGGTAATCCATTCGTCATAGTACTCGTTGACCTTCGCTTGGAGTTCGGGCACAGTTGCAATTCTGCGCACAAAGACTAACGACTTCTGCCCACAAAACATCCTTTTTGCAAGCGACGCCGCAACCTGATCCATTTTGGGGTGTGGCAATGCCGTGTGGAAGATTTCCCTGTACGAAGAAGCAAGGTTGCTGATGCTCGCAGCATCTATTCCCTCTTTTTCGATATAGTCCTTAGCCTGATCTTGTTGATCAAACGTTGCTGACTCATCACCGTCCGGTGAAAGTGTTTTACTTGTCTGAAAGAAGCTCTCGAACGATGCCAGCATACCCATTTGAAAACTTCGACTAAATTTACCCCCTTTTTGCTGCCCGCGCGCGGTTATAATGTCCGAGACCTTTTTCTGAGCAAGTGCAACAATCAGGCGCTGCCGTTGATCAGTTATCTCGATTGGTTTAGTTTCATCCTGAACACCGCCGTAACGCCATTCATTGCGGTACATATTCTTGGTATATCGCTTCCCGGCAATATCGAGCCCGGTTAAACGGCGAATCATAAACCGTCGCGTTGCTGTTTTCTTGGCGTCGAGCGTTGCCTCGCTATCAATAAGTTCGGGCGCTACATCCGGCTTGCCAAGTAACTCCATCTGTTTCCAAACCTGGCTGAAGTCTGTTTCTGCCGGCGTTGCCGATAATACAAGAACCCTGTCAGCTTTCACGCCCGCTCCAGGAAGTTCAGGAATATCGAGCTCATCGTCGGTTTGGCCCAAAACAATACCGAGTAGCCGGTTCCGCGCTGACGGTGAGTTATGGAAACCATGCTTGAGATTATGCCCTTCGTCCACAATCACTAAATCAAACTTGGGAAGGGCCGCATTGATATAGGCAGCGTAGACGTTTTTAAACGCATCTTTTTGGGCGGTGGGGAATTTTCTTTTGTCCACCCAGGGAATTGTTTCTTTGAGTTGATCAAGCTTTTTAGACCACCCGCCTGTTTGATCGTCCCCACTAAGGCCAAAGCTGAAACTCGTCATTCGCACAAGAAAGTCACGATTGCGATTGATACCAGCGAGATGGACCAGATCAAGCAGGTTCTCACACATCGTGGGACTGCCAGCCGGCGCACCGCCAATTGACTGGACGATGAAATCAGGCTGACGCCAATTATTGCGAGCAAAATTCTGGAATTCCTTGTCCCATTTGTATTGTATATTCGCCCGCGGCACGATGTAGAGAATCCTGGCCTCTGGATGGAAATGCTTTATCAATCCCGCCACACCCAGGGCGACATAAGTTTTTCCCATCCCAACTTCGTCGGAAAGATAGGCAAAACCGTGTTGCTTCAGCAGATTGTAGATGGCGACGCTTCCTTGCAGCTGTTGCTTTCCGAGTTCTGCTCGGTCAGGATTCTTGCCAGAAAAATCGATGAGTTCCTCCGCAATATCCTGATTGACGTGCTTGAGGCGAATCATGTCTGTACCACCTGAGTTGCCGATGCGGTTAATTTGAGTTCAAACATCGATTCGAACCAATTAAAAAATTTAGATTGTTGGGTTTTGTTATCGAAATCAAATAGGTTGCGAATTTGAACGATACCCTCGTTAAGGCGGCCTTCGAGTTCTGCAAATGTATTTCGGTGTTCGCGATAGAACTCCGGCTCTAGCTTATGGAGCTTCTTGACTGACTCTCTGGCGGACAACAAGGTAACGTATTGATGTGTCGGGTCGTCTGCATTTTCCGTTAGCGTCTTTTCGACAAGCGACCCCAATGAATCGTGTTTCTTGCCAAGAATCCTGTATTCGATATCTTTCCACCGCTCAAACTCAATTGCTTCGGTGACATACTGGTCAAGACACGCAAACGCATGGAATACACCAGCAAAACGGTCAAACATCGAACTGCGTGTTTCGAAAGCGACCGCAGCCTTCCCATCCGGCGCTTGTTGCCTTGTCTTCAACAATGCGGCAATACGCTCGTCTAGAAACGCAGAACGTTGTTCTTTGCTGAGTAGCGACCAATATTCGAGGATCTCTTCGGCAGTCAGGCTGTCCAGCATCGTTGGCTTGAGCGCCATACCCTCTTCTCGGACCAACACTGATTGTTCGATACTCCCCCAACCAATGGTAACCAGGGCCGACACACGAAGCCGCTCTTCCAGAAGGTCCGAATCGAACGATCGTAATTTGACCCAGCGATCTGTACTGATCGCCTTTAAACTTAAAACATCGATGCTACTGGATCTGACAACAGCTTCACGCGGCGTATTATCGGACTTCTGCCAAAAATAGGAGAGCCATTTCTTCTCCCAGTCATATTCCAGCAGGATAAACTCAGCAGCAAGATCACCCTCGCTGTCTTCCGTTTCGCTTGGGACGAAGCTGGACGGGGTCTCTTTTTCGGGAATAAGCCACCAGTTGGGCTTGACACCTTCCTGGGTTGTGTCATAAACGATTGAAGTCTCGAAGTTGCGGTCTGATCCACCAGCGTGCGCCGCTTGCGTAAAGTTTGTCGAACCAGCAATGATAAATTCTTTTTCAGAAACAGAGGAAAAAAGTCTGTATACCTTGGCATGGGAAAACCGTTTCGCGGCGCTGTCATCATTCTTGGACCACCGCAGTAGCTCCCCAGGCAGGCGTGACCAGGTAGCAAGGCCCTCTTCTTCAACTACGTTGAAATACGCCTCCGAAATGGTAACATTGTCGTCCTTATCTCTTGGTAAATACATTCTCGTTTCATCAGGCCTGATTTTTTCGATAAACTCTTTCAGTAGCCCTGCATTACCCGTGGCTTCGACATAGGGGCTGATGATTTCGAGGTTATACTCCTCATTGCGAGGGCCAATGTGTTCCTTGAGAAAAAGAGAAAAGGCTTTTTGTCCTACATACATTCGAGGTTTCAAAATGCCTCTATAAGATCGTTGCGAATGCTCGTATGTCCTTTTTGCGACGAAGTCCCAAATTGCGTCGAGCGCCTCATGTTTGGTTTCTGCAGGGAAACTGTTCCTCACTTTGGCAAACAGGCCGCCTCTGCCGATCAGGTCTTGGCGGATTTGGGTAGAGTCACCGTCATTGAGTTCAAGTATGTGACCAGTCTCGAGATTTCGCCACCAACCAGACTCGGTCAAGTTCGCAGATGTTGTCAGAATTATCAGACTCTCCCAAGACTCTTCCGTTTTCTCATCGATATTCTCAACGAGTAGGAAGACGTTCTTTGCATGAAACACTCCATTGCGTCTTGTGACCGGGTAGCGCTTGTAATCGAGTACGGCAGCGCCCCCTCCGGTCCTCAAGGCTCGATGGTCGTAGTAGACGGCGACTTGATTAATCGACCTGATTTCATCATCCAACTGCATCCGTTTAACGTTTTCCATATCGGAAAAGCCAACATCGAATAGCAAAGGAAGAATATGCAGTTCAAAGAATTCGGGATCTAAGTTGTACGACAGAAAAACGGCGTAGCGGACCTTTCGACCTCCGACGGCGTTTTCAAGCGCTTCAGATAATACAGTCTCAGGCGGCGTCATCAACTATTTCCTCCGGAGTGTCAAAGTATAATGTCCGGCCCAGAACTTTGAGCGAGTCCAAAAAATATGCGTGCGTTCGTAGATCCGCAATAATGTTTGATTCTGGCAGTGCTGTATCTTCATACCGATATCGGACCTCAAGCTGACCGCTTTCGTCCAGTTTCATCCACGGACCTCCACCTCGCCATTCCATCACTTCTTCGTTTTGTTCGATCAATAACCGAATGCAAGTTTCGTAGTCACCCTTATAGAGACCACGTGCAAGTTGCTGTAGACGTTCTGTGATCTTGATGGTACTTGCGCCACCGATATCCGGGCTCAAATCATCGAATGATCCAGGTTTAATATGCCGGAGGCCACCTGGCCAAACCTGCTTAACATCACGAACAATCGAGTCCAAGGCAAGGCTATGTTGCCCCTGGAGATAGGCGAATAACCTCGCACAAGGGGAAAGAATATGTTCGAGCCGTATAATCCGATCAAGTTCGTTAGCGACTGTAGAATCTCCATTATGTTTTGCGGTCTCTTTGATGATGCCTAATTCCGCTAATGAAAGCCATTGTCGCCAGCCATCGCCATCGCCAAGTGCCGCAACCATGGTCTTCCAGAGTCTTTCCTGACGTTCGTCTTGGTGAATTGTTTTGCCGGAAATCAGATGATGCCCGTAAAAAGTTTTTTCAGCAGAACTATATTCGGCCTTGTGAACTTCGGCCAGTACCTTCGCAAGCTTCGTGTCTTTTCCGCTCGGCGCGAAGGTGGAATGCGGCTTACTTAGAAACATTTCGATTTCGGCACGAACACCGGCCTGCTCTATGCTTTGAAGATAGTGTCCCTCAATGAACTGCGAGGCTTTGATCGATGGTTTTAGGACGTGTTTGTCGATAAGATCGCTGTCCCGTCCGGAAACCGTGAATAGCCCCCAGATACCATAGGTTTTTTGGTTCGACATAATTTGATAGCGTTGGTCAGCGCTGATCTCTAACTTGTCAGGACTCTCCTCGTAATTCGCTTTGACTCGACGGATACCACGAATATCGCCAGAATCAGCTCGATAAGTCTGCCGCCATGCGTAGCGGCTGTAGTCTACCAATTGCTCGAAGCGAAGAAACGCCTCCATAAACGCTTCTTCGCCCAACCGGCGCCGTTCGACGAGGTCACGAACAAAGTAAAAGCCCAAGATAAGGGTAGTGAATTGGCGAATGCTGTTTGTAACGTTGGTGACGTTGCCAACAAGGCGACGACCAAAGCGAATCCAGATGGGTTGGAAGCCGAGAGGATCGCGCGAACCTTTTATAGCTACCTTGGGATCGATGGAGGTGAAGAAAGGGGAATCAATCCGAGCGTTCATTTTATCCATATTCTATAAACCCTCACTCACTGTTGTAAGCAGAAGAGACAATCGGCTTAGACGATCCGCTTTTTCAAATTGATTTCGCCATTAGCGTGGAATTGCACTTGTGCCAAGATACGCAATACTGATCGCTCCCGCGATACAATTGTCATCATATTGCGACATAAAGAAAAAAATTAAGTTGATTGGCTAGTAATCTATTGAGATTCAAACCTTGTCACAGCCCCGGAATCAGTGTAAATCCACCACTGAACAAAAGCTGTAATGCTTCACTGGCGCGCATGTAGCGATACATATTCAAGAAACTCGTCTATATACCGGTTCTCCTGTTCATCTTCGAGAATCTGAGCCTGGCATTCGGTCAGGATTCTCGAAATATTCAGATCAACCACCTGCCGGGTATAAGACTGGACATCTTAGTAAGAGCCCCGTTGCAGTTTTTTAAGATTAACCTTAAGTTTCTTGACCCTGCCAGGGGTTGCTGTTTTTCTTAGTGTTTTGCCGTCATGTCCGATTTTTCCGCCCGGTTTCTTTGTTTGCCTTGTGAACTAGACATTTTAAAAAGTAATTTCCCGATTCACATACATCAACTCCTGCTTTTGAACCTCAATCCCCAATGACTGCTCGATTGCAGCGCCGTATTGCTCCAACTGCCGATCATAGTCATTCTTCTTCGTAATTTCAGCTTCAGTTGTGTCTTTCAGATTGTTGGTCTTGAAATCGATGATATGCCAGTCATCACCCGAACGGTACAGCAGATCAATCGTTCCTCTCTGAATGCCTTCGTCCGTTTTGATATTAAAATCTTTTTCAAAGTAACGCTCATCAGCCTGCTTGATATCCGCATAAAGCGGATGGTTGATGAAATTCTGAACCATCGATTTCATCTTTCCCCGTTTTTCATCCGGCAATTGGTGCTTCTTCAGCAGACAGTCGATGCTGTTTCCAACTTTGTTACTGTCCTCGATAAAATCGAAGCTGGAGGCGATCAGTTCATGAAAGGCCGTCCCCACGAGGCTGGCATCAGACAAGGATACGAATTCATCATGGTCAATGTTGCCGGTAACCGAGTCAACCGTCTGATCCAGGTTCAGCGGCCTGTGTGCTATATCAACGACGATTTGGGGCTGTTTTTCCAACGCAGACACGGTTATCTCGTCATCCGGCAGCATCAGCAGCGTCGCATTCTTAAAGGCTTTTGATTTTGATTGTTTTCGACCTGCCTTGACACTGCCCGCAAACTCACAGATGGCATCCTGCAAGTCATCACCGTACTGATACGACAGAAAGCGCAGAAAAGAGTTATTTGGTAATTTCTTCAACTCCGGGATTGAAATAACGATGTGTTTTTCAGCCCTTGTCAGCGCTACGTAGAACAGCCGTTTTTTCTCTTCCAGGTCCTGTCGGGTGGAGATTGCAGAGGACAGGTTATAGGCAATCGGACGCTCGCCATTGACCTTGAACCCAATCATGTTGATGCTGTCCTGGTCCGACAGGAAAGCCTTCCCAAACTTGAAGCTTTCAGAACCTCCGGCCCTGAGTACGTTCGTTGTCATCTGGGGCATCAGGACCATCGGATACTGAAGCCCCTTCGAAGCGTGGATCGTGGTCAGGATGACGGAATCCATCCCGTCGGCGTCAAAGGGGGCCATGTCCTCATCCGCATCGTCAGAGTAGAAAATCGATGTTTCCAGATCAGCGATGAACCGTTTCGGGTCGTAGAGATGCTCATTTTCAAACGCAATGGCCAGCTGCACCAGTTTATCCAGGTTCGCGATCCGCTGTTTGAAATCGGGGTAGTGAAGATAAACCGTCTTCAAATCCGATTTATCGATAATGAATGAGATCAGCGAAGCCAGGGAGAGTGACCGGGCAGCGTTGACGTACGGCTCCATAACTTTCCGGACTTCCGTGATGTCCTGTTCCCTGAATATCCTGTGGATACAGTCGTCCGGAATTCGCAGGACACTGCCTCTCAGCGCCCCGGCCAGGTTAAACCGGTTCAGGTACTGCCACTCTGTCTCCGGAGTCAGGCTGAAGAGCAGCTTGAGCAGATGAAAAACCTCAGATACCTCCTTTGCCTGGTAAAAACTCTCTTTATAGTTCGCCAGGCAATTGACGCCGTATTCGTCCAGCTTTTCCTTCAGCAGGCGCATGCCATTTCTGGAATTGAATAAAACGGAGACGGCCTTCTTCCCGCTGCGCATGGCCTCTGTCACATCCTTGTACTGCTTCAGCTGACCGTTCTTTATCTGATGGATCAGCCGGGCAATATTCTCATACTCGGCGTCGTTTTGGGTCAAGTCCGGGTCCGCTGTCCAACTGTCTTTGGCAACCAGGTAGGTGATACTGGTTTCACCACTTTTCTGACTGTCAGCCGGATAGGTCAGGTCCTCATATTTCAGCCGGGAAATCCCCTTCAGTCTCAGCTTGTCCAGCTCGGAGACCGTGTGCTTAAATTCCTCCGGCACATTCGACAGATCAAACCGATCATTCACACGAAACAGCGGTGCAAAGGTCTCATTGACAAAGGCCAGTATGTCCCGGGTGCTGCGACGGTTGTCCGTCATGGGGATCGTGTTGGCGGCACTTTCCACGACCGCCCGGCCGAAGGTTTCAACCTCCGCCCCCTGGAATGAATAGATGGACTGTTTTTCATCCCCAACCAGGAAAATATTGGCCCCGGCGTTCCCGGCCAGCCTTAAAATCATGTTCCACTGTACTTCGTTCGTATCCTGGAACTCGTCGATCATATAGTATTTACAGTCTGTCGAAATCCGCCCGCCGTCTACCATTTCAGCTGCAAGTGAGACGATCAGGTCAAAATCGATCATCCCCGACTCGTTCATTGCTGACAGATAGCTGTCGTAGCAGTCCCTCAGAATCGTGCGGATCTTTTTCAATGTCTCCAGGAACCCTTTTTCGATGCCGTCGTTCAGGTCCACCGGGATCGATTTCAGCGTTTTCAAGGCGTGATTGAACCGGTCCCGTGCTTCTTTGCCCTCCTCTTCAACCTGGAATATGGCTGTTGCCCTGCCGGACAGGGGTTGAAACGAAACCAGCCCCTGGAACACCTGCAGGATATAGTCACCGTAGGCTTTATACTTATCCGGATTTTTTGCATAGCTTTCAGACGCTTTGTAATCTTCAATTATCCGGATTACATCTTCAAAGTGTTCACTGATTTTGATCTGCTGGTACACTTTCAGTAAATCCTGTCCTGACAGGCTGCTGCTGGAAAAATCATCGACGTAGCGACGAAACCTGGCGTCATAAATAAATTTTGAGGCAACCTTTTGCAGCCTGAAATTCCCAAGGGTCATCAGGAGATCCAGGGCTTCCGACTCATGGGCCTCAAACGCCTGGTGCAGACTTTCAGTAAAGATCCGGGTTTTCTCGGCGGAGGATATAATAGTCGGCGCGAGGTCTATTTGGATGATATCGGCATTTTCCCGCAGAAGGCTCAAGGCAAAGGAATGGATGGTTGAAATCCGGGCGTAAATCATTTTCGTCCGACACTCCTGAAGCCTTTCCCTGATGTACGCCTGCAGTTTCCCGTAGTACCGGAGGGCGGTTGCGATTGAATCGTCCTTAACGGTCTGTCCATCGATGTGACGCAGGATCAGGGAGATCAGCTCATTGATCCGGCTTTTCATCTCGCCGGCCCCGGCCTCGGTATAGGTGATGGTTGTGACCTCACGGGGGTCCGCACGCCTGGCCACTGCCGACTCCATCGAAAAGTCACTCTGCCCGGGATAGCTTTCCCGGAAGAAATTAAACCCCAGCAGGATATTAATATACCTTCGCGAAAGAGTGTAGGTCTTCCCGGTTCCGGCACCGGCGCTGATTGCCAGGTTGGAGTGAATGTTAAATTTGCCCATGCCCCCCCTCCTTTCCCAGCACTACTTTGTGACACATCGTCGTGAAATCACAGTATTCGCACCCCTCTTCATCCAGGCAGAAGGCAAACCGACCATTCCGGATGCTGTCATTGATCAGGGAAACCTGCTGCCCGACCGACTGCAGAAAATCACCGATCTCGGTCACAACCTCTTCCCGCCCCTCCCTGTAATGAAAGCTCACCCTGTCGTCCTGCCAGCTGATCCGCGCATACTCTTTTTCGGCGTAAGGGGAGTACAGAAAGGCCTCAATCCCCTTGCCGGTGCCGGAAGACAGCTTATCTTTTGCATAGAGGAGGTACAGCGGCAATTGGAATTCACGGTACTCCATCATTTTTTTAACAATTTTGGACTCGTTCGGGTTGGCGGTTGATTTGTAGTCAATCAGACGGATAACCCTCCGATTGGAGTCTATGCGATCTATAAACCCCTTGACTGGAATGGTGCCGATGCTGAACTTATGTTTCGAGATATCGTGTTCGATATCGAACAGGTCCTGCAGCAGGTAATGCGCCTCGTTTTCCGGATCGTATATAGCGTCCAGAAACTTTCTAATCACCCCGGGGTCCTCGTCATCCTTTAGACCGGCAACCAGTGAGCGAAAGGTCATCTTGTGATGAATATTCTCCTGAACCCCCAGCTCCCTGAGCATATCCCGGTAAACGGTCCCGGTAATCTTATACAGATGCTCCCTGACAGACCGGTTAAGGGTTTCCGGCAGGCTGTATTTCTTTTCCTTTAGATCCCTTGAGAACCGTTCGAAAACACTGTGCATCATTGATCCCGTCTCAAACGATTCAAATCCGGCGCTCTCATCGGAAGGCGCCCGAAGTCCCAGGACATAATTGAAAAAGTACTTCAGCGGGCAGGTCGCATATGTATTCAACTGCGAAGCCGAAAGATACGGGATGGTATGACGGAAATCCGAGAGCAGACCGTCAAAACCGGTGAACTGTTTATTTTGAACCGAATTTAAAAAGGCTTCTGAATTTTCGTCCAGCCGGACCCTCTGGAGATTATTCAGCCGATCGTCCCGGCAGAGTGCCGATGGGTCAACCTGATAAGCTGCCTTCTTCGCAAGATCGGGAACCAGGTCGAGGAGCACCTGGGCGACCTCAACCGGCCGTCCTCCGTCATTTCCCGCAGTGATGATATGGAGGTTGTCAGACCGCAGCAAAACCTGTTCCAGGTGGAACCGGCTCAGGCAGTACGAGTTGTTCTGCCCGAATATTTCTTCCAGGTGACAGGGTTGGTACAGGAAGTTCCCCGATTGCGCGGGAGGCAGGATGCCTGAGTCGACACCCAGCAGGACGAGGTGCCTGAAATCCCTGAATATCAGCTGGTTCAACTCCTGAAGTGGAATGCCGCCGTTGAATATCACGACCGGTTCGTTCGCTACTGACCGGGTAAAATAGTCAGCCGTTTCATCCAGGGTCAGTTCAAGGAACTCGCACTCCCTGATAACCTCCCGGATTTTCTTCAGGGCCGCCATGTTCAGCTGGTCCGCCAGATCGATCGTCCTCTCCGCCGGGGCGGTTCTGCCGGAAAACCGGCCGAACCCTGCTCTCAGGTAACCGTGAACTTCCTGGTACGATGTGGACCGGTTGAGCTTCCGGACAACGTCCCCGAATACACGGATGTGCTTCAGTTGAACGCCCTTTGAGATAAACAGCGGGATCTCATAGCGGCCCATCGTCTCGTAAAGAAACCCGGAAAAGCTGTCAATGCTGCCGGCGGCGATCACGATATGCTCAGGAGCCACACCTTCGTTCAGCAGGCTGCGCACGATTCGAGCCGCCTCTGCAACCTCATCCGCCCTGCTGAAGACCCGGTTAAACGTAATCCTGTCTGTGACCGGCCTGTTGCAGGAGTCCTCAGAATGAAGGGATGTGCTGTCGGTCAACGCCTGGATGAGCTGTTTCTCCTTGACTGAGTTGCAGAGATTCACCTCCCCATTTTCAAAACGGTCAATCGTTATGGTCCGGTACGCCGCTATCACCTCCGTGTCGATATGGTCCGTAACAAAATCGACCATGTCGGCGTAGTCGACACAATCCTCGTTCCGCATCGCCAGGGTATATTTTTCATGGATCTTTTCCAGATCCTGCCGTTTTGGGTTTTCATAACTGAACGCCGATATCTCTAAGCCGTTGACCCGGATCAGATGGAAAAAATTCAGCAGGATATCCAGGGTATTGACAAACCGATCCGGGGCTTTCTGCAGGTATGCAAAATGGTTCAAATCAGCGTCTGCAATCACAGAGCGGAGCAACCGCTGCTTTTCCAGGGCGCTTGGCCCCCTGAATCTGAAATTGGGGCCATGGTTTCGAAAGACCGTGTTGACAAACTCGGGCAGCGTATACGCGTGGATCAGGCCGGGGATTTCAACGTCCCTGACGAAATCCCGGCATCGCTCGCGGGTCGTACCCAGGAAAAGGTGTTGTTCAAGCATGTGGATCGAGTCCTGTGGGTAAAAAAGGTCAACCGGTGGAACCGGGAATGGGCCCCCGAACTGCCCGTGATTATTCTCCCGGCATATGACGGGTTTGAAACCTGGAGATGATGAAATCGACGTGTGGATAGCGGGGAATATCGGCGGCCATATCCCACCATCGATATTCAGACAGTTCTCTGCTGCCCAGCTCAGGCTCATCCGGACTTTGTAACATGCACACCTTGTGGGAGCTCAGACTTCCGGTGTAGTCACACTCCGGGAGCCTTTCAGCAGAGACCGCCGTCATGTGACACTCTTCATACAGCTCCCGAATGGCAGCGGCCAGCGCGGGTTCATTTCTGTTGGCTTTTCCGCCAGGAAGGGAAAAACGGGTTTTCTTCCGATCCCGTACCAGCAGGATTTTTCCATTCCGGACAACAATGCCGGTGCCCCGTATTCTTTTCATCTTCGATTTCAGTTTTCACTCTTTGAACAGGCCCGGACAAAATTTGTCGTGTTGCTGAGTATTATTGCATTCCCGCCCGACAGTCAAGCCCGAATCATTGGAAGGGCAATAGATCTGTTCTTTTTACATTACCCTGGAGTAGTTCCGTTGTTCCACTTTAAAGTTTTTCGCTGAAACTAATATATCAATTTCAAAATATTAATCGATCACCCACCCATCATTTAGCATATCCTCTAAAGAGTCATATTCAGTTTCGGAATTGGATTTTAGATCAAACACCTGCCATTTTTGGATCAAAACATGAAGGACAGAGAGCCTTCCGAAAATAACCTTATCCTCAGATGATAATTTTTTTTTCATATAAACAAACCCATCATCTCGAGGAAAAAACTTCAGCTTAGTGAATGACTCACGAGTAAAATCAATGCTTTCTTTTGACCATAAATTCATAATTTTCTCCGGTCTCCGCCCTATTTAAAAATCAGCTGGTTGCATTGTCTGAATCAACTTAATTCTATTAACACATATTAATACGACAAATCATGTCGCAATGCTGAATTAAATGAAATAAAACATGAAATATGGGATATCAGAAGCTATTGGACCTGATACATCTCTGACAGCCTGGATATTCTGGCTGTAAATTCGGCCCTGAGTTTTTTCGGTTTCAATACCTCAACCCTGTCACCGAATCCCAGCAACCACCACTGCAGTTCAGAGCCCATCATCAAGATATTTTTTCCATTTTCTTTTTCTCTGTTCAAAATTCGGATACATAACATCAAAGGGTTAAATCACTCCTGATTTATTTCTACAGAAACTTCTCCAAGCTCTATCCATTTCTCATTTTTTAGAAAAAAGCAAATATCTCCATAAGGCGGAGTAATGTCGATACGAAGACTAACGCCAGAAGGCTCACAATCATTACTTACGTCTGCTTCTGTTGCTTGGGTTGCCAAAGATAAATACCATTCGGTCAATTCATTGCTTAAAGTAATAGTGAGTTTTTTGGTTCAACCGGCTAATACATACTTTGACCGGTGAATTGCTTTGATTTTGAGTTTGAAATATTCCTTGTCACGAAATCCATACGCTTGCTTACTGAGAGTTTTGATTTTATTGTTGGTTCCTT
>JAHJRI010000031.1 GCA_018830885.1 bacterium | reverse complement strand
TTTCGGCTTGGCCTTGACAAGACCGGCCGACCGACGGATTGGTTTTACTAAGCAAAAGCGATAACCCCAAAGTCAGATTGGTATTTTCATTTTACTTCCCCGTTTTCATAGGATTTTTGACAGAACCAGAGCGGTTTCCCCGTTTCCGCAGCCTGTATTACCGGATCGATGACTGGCAGCGACAATAAAAACATTTGTGAATATTGATTTATTATTGTATGGTCTTTTTCGAAACGAAAAAAAGCCCTTTCTCAATACCCATTCGAAAAGCTTTTCCTTGAAAAAAAGGTTTCACATGAAGACAGGTAGAAGTTTTCTGCTTATCTGGTTAGTCCTGATGGTCGTGTGGATCGTGTTAAACAACTCGCTTCATATCCAGGTTATCCTGGTCGGGATTATATCCGTCAGCATCATAGCCGCTCTTTTTGCCTCCAAATCCGACGTATTTGCCTGTATTCGGCTGAATCCAAAGGCATTATTGTATATGGTGATTTTTTTCTTCGTATTTCTCCGGGAGCTGGTAAAGGCAAATCTCGATGTTGCGCTGCGGGTCGTTTCCCCGACCATCAGAATCAACCCGGGAATTGTAGAGGTCAAAACCAGACTGACTTCTCCCCTGGCACGGCTTGCTCTGGCGAATTCCATTACGCTGACGCCCGGAACGCTGAGTGTGGATATCCAGGGGGACACGCTGTTTGTCCACTGGATTGACGTGACGGCGACGGACGCCGAACAGGCCACAAAAATCATTGCGGCCACTTTTGAAAAATATCTGGAGGTGATCTATGGTTAGCACCATTCTTACGATCTCCATTGCCCTGATGTTGATCGGGAGCCTGCTGGGAATCATTCGGTTGATATTGGGTCCGTCAATCATTGATCGTGTCATTGCGATGGATGTACTGACCATCATCTCGATATCGCTGATCGTGGTGATCGCCCTGATTGCGGATCGTTTTATCTATGTGGATGTGGCAATCGTCTATGCCCTGCTCAGTTTTCTGGGCGTCGTTGCCGTTGCGCGCTGTACGGAGAGCCAACGCGGACTTGAGTGAAACCTGTTGATTCATGTTTGGGGAATCAACCCTAGTCAAAACTGAAAGATGAATGAGCTTCTCGGTAGTATCGTCATCCTTTTCGGCGCCATTTTCCTGTTTCTTGGCAGTCTTGGCACTTTAAGAATGCCGGACAGTTTCAACCGGATCCAGGCCGGTACCAAGGCGACGACGATGGGGACATTGTTAACGTTAACCGGTGTCTGTATTTACCATCCGGCATGGATCGGTAAGATAGTCATCCTGCTGCTGTTTATCGTATTGACCAACCCGACTTCCTCTCACGCGCTTGCCAGGGCCGCTCACATAACAGGCATACCTCTGGTTGGATCGACCGTGATTGATAAGCTTCGGGAAAGCAGGCAAAAAGAGAACGATCTGGAGGAGGACAAACTGTGATTATTGCAACAGCTGTGCTTTTGTGCGTGGGGATCATTATCAGCGGTATACTGGCGATCTATCTGGAAAATCTGGTGGGGGCGGTGGTCAGCGCGGGGCTGGCAAGTCTGTTTGCTTCTGTCACCTATGTTCTGCTGGCGGCTCCGGACGTAGCAATGACCGAGGCGTCCATTGGAGCTGGCCTGACAACGATGATTTTTCTGTACGCCATCAGTAAAACGAAAAAAATACAGGCAGACAATGATTAAACGATTCTTTGTTGTGATCAGCTTGATCATTCTGGGCGGCATTTTTATTAACATGGCGGTTCATTACACGGAACCGGCCGGTCTGAATCCCAGACTGGCCGGTAAGTATGTTGCCGACGGACTCCGGGAGCTGGGTGCCCCGAACCTGGTCACGGCCGTCGTTGTCACCTACCGGGGATTTGATACCCTGGGTGAGGTCACAGTCCTGTTTATTTCTGCAGCAGGCGTCGGTCTCCTGCTCAGACGCAGGGAGGACGCGCCTGGGGCAGAGTGTGGGCGGACGCCCCCGAGTGAATTGATTCGAACAGGTGCCGCCTTTCTCGTGCCCATCATTTTTCTGCTGGGGGTCTATATCTTCGTCAACGGGCACCTGACACCGGGAGGTGGATTCCAGGGAGGGGCGGTCATTGCGTCGGGAACCATGCTGATCTTTCTCGCAAATCCCGGCAAGCGACTGAATCATCGCGCGATGGATTTTCTGGAATCACTGTCCGGTTTTACCTATGTCCTCATCGGGATCGCCGGTCTGATCATTCTGGGAAGCATGCATTTCCTGGACAACCGAATTCTGGGATTAGGGGAGTTTGGCACCCTTTTCAGTGCCGGTGCGATTCCACTGATTTATACCTTAATCGGATTAAAGGTGGGCACCGAATTAAGCGCCATTCTTGAAAACCTGAAAGAGTAAAAAACAATGCTGCAGCACATGTTTAATGCGCCACTGTCCACCATTGTGATGATCGGCGGTTTTCTCCTGATACTGGTCGGTCTCTGGGGGATGTTGAGTCGACAGAATATCATCAAAATGATCATCGGGTTCTCTTTAATTGATACAGGGATTCACATGGTGATGGTGGCCATCGGATACCTGCGGGGCAAGACAGCTCCCATTATCGAAACCGGCATGGACCGGATGAACGCTGTAAATCTGGTGGTTGATCCCATTCCTTCGGCACTTGTTCTAACGGCGATCGTCATCGGTCTGGGGGTAACCGCACTGATGCTCTCCTTTGCCATTCAGATTTATCAAAAAAAGAAAACATTATCCATTGATGATTGCACGGAGTTAAAATGGTAACAGGACTGCAGAATCCTTTGTCCATCTTCATCATTGCGCTTGGCACCGCCTTCCTGCTCAGCATTTTTTACAAGGCCGGCAAACAGATCGCTTCCATCCTTTTTCTGGTTGCTTTGGGCAGCATGACTGTGGTTGCGGGTGTGGGACTTTTCAACCAGGTGAACGGACAGCAGGCGGTGGAGATATATACCGCCGGTTTTATGCCTCCCTTTTCCATTAATTTGAGGTTTGGCCTGCCTGAGGCATTCGCCTCTTTTTCGGTCAACCTGCTGGGCGTCATGGGCGGCCTCTATCTCCTGGATCGTCTGCAACGAAATGTTCAAGGCCTGGTATTATTCCTGATTGCCGTCATGGGGGTCAACGGACTGATCATGACCCGGGATCTGTTCAACCTGTTTGTCTTTATCGAAATTGCCTCGATCGCCTCATTTGCGCTGGTGGCGATGGAGCAGGATGCAAATGCGCTGACGGCCGGTTTAAAATACCTCATCGCGGCAGGTATTGCTTCCTCATTTTTCCTCCTGGGAACCATATTCCTGTATCATTTGACCGGGACACTGAATATCGACGGTCTCATCGAAACGAAGTCATCCATCACCGGAGTCGTCGGTGTGACCGCGTTGACCTTCCTGTTCGGGGCTTTGATGGTGGAGATGAAGCCTTTCCCGGCAAACGGGTGGGGGCTTGATGTGTATCAGGCATCTCCTGGTGGCGTAGCCGCTTTTATTTCAGTCGGCATTTCAACAGGATCCCTGTTCGCTCTCTACAAGGTGCTGCCATTGCTGACACCTCATCTTTCTTTGATTATCGCTCTGGCCGGTATCACGTTTTTCTTTTCCAACCTGATGGGGCTCAACCAGACGAATGTCAAGCGGATGCTCGGCTATTCCTCCATTGCCCAGATGGGTTTGCTGCTGTTCTCTCTGGCCTTGCTGACCAGGCTGGGTGCAGAAGAAAAGATTCCCTGGATCGTCGGGGGCCTGTTCATCAACCATTTTCTGGCCAAAGCCGGTCTCTTCTGGGTAGCGGGCATCATCAAAAAAGAGACAACCCATGAATGGAAAGGGCTGGCTCAGAATCGGGTCCTTTACTTTATTTTCGGGCTTTTTGTCATCGCCCTGGTCGGTTTTCCCCCGTTTCCAGGATTCTGGGCCAAGTGGGAGCTGCTGATGGCATTGGGTACGGAAGGGTCACATTTCTGGATCGCAGTGATTCTGGCAGGATCTCTTCTGGAAGCAGTTTACATCCTGCGCTGGCTGGGTCTGACTTTCCAGAAGGGGGATTCCAGTTGGACACTGCCGTCAGGCAGATTTATCCCGGTTGCTGGTTTTGGTATTCTTTTATTGGCCTGCAGCTGGTTTATGGCCATCCACTCAGGAGCCGGTTCCTTCTGGATGCTGGCGCCTATCTATGCAGCAACCCTCCTGTATGCACTGGACTTTTTACCCGGCAGACTCAAATCCTTGCTGGCCATGGCCATGGTGGCGGGTTTTGCCTATGTGACGTTCCCCCTGTTTTCCGGCGTTACCCTTTGGTTTGCCGTCATGTTCCTGGCAGGAAGTCTGGTGGTTATGGTTGCCGGGTTTTACCGGGATGATAAACGACCGGGTTACTATCCGATGCTGACCATGATGGTGTTGTCCCTGGGGACCCTGCTGCTGGCCGAAACCATGCTGGAATTCTTTCTGGCTTGGGAACTGATGACACTGAGTTCCTATATCCTGGTACGCATCGGCAAAAAAGGCCAACAGCCGGCTTTGATGTATGTCCTCTTTTCTCTGGGCGGCGCGTTCTCCATTCTGGGCGGTTTTGCCCTGGCATACGGCGCCACCGGCTCCTCAGACCTGAGCGCGATTGCCGGCGCGGGCGCCTTGACACCGGCTGTGGTTGCTCTGCTGGTAATCGGGTTCCTCGTAAAATCCGGGGCACTGGGTGTTCATATCTGGGTCCGGGGTGCTTACGCTGAATCAGATGATGATTTCTCGGCGATACTCTCCCCTGTGGTTAGCAAGGCCGGGATTTTTGGTTTGCTGATGGTGGGAATTTATCTGGGCAGGCAATCCTCCGGAATTTTGAGTTTTCCCGAACTGATCAGCTGGCTGGGGGTCCTCACAGCCATGATAGCCTCCATCATGGCTGCCATGCAGGAAGACATGAAAAAACTTCTGGCATACTCCTCCATGGCACAGGTCGGGTATATCGTGGCCAGTGTCGCAACGATGAGCCACCTGGGCTGGGTGGCCGCCCTGTATCAATCCCTGAACCATTTTATGTTCAAGGCTTTGATTTTTCTGGCCATTGCCGGCGTCATCCATCGAACCGGAACCCGCTATATGTACCAGCTTGGGGGGTTGATCAAGCGGATGCCGTTATCCTATATTTCCGTTCTGGTCGGCATCATCGCCATGTCAGGGGTTCCCCCATTGTCCGGTTTTGGGGGTAAATGGATGTTTTATACCGCTCTCTTTGAACAGAAGATGTATTTTCAGCTGGTTGTCGCCTTTGCCGCCAGCGGTGTCGCCTTTCTTTACATGTGGCGCCTGATTCATACGATCTTCCTGGGACAGTTGAAGCTGGAACATCGGGAAATCAGGGAAGCCCCGGTTTGGCTGCTCATCCCGCAAGTCATCCTGATGATTGGCATCATGGTGTTTTCAACCTTTCCAAAATGGTTTATTGTGCCCTTCTCCGACGCAGTGGCACCTTACTTTCCATCCACGGTAGCATGGACTGACAATCTGATGAGCTCCAGCCTGGGATATTGGAACGGATTCGCTGTCATGGTCGGTACAGGCATTATTTTTATGATCCCACTATTGATTCTGTTGTTTACAAGGCTGAGACAGCGTGTACAGACGGTTAAGCAATTGAATATTGTCTTCGCGTCCGAACGACCGGAAAAACCGGAATGGATTCACATCGGTCACAACGTTTTCGCCCACTATCAAAAAGCGATGGGTGATCTGGTGGTACCCAGGGCAACCCGGTTCTGGGATGGGTTCGCCGAGTGGGTGCATTCCACAGGTGCCACCCTAACCGGTATCTATACGGGCAACGGCCAGACCTATGCGTTCCATATCGTACTCTACGTCATTGTCCTTTATTTCATCATGGGAGTATAAGATGGCAGAATTCTGGACCCAGTTTGGATACACCGCTTTGACGGGTTTTATTGCCCTCTGTTACGCAATGTTTCTCTATGCGACCATTGCCAGAACCATTGCCAAGGTTCAGGGACGCATCGGCATGCCTTACTGGCAGGCCTATATTGACCTGTTTAAAAACATGGGGAAGCGAACGGCCATCAGCCATGGTATCATGTTCGATCTGGGCCCGGTCTTTCGCGTCGCCGGTGCTCTGGGCGTATTTATTTTTATTCCCGTTGTTTACAACAATGAAATCTTTGCCAACTTTTCGTTTCAGGGGGATTTGCTACTGGTGATGTATTTCGTTTTTTTCGGATCCCTGGGGATGGCCCTGGGGGCCGGAGAAGGCGGCCATCCGTACAGTCCGATTGGCGTTTCCCGGGGTCTGGCGCAAATGTCCGCCTACGAGGTGCCTTTTGCGTTGAGCATTGTCTCGATTCTGATTCAATACCAGACCCTGTCGATTACGAATATCATCGCCGCGCAGCAGGGTGGTTTCATGACCTGGACGGTCATGACAAATCCGCTGGCCACGATCACAGCCATGCTGGCCCTGCTCGGCATGAACATGTACCCGCCTTTTAATATCGTGGGTGCTCCCAACGAAATTCCCATTGGACCGGCCACCGAATATCAAAGCGCCTACCTGGGATTGATGAGTATCGGACGTCTGGTGTTTGCAGCGGCCAAGCTGGTGCTTTTTATGAATCTGTTCTTTGGCGGGGCAACCGGATTTTCAGTCTTTGGATTCTCCAATCTGTT
>JAHJRI010000359.1 GCA_018830885.1 bacterium | reverse complement strand
TGGCTGCGCCGGTGATGTTCAGGGTCGAACCGGTATCGATGGAGATGGCATTCGTATTGGCCAGGGTACCGGAACCCGGCATGGTCAGGGTGAAGGCCCCGATGGCCACCGCTGCACCGGAGTAGGTCAGGGTTTTGCCGGTCAGGATATCGATGCTGGAACTGGCCGTATGGGTGATGGCCCCCGAGACCGTCGTGTTTTCATTGATATCCAGGGTGCCCAGGGCCAGCGCGATGGGTCCGGAAATCGTGGCTGCACCGGTAACCTGTAAAACCGAAGCTCCATTATTCAGGTTCAACGCTCCCGTATTGGCCAGCACACCCGGGCCGGCAATAATCATGGTTGTCGTTCCGAAATCAATCGCTGCAGCATTGGTATAAGCCAGCGTCTTGCCTGACGCAATTGTGACGGTTGTATTCGCTGATTGTGTAATTACGCCGGAAATGGCAGCAGAATCATTAATAAGAAGTGACGCATTTGCCGCAGTAATGTTCACAGCACTGCTGAGAATGACCCCACCAGTCTCTGTTTTCAGGATCGAAGCGGCATCATTGAGGTTTATGGCAGCTGTCCCGAATGTTCCGCCACCGGAAAAGGTCAGGGTCCGCGCCCCGACATTGATCCCGGCAGTACCATAGGCCAGTGTCTTCGTTGCAGCAACCTCTATGGCTGAACTGGCACTCAGGGAAACAGTACCCCCGATCGTCAGGTCCTGTGCTGCAGCGAAGGTGCCCCCGTTCAGGGTAATATCGCCATTGATGGTGCCGGCTGAAACCGATATCCTGCTGTCCAGGGTCAGCATGTTTCCACCGCCGGTATTCAAGGTTCCGACTGACAGGGTATTGCTGCCCGAAGATGTCAAATAGGCATTCGCCGTTGTGGTCAGCGTGCCGATCGTGTAATCAGCGTTGGCATTGAGACGCCCGGTTGTCTGGCTCGTTGAAATCGATACAGAGCTGATACTGCCGCCACTCCCGCTCATCGTAAGAAAAGCGTTCGCGTGGTTCAGATCGACGGGGTTGGTATTGGTAAAAGTTCCCGCTCCAGCCAGTGTCAGGGTGGCATCCGGGATGGAAAACCCGGCACCGGTATAGGTCAGGGTCAAGCCCGATCCAACATTTACGACAGCATCGGTATTACTGTTATAGGTAATGGTTCCCGAAAGCGTATTACTGCCTGTTGCAGCCAGCGTGCCCCCGTCCAGTTCCAGGTTACCGGTGAACGTCCCCCCGCCTGCAAAGGTCAGCGTGTGGGTGTTCAGGTCGATGGTTGTTCCTGCATAGGTGAACGTCATACCCGACGCAATGATAAAAGTGGGTGCAGAGGCGAAGGTGATATTGCCATTAACGGTGGCATTATCACCAATATCCAGAGTGGCGCTGACCATCTGGATATTCCCCTGGATCGTGGCCGCCCCGGTCACTTTCAAGACCGAGAGGGTACTGTTCAGATCCAGCTGACTACTGTTGTTCAGTGTACCGCTACCGGCTATCGTCAGCGTACTGGTGCCGAGCTGAATATTGGCGGCATTACTGAGACTCAATGTTTTCCCGGTCGCAATATTGATCGTGGAGCTGCTGGTTTGCGTCACTGCACCACTGACGGTCGCTGATTCGTCAACATCAAGTGTGCCGCTCGCCAGTTGCACAGCTCCCTGGACGGTCCCGGTGCTGGTGATATTCAAAACAGAACCGGAATTGTTTAAGACAATCGCCCCGGCAGAATTGTTGAATGTACCTGCACCACTGAGTACCAGTGTATTGGCCCCGATATTGAACGCACTGCCTGAGTAGGTCAGCGTCTTGCCAGCTGCAACGTTGACTGTTGTACTGCCTGTTTGACTGATATTTCCCGATATGGTCACATTGTCGGCAAGCTCAAGTGCACCGCCAGCCAGATCCACCGTACCGGAAATCGTACCACCACCGGTTATCCGGAGTGTGCCGCCGCTTTGAATCTCGATATTCCCGGTGAGCGGCCCTCCGGTTCCATCCCAGGTAACAATACTTCCGGACTGTACAATGATCGGACTGTCCGCCTTACCACAATCCGTATCTCCACCGTAAGTAGCTGCACTGAAAATCGAACCGCTGCTGCTGGCCTGGCAGGGGCTTGTAATCAGTTGAAAGCTTTTGCTGGCCGACGCAGATCCATCACTGACAGTGACCGTAATCGTTGCACTGCCGGTTTGACCAGAGGCTACAATCAGGGTTAAGGTACGGCTATCGGAGGTCCCGGATATGCTGATATTGGATGCAGGCACCAGCGTGCTGTTATTTGAAACCGCTGTCGTCGTCAGATCGGTGACACTGTTATCAACATCTGCAATAGTCAGCGTGACATTGGCTGTCCCGGTGGTATATTTGGTGGAGAGATCCGCGAGAGTTGGGGCGTCATTCACGGGGGTAACGGTTATTTTAAAGGTACTGGTAGTTGTATTGGTACCGTCACTGACCAGGATGGAGATGGTTGCCGAACCTGTTTCATTGGCTGCCGGCGTAATATTGATGGTCCTGTTCTCTCCGCTTCCTCCCAGAACAATATTGGCACTGGGTATCAGAGTCGTGTTCGATGTTGCAAAAGATACCGCTAGACTGGCAGCCGCTGTTTCGGTATCAAAAATTGAAAAACTGATATCTCCTGTTGATGTATCCTCTTTGACAGTCTGATTGCCAATGATTGACATAACGGGCGCAGAATTGGATGACCCGCCTGAAACTGTTGCTGAGTCCGCAACGGCATCCGGATTCTTGACCTTGCCACATGCTGTGGTGATCAATATCAGTCCCAGAATTCCTATCGCCAGTTTAGATTTCAATAGGCTCAAGTTAACCATTGTTTCCTCACTCCTGATGACCTTTATAATATATACTGATTCAATGCCGTTAACTTAAACAACCTTTTCCTGCTAAACACCAACGGTTCCTGTTTTCAAGGACCTTGGAAGCCAGGGATGGCTTCCTGGAGCTCCAGGAAGAATTCATGCGTTTCTTGAAAACCGGAACTGTGGGTGCGGAACCATTCGCTTAAGCGAACGACATTGTATATCGATTACCATTTCCAACCTAGTGAAAAACGGACACCTGGGCCTGATGACGGGTTATTGAGTCCCAAGTTGATGGTATCCGGTCTGATAAAATGCTCTTTATGATCGTAGTGTGCGGCTGCCATTGAATCGTCTGGATCGCTGCCAAAAATATGATCATAGATCAGGTACCCTTCGAATAGAACGGCCAGCACAACCAGATTGTTGTAAAGCGCCACATTCGACTTATGGGTTGACATTTTTGACTTGTTAACCTCGTATTCTACCTCATACGCTGTCCTGGCGCTGGTTGTCGTTGCAGCAGCCCATAGGTCCTGCACTGTCTTGTTTTTACTTTCCAATGCATCATATTTCGATGCCTCTTCGGCGGACATCCAGGAGAAGAATAAAGCGGTTGTACCTGTCACTATATCCCACTTGAATGTCTGCCAGAGCGACTTTTCCTCTCTTTTCAAAATGGGGGCTGTGGATTCAGTCCGGTCTTTAGAAAGGACTGTCTTTTTCGTGTCTTTCCTGTTCTGTCCTTTCCTGACGACGGGGGATTGAACCTTATCGGTATTGTCGGGTGGCCGCTGCGTTTTCCGGGATGCATCGGCCGGAGTCTGGGTTTTGCTGCCTGCTGGCTGCTGCTGATTGTCTGCAGCCGGGGACGTTTCCGCCATTTTCCCATTTTCTTGAGCTTCCGCAGAACGATCCCCCTGGTTTTCCGCTTTCTGACCGTCAGAAGGCTCAATGACCGGTCCTTGCGTTGATGGTGTTGTGGCGTCCCGTTCCAGTCTGGTTGCTGATTCCTTTCCTGAAAACGGCGCTGCAGCAGATCCTGTTTTTACCACCGACCCTCCTGGTTGTGAAGAAACACCAGCTGCCACCCCCGATGCCAGTATGGCTGTATTTCCACTCGTCTCCTCTTCATTCAGCTCTGCTGATACCTCCTCATCTGTTATGCCGCCCTCAAGCAACCGGATAATCTTTCTGGTGGGCTTGCTTGATTTAATAGCAGGGGACTGGAAATCCGCCATCAACTGTTCTGGAATCGATATCGTAGTCAATTCACCGGTTTTAACGGAAACGGATGCAATTTCACCGGGCATCAGCATAACATATCGATTTGTTGACTGGTTATATACCCTCACTCTTCCGCTGGATCCCGCCAACAGCGTCCGTCTATCGGTCTGTGCAACAATATAGTCTCCACCAAAAGGCACAATCTTGCTTTTTCCTGCGCTGACATGGACCTTCCGGCTCTGTGACGGCAGATCCCTGGCCCAGATTTTTCCTTTCAGAACCGTGACACGATAGACTGACTGGTCAAGCTGGATCGAACTTCTTGAAACCCGAACCCGGGTCGATGGGCCCAGAATGATCTCATTTCCTTCTGCATTCGACGAAAACTGGATCTTGGCCCGACCCTTTTCGTCGGTTTCGACTGCATCCCCTTCATAGAGTGCCATTCCCAGTTTATAAATGGGCTGTAATGTGCCTCCCCGGTCGACACCCGCGGAAGCGGACACCTCTTTTACCACCACGCCGTTCCAGCCATGACTCTCGGTCTGAGCGTTCAAAGAAGGCCCGACCCCAATCAAAATCAAAAAATAAACGAATAAAATCGGTAATTTACGTATAATCACCATGATGTTCTGAAACTCCAATGGGTCCCCCAAAATCCGGATATAAGATTAGCGAGAATCTGCAATGCCAGTACTATACCCAAAATTCAGATTTTTATCTAAATTGAGTTTTTTTAGTCCCCACCAAACCGGTATAAAAGTTCTTGATCCGACATCAAGGTTTTGATGTTCGGGCGGGTTGAACCTTTTTTAAGATGAACAATACCTTGTTCTAACGAATAAATCGAGGGAAAATCGCCAATCCAGCCGGAACGCGTGGGGTGTTTCACGGAGATCGGCTATTTTTGTCAAAGACCCTGATTGAATCCACCGAGGGGATCCCCAGCACCTTGGATGTTAAGCGCACGCAAGTTACATTCAGACCACCAGAAATCAAACGGAACCGGAAAAAACATGCCTGGCAGATCGATCCAACCGGTTTTTCGCTATTTGACAATACCCGTTTTTCTGCCTTGCTGCCGGGAGGTTCACCCCTGGCGGGACGCACTTTGACAGTTTGCGTAAATTGGAATAAGCAGTTGGGAAGCTGTGTATCTGGTCGCAGCTCTGATGGCAATAGAAAAGTGGTGACTGGTTACAAACTGTTTTCCTGTTCAACAGTCAAGGCGGGCAGATGTACATGCCCCGCAGACATCACATACCCGGGTAAACGGACTACTCCGGAACCCGCACCGAAGAATGAGAAAATAACGGAGAAACCGACGTGCAAAAAGCCCCGTCAGGTGACAAACCAGGATTCCCAAGGAGTGGGGACCTGTTTCTGATTGCATCAGTCATCGCCTGGGGAGTGAATTTCCCCTTTGCGAAACTGGCGCTGGCATATCTGGACCCGCTGGTATTTTCGGCGACCCGCTACGGGTTGGCTTCGCTCCTGTTGTTTGGACTGTTACGACTGCGGCAGACGTCGCTTGCCGTCAGTCTGAAAGAGGTCCGTCAGCTGATTCTGGTCGGCCTGCTGGGTGTCGTGCTGTTTCAAGGCTGCTGGGCTTTCGGGTTGAATCTGACTACAGCATCAAAGGCTTCCATCCTGGTCACCACGTCGCCCATCTTTGCGGCCCTGATTTCCGTGATTCGTGGACACCGGCCCAGTCTCAGGGCGTGGTGCGGGATATGGCTGGCGTTTCTGGGGGTGGCGGTTGTCATCAACAACAGCCTGACAGAAATCACCATGGGACTGGGCACCATCGCAGGCGATCTGCTTATTGTGGGGGCTTCCATCATGTGGGCCCTGTATACGTTTGTTTCGGAGCCCATCGTGGCACGACGGGGGCCCGTCCTGGTGACCGCCTGGTCCATGCTTTTCGGTTCCGCCATACTGGCGGTTGCCGGAATTCCGGCTTTCAGCAGCCAGAACTGGAGTATGGTGCCCATGGACGGATGGCTGTCCTGGGGGTTTACGGCCGTTTTCGGGGCCGCGCTCGGTTTTGTCTGGTATTGCGCCGGGATTGTCCGTATCGGTATTACCCGGGGCATGGTCTACAGTTTTTTTATTCCGGTGGTCGCTATCCTGACATCCGTCCTGTTTTTTGGAGAGGCAATGACACTGGTACAGCTGTTGGGCGCTGTGATTGTGGTGTTGGGGGTTAAATTGACAAGATCCGGTTGACCAACGGGCCGAAATGCCCCAAGATGGCTTCAGCCAGCAGCTTAAACGATTTTCTGATGGTCACAGGCAGGATTGTGAATCGACTGGATATTTCCATCTTGGTGGCAAATATCCCTGATCCGTTGCACCAGGCCTGAAACTCTGTTCCCGATGATGTTGAACCCGAACCACCCTCAATCACCGGCTCCTCAATACGGACATCATGTCAACCAACCAACGCCTGCACTGGGCCTGGGTCATCCTGGGCGTCTGTTTTGTGAACCTTTTCATCAACTATTCGATTCGACTGGGTTACGGCGTGGTGCTGCCGGAAATGATCCGGGACCTGAAACTGGGAAGAGCTGCCGGAGGAACGATCTACAATGCCTATCTGTTGACCTACATTCTCGTAACACCCTTTACCGGTTTCCTGACAGACCGTCTGGGAGCAAGACGGGTGATCACCGTCTGCTGTCTGTTCCTCTGCCTGGGCATCGGCCTGATGGGAACGGCAGACAGCCTTCTGACGGCCTCCATATACTATGCCATCGCCGGTCTC
>JAHJRI010000358.1 GCA_018830885.1 bacterium | reverse complement strand
TTTTGAAGCTGATAGCCTCGAATTCCGAAGGCATGAAATAATAAACTGGTTGACATGAGACCTCCCTGAATAATTGAGAGGTGATCTTGTCAGATTTCAATGAAAAAATCATTGATAAGTACGTGTTATCCGGTAGAACCAGTTTTTTTCCCATATTCCTCTGCTGAAATATTTCTTTTAGAGATAAGAACAAAACAAATTTCTTATCTCAGCTCTCTGTCTTTTCCGTTTCCATCTCCCTCCAGGATAGTTGAAATGTGCGGTTTTTTATCGTGATTCAATAATCCTATCCTGCCTGAGGTAGGAGACAGATCCTGTCGCAATGCCGGTTCAAATGAAATAAAAGCTGCAATACGGGATACCAGAGGCTATTGGGCTTGATACATCTCTGACAGTTTGGAAATTCTGGCGCTAAATTCGGCCCGGAGTTTTTTCGGTTTCAATACCTCGACCCTGTCACCGAATCCCAGCAACCACCACTGCAGCTCAGCCGTATTTTTGACAGTGGCACGCAGCTCGACTTTCCCGTTATCTGTCTGCGTCAGGGTCTGATCGTCCGCCAGGGGGGTCTCAAAGAGATGGGCCGCGGCCAGGGGATCAAATACCGCCCGGAGTTTAATGGAGGTCTCCCTGACCGGGTAACTGAATTCCCCGGTTCCAATATAGGCATCCAGGTCGAATTTTGGCGGTACCTGTCGTGATTGATCCAGCAGTTCTGCCGTTTCAAACCGGTGCAGCGCCATTTGCTTGACATCTGTGTAATTCCATAAGGTGCAGACCAGGTAGATAATTTCGTTGCGGAAAACCATCCCCAGCGGATGGATCACGTAGCTTTTGGTCTCCTCAGCGCCTTTCATGCGGTAGGTGGCCTGAAACTGCCTCTCCTGCATCAGGGCCTTATACACCGTTTCCAGGACCTCCGGTTTGAGGGCGGCGGGTTTCAGGGCCTGGCCCCGCGGCAGAATCCTGATTTTCTCGTGCCAGCGGCCAAAGTGGGTGCTCTGCAGCTTGTCCAGCAGACTTCTGGCCCTTTTAAAATGTGGATTCAGGTAGTTTAAAACGGTCCGGGGCAGCACATCGCGCAGAAAAGACTCGACGAGTGTGAAGGTCAGGGCCGCCAGCGGCGTCATTTCCGGGATATCAAATGCCTCGGACCCTTCGCTCCAGGACCAGTAATTGGCCCTGGACCCCTCTTTCTTTTCTTCAAAAATCGGAAAGGGATTACTGAGTTTTACCAGGTCCCTCTGAATCGTCCGCCGGGTCACGTCATACCCCTGGTCCGACAGCTTTTCGGCGATGGTGTCGACATCGATATCCACCGGGGCTCTCGGGATCATTTTCAGCATTGCCAGGCACCGCATGGTGGTTTCCTTGATGGTTGACATAGGCGTCTCTCGCTTTTGAGGGGTCGATGAAATTTCAGGAGGAACCGGACATGATTTGTCGCATTGCCCGGTTATACTCAAATCCAGTCAAGCAGTCAAACCCGAGCCAAACGGTCAGCCATGAAAAAAAACACCGGAAAGAAGTCGCCCGCGTCCAATCCCGCCATCTCAATTCCCGGGGATCCGTACCGGCAGATACGGTCAATCTGGATCCTGCGGATGATATTATATACCAACTCTCACAGGGAGTTTCTGAGGAGAGAGGATAACGAGGATGAGAATTTCATGCGGGTCATCGGCTTGAAACCGATGAAGAAAAAAGAACTCAGCGGTAAATCCGTTTTGACCTGCATATACCGGTTGGTAACTACCAGTGAAACCGGTACCAGCTTACCAGCCGGATTGGAAAATTTGATTCACAGATACGGGGCCATTCTTTTCCCTTTTGAAAAACCTCAGCCGTGGGTGAAGGCCTTTCAAAAGCGAAAAGAATGGCAATAAAACAACTCCAGATTGCTGGTAAGACAATTTCGGTATTGCTGGAAAGTACCTCCGGTTTAGGTGGTAAGTAAATCACCGGTTAGGGTGGTCAAAGTCACCGGTATACGCATTGACCCGTTTCTCCAATGAATTGATCCGGCTCGAACTGGCCGACGGGGAGGAGAACCGCACGCTTTGCATCCTGTTCCGGAATATCGGAAAACTCAGGCAGCAAATGAGCCTGACAGACTCCCAGGTGGATTTACTGGCCTTTTTTGCGATGATCAAGATGGAAAAACCCCTGGAGGAGGCGGCCGACTATATCGGGGACCTGAACAGTCCAAGACTGTGCCGCATCCTGGCGGATGTGCTGAACTACCCGCAAAAGACCATCACAAACGACCTGCAAAAGGACAGCATCCTGATCTCTTCGGGCATGGTCAAAATCCAGAAAGGGTTAACCTACATGAGCCACAAGGTTGAGCTGCTGGATGGAATCGAGGACTTGCTCCTGAAGGAAAACACCAGTTCCGCGGAGATCCTCGACAGCTTTTTCCATGTCGCAACCCCCTCCGGCCTGAATATAAGCGATTTCGAGCACCTGCAGGACGACCTTGAAATTCTGCTGCCGGTCGTGAAAATGGCCCGGAAAAAGAAGATCAAGGGTGTCAACGTCCTGATTTACGGGGTCCCGGGGACGAGCAAGACCGAGCTCGTCAAGGCCATCGCCAAAGACCTGAAAATGAAGCTCTATGAGATCAATGTCGAGGACTCCGACGGGGACCCCATTTCCGGACAGGTCCGGTTCAGGGCCTACCAGTTGTGCCAGAGACTGCTGCAGAACACCTCCGGGATCGTGATGTTTGATGAGATTGAAGATGTGTTCCCGGATATTTCAAACTACATTTTCTTCAGGGAGAATTCGGGCAAGAACAAAGGCTGGATCAATAAGCTCCTGGAATCCAACCAGACCCCGGCGTTTTGGATCTGCAACTCGGTCCACCAGATTGATGCGGCCTATCTGCGGCGCTTTGATTATGTAATGGAACTGAAACCCCCACCCAGGATGGTCCGTGACAGAATTATCCGCACGAACCTTCACAAACTGCCGGTCAACGAGGAGTGCATCACGCTGCTGGCCAAAAACGAACACCTCACCCCGGCGCAGATTCATAAGGCCGCGCGGATGGCCAGGCTGGCAAAACCGACGAGCTCAATGACAACCGAGCAGATTATCCGCAAAGTCATCAATAATGACCTGGATTTAAAAGGCATTTCCGGGAAAGTGCCTGAGGCGGACAAAAGCCGCATTGATTACGACCCGGACTATCTGAATACGGATTATGCACTGCCTGAGCTTGTCACGGGCCTGGCGAACAATCCCAATGGCAGGATCTGTTTGTACGGTCACCCCGGTACCGGAAAAACCGGCTTTGCACACTATCTCGCAGACAGGCTGAATAAACCGCTGCTGGAAAAAAAGGCTTCCGATTTACTGGACAAATATGTGGGCGGGACCGAAAACAACATCGCCTCGATGTTCGAACAGGCCCGGCAGGAAAAGGCGCTGCTTCTGCTGGATGAAGCGGACAGCTTTCTGCAGGATCGCTCAAGGGCGTTTCACAGCTGGGAGGTTACGCAGGTGAATGAGATCCTGGTCCAGATGGAGAATTTTGAAGGAATCTTTTTTTGCTCAACCAACCTGATGCACAACATCGATGCGGCCTCGCTGAGGCGATTCGACCTCAAGATAAAATTCGATTACCTGACGCCAGAGAAAACCGGACAGATGTTTCTGCAACTCGTCAAGGCCTTCGGGAACCCGATGGCGGAACATGACCTAGGGCAGTGGGGGCCCAGGCTGGGACAGCTGAAGAACCTGACCCCGGGAGATTTCGCCGTTATTAGACGACAGTCTAAATTCTTAAGCAAAAGGATGACTGCCAAGGAGATTTTCAAGTCGCTTGAGAGGGAAAGCCAGCTGAAAAAGGATGGCAGTAAAAAAGTGATCGGATTTTGCGCATAGCACTCGGTAGGAATCGCCCGGTGGAATTTGGTCACTCTCCTGCAGTGGCTATTGCGAAAGAGGCTTTAATATGGGAATTGTCACCCGGAAGCCGACAAAATCAGACAGCATAGCGTCCAAATCATCATTAAAATTTGAAAACAGCGAAGAAGATCTGATGCTTGTGATCCGATTTGATGAGACGAATTAGAATCTGAATATCGTATTCCACATTTAACTAATATTTAATAGTTAAAAGTTGATTTTAATATATTGCAATATTGTATCTTTTTTAGGAAGATGCTTTTTGTTTTGTTTTTTAGATACTAAATATATTAGTTTATGCTATAAAATTTAAAACAAAACTGGGAGCATCTCATGATGAAAAAAGGGCAAAATTCAAACCATCCCAAAAAGGGCGACAAAACCCGTGTTGAACCCATCACTGAATTGAAAGACATTCGGTCCATCAAAAAAATGCTGCATGGCAACCCTCGGGATCTGGCACTATTTATTGTTGGTATAAATACAAATCTACGGGCCAGTGATCTTTGCACAATCACTGTTGTCCAGGTGAAAGACCTGAAAGTGGGTGATGAATTGGTAGTCCATGAGAAAAAAACTGGTAAAGAAAGGCGGATCAATCTAAATAAAGATTGTGTTGATGCGATTCAGTGTCTGATTACTTCTTTTGATTCCGCAAGGAATAATGATTCCCAGTTATTTCGAGGTCGACAGGGTGAGATCAATACTGTGGGCGTGAACTATTTAGTGAAAAAATGGTGCCGGATGGTTAATTTGAAAGGAAAATACGGTTCACATACTTTGCGAAAAACATTTGGGTATCATATGCGGGTACAACACAAGGTATCGATTCCAGTCTTGATGACGATTTTTAACCACAATACCCAGAAGCAGACCTTGGATTATTTATGCGTTCAACCGGATGAACTTCGGGAAGTTTACATGCTGGGCGTTGGATGACGAGGTTATCCAATCTTCAAATATACAGCACTGACAAAGCCTCAATAACATTTACACATTTATGATGACTTCATTGAGGCTTTTTGAATCGTACCCTTTCCCCCGATATTATTTTTGGTGAAATTATTTTTGAATGTCAGGCCGGTAAATTTCAACTCGATATACATGGTTTTTTGGATGATTCTTCCTCATCGGCCTTTATATCATCTGGTAGTTCTTTTTCCGCTTGATTCTTCAGCATTGGTTCAATCATCTCCAAAAATTGTTAATACGAAAACCGCAACCTGTTTTATGCCAGCAATTTCGGACTATACAATCGAATATAGTAGACTTTGTACCAGCTACGGACATACGAAATCCTCACCATTTCATATTTTTATCGTAAGCCCATGCAATTCCGCTGATTTTATGTTCTGATATTTCAACATTGAGATAACCGTCAGCCCCGATCTCGCATGCCTGAAGATTAAAAGAAAGGCTCAGACTCTGAGCTGATTTGTCTTGAAAACCGCCTGTCCGTTTATCAATAGGGGCCGTAACCGTCACATTGGCAATTTTCCGCATGGTTACAGCGTCAAATTTTTCATCTGTTATTCGCGTTGTTTGACAGCCCGGTTTTGGGCCTGGAAGGTAGCCATGAAAAACCATCAGTCTAATATCAATCACTGCTGTAGAATCGCCTTTGTCGTGTTTGGTTCTAAAATCCTTCATGGACTTGTTGAGCCCTTTTATTTCCGAGCAACCCGAAAGAGAGAAAACCGCAATCATCAGGCAAGTAAGGATCAACAACCCGATTTTAATTTTGATGTTTTTAGAACCACTCATTATTCATTCTCCTGCATAATGCAAATATATATAATTAAAGGATCTTTCAAAAAATACTTGATTACCCCATTCCATACGAAAGTCTGTTAAGAAATGGTTTCAAAAATCCGGTTTATCCATAAAAAAGGAGCCCAAAGGCTCCATTACTCGTTTTAAAATTAGTACGGCAAATCGTCTTCAGCAAACTCGTCATGATGATCCTGAATATATTTGTCATTTCCCGGCGGCTCTCCGGTTACTGGTTTTTTGTCCAGCAAAATAAACTCCCGTACATGAACGCTTGTTGTATAGTGGTTTGCGCCGTCCTTTTCCCATTTCTGCGTTCTCAGCTTTCCTTGGACATCAAGGCGGCTGCCTGACTTTGCGAACTGGCTGACAATCTCAGCTTGTCTGTTCCAGAAAACCAGCTTGTGCCATTCAGTCTGCTCTACCATTTCGCCGCTTTTGTCCTTGTACTTTTCAGACGTAGCCAGCGAAACATTGCAGACTTTGCTCCCGTTTGGTGTAACAGTACATTCCGGATCTGCGCCCAACCGTCCCAATAGAAAAACAATATTTTTTGATGACATGGTAAATCTCCTGTAAAAAATTAAATGCAAGGTACAAAAAACAAAGGTTGAGTTTATGAAATATTTATTTCTTTCATCAGTTGATCAAAGCTTTCGCGTGTGTAGTCTCCTGATTCTGATACAAGTTCAAAAATGGCTGCATAGGTATAGCCCTCAACAAAAACCAGTTTTTCAATCAGTTTTCGAAGGGCTGATATATCATTGTTATGAAGAAAACCAGAGGCAGCAGTGCTGTAATTCTCAGAAAATATGCCTTCAATATTTGATTTCATGTATCCCTTATGAAAAGTAATGACCCGGGTAAAATAAAGGAGAAACAACCCCTGGCTGAAATCTCCGAGAAAAGACCGGCAAAAATCCGGTCAAAAAGTCATATATAATTCATTTCAAGGCTGTTTAACCGCTTTGTCTCAGCCAGTGAAAAATTGTGGTTCCTCCAAATGAAGTCTTTCAGTTTTAGACGTTTGACTCCGTTGCCTTTGTCAATCGAAACGGTTTTTTCTGTAATTGACAATATTGGCCCGATATAGCTTAAATTATAACTGTCATACTCTGCCCTATCTCCGATCTCAAAAACCCGATCAAACCGACTCCGCTGATACCAACCAAACATCCGGATAGCCTTGTTTTTGATCACTTGAGCAAAAAACACGTTTTCAGGTGATTTGTCTGTTGCGCTGACAAGAATCCGAACCCCCGAAAACATATCTTTGAAGTCCGGTCCTGATTTATCCGGTTGCTCTGCTAACCCTTCATTGTACTTACCCAAAGCAGTAGCCGCCTCTTTTTGCAGATCTGACATCTTTTCAATGTTGTGAAACGGGTAAACATTTGACATGGTTGACTCTTGTTAAAGTTTGAACATTCACTGTTTAAATGTTTGAAGTTGCCATTGCCCTTGGTGATGCTGCTGTCATTGTTGTTTTTTTCGGTTCGCCATAACAGATCATATTGTTGATAATTCCGACTGACAGGTCCCACCAATAAACATCAGTGACAGACTCTATATACTCAGACGACAAAGGCCTTTTATTATCCTCATGAATAACCCTGATCAAAGCAATATCATGGCGCTTGTTTTCACTAAGCCCGATATAGAGTTTCCGGTCATCTTTTACGTCCATTCGAATCCAGCCTTGATAGCCAAAATCCCTAAAAATGATCCCGGTCCTGCGGCCATGCTTAAACTGATAAATTGTCAGCGGTTTTAAATTGCCGAAAAAAGACTGAGCTTTCCAGCGGTTTAAAGCTTCTGTGTCTAAAGAAACGATATTTTCAAAGATTGTATTTGCAGTATCTAAGTCTTTGGTCATATGAACCATTTCAATTTAAAAAAAGGGATTCAGTCATGAAAAAGCCCTTTATTGCGGGCTTTGAGATTTACGCGTGGTCAGCGTTTAAAATGTAGTTCACCGCTTTTTGTGCTGCGGCTGCTGCCTGTACGATCATTCGCGGCTGATCCTTAAACCGTTTTACCCACCCTTGGATATATGCAATTGAATTATCAAAGACCCCATCAATAGAGGCTTCCGCGCATAAGAAACTGTTTCCGATTTCGGCTATTAATTCTTCTTTTGAATAGGAATTGGAGCCAAATGCAGCCACGGCTTCTATCTTGTCGCGGTCAAGTCTTGTGCGGTGGCCGGTTGAATGAATCGCTTCATGGAAAAGCGTACTGTAATACTCTTCAACACCATGAAAGGATGATTTTTCAGGCAGGTTGATCAAGTCATTACCGGGCGAATAGTATGCTTTTTGTTCAACGTGCTGAATAGCTGGACAGGTTTTGTAGTTCCTGATTATCTGTTCAGCTTTTTCAAGTGGAACAAAGTCAATTTTTTTTGTATCTTCCTCTGTTTCGATGCCTTCAACCTGTGACAAATTGAACACCCGATAATATCGCAACACTGACCGGCTTTTTTGTCCGTCCTCTGTGATCTCTCCCGGTTCTGAGTTTTCATTTTTGCTGTCCAGCTTTCGCCAAAAAATGATAATTTCACTCTTTGAGCCCTTTTTGAGTGTCCCGCCTTTCTCCTGTATCTGTTTAAAAGTGGCCCAATAAGCAGAAGAAAAACCTGCCGAACCCAGCAAAAAAGTATTTATCCCGTTGTACTCCTTGCCGGAAATCAAGTTTTTTGCCGCACCAGCAACGCCCCACGGCTTATGCCAGGGAATTACGCCACTTTCCATTTTTTCCATTATTCTCTGCGTGATGATCTCGTAAACGTTCGCTTTTGTGGTCTTTGCCATAACTCCCCCTGACGGTTTAATTTTAACAGGCTTGCTACTATCACAACCCCTGAGAAACAACGTATCCACCGAACCCAACTGAAAAGCTGACCTATGCCTCCGGCAATTTTTTTCGGCCTTGGGGCTCTCATACCTTTTGGAGCCCCAAGCTGAAAAAAAGCAAACGATACGTTTACACCGCATAAAATTTTTTCGGATCAAAGCGAAAGATTCAAAGGTGTTAGGCGGCTGTGCTGCCGACAAAAAGCGGGGGGAGTTTCCGCTTTTTGGAACAGCTTTTGAGCTGAAAGCGCCGTAAAAATTTAGCTCGTAAGCAGTCGTGGGTCGAGCTATCCGAACGTGTGAGGATCTGCTGAAAAAATAATCAGCCAAACACCGGCAGGTAAGACTGGTTTGGGTGATGAAATATAGAAATATCATTTCGAATTCTTTTGAAATGATGTCCATAGATCTAATAAAGTAAGGCTGATATTTTCAGCCTTACTTTTTAAAAAATGTGTTCTCATAAAATCACAAAAGGAGGTTTGGAAAATAATAAAATCAGTCGTATTAAAATCAGAAAGCAGCGAAAAAAGGTGCATGGGAAACCATTTGAAAGAAATTTAAAAATAGTGAGAGGCTTCATCACCATGCTGTGCGTGAAGCCTCCAAACCTGAAAATCAACTTTTACATGGCTCGCGCTGCTTGTTGGGCCGGTTGTGGTTTGTTGAGGGGGCTGTTTTCAAGCGCGGTTCCTTTCAGGTACGCACCCTGGAATGAGGCTCCAGCGTGATTTGCCAAATTGGAATCAAGCTTGGAATTTGCAAGATTTACACTGTTGAATTCAGCTCCGTCGGTCTTTGCCCCGAGTAATGAGGAACCAGGCAGATTGGATTTATAAAAATTGGTGCGGACCATTTTCGTATCAGCCAAGTCTGCTTCGGGCATGTTCATGTACTTCATGTCGGCTGTTGACAGATCCGCTCCTTTAAATGAAACCGGAACCTTGTTGCCGTTGGTATTTTTAAAACTGGCAGCTTGAAGCAGTGCACCGTCAAACCTGGTTCCATTGAGGGTGCATTTAGAAAAATCCGCTCCATGTGCTGTGATTTTGGAAAAATCAAGTCCGTCAAGGTTCTGACCGGCAAAGGAACTGTTTGAAAAATCGAGACCTTTGAGGCTGTGACCGGACAAGTCAATTCCTCTGAGATCTTTTGATGTAAAATCCTTCTGACCGGCCTTGATTGCGTCAGAGAAATCCTTTTGACTGATCACCTCTTTCGATGCAACAGAAGAAAGGCTGTGATGACTTGAATTGTTTAAAGAAAGGTACTGGTCTTTGTGAGCAAAATGTTCTGAGAGGTTCCCAGAAAGGATTTTTCCCTTGGTCGCGTGATCAATGGCAATCGGATGAAAATTTGCCAGCTTGCCGGCTACGATGGGTAAGTCTTTTTTACTGTTGATTTTTGAGACAAAATAATCACGGTAGGATTTGGTGTCAAAAGAATACACTTCTGGTGCTTTGTGAGTGTCTCTCTGTGAAATCATAGCCAGATGGTTTCTGGAAGGATCCAGCTGCGGATAGCTCTTACAGGCCATTTTTACAGTTGAATCGAACTGTTTGTCGTTGCTGAACTTTAAAACTGCACCGTTGACGTTGCCGGAGACAACACGCCTGTCAGTATTCTTCAACTCTTTCGCGTTTTCTCCGTAGTAGTCCTTATTACGGCCCATGAATTCAGAAAGCTGCTTTTTGTCATCAAACCTGACAACAATCCCAAAATTGTCAGCGTGTTTTGGGTCCGGATGCTTGATATGCAGATAGGCCCCTGAGTTATCAAAGGGTTTGTAAGGGGCAAATTTTGTGAACTGAGTCCCGGCTTCTTTGGCTTTCAGAGCCTCTTTTTCAGAAATTTTCTGGCGTGAATATTGTTTGTCAACACCACCAGGGACGTACTGAGTCATATCTGATTGCATCCAGATATCAAAATCTTTCTGTGCACTGAACTCGTAGACGGATTTTTTATCCTGGCCATCTTTAGAGCTTTTAAAGTTTTGAACGCCGTAATAATTAGGCATAATGTCTCCTGAAAGTTATAAATAAAATTAAAAGCAGATAAATCAAGGGTTAGAGTATTGAAATTGCGAATCATTAAAAAAATGGGTGCTGATGAACGCCAAGGATTCCTTTATCGAATATTTGGAAACCGGACCCTTCATAGACTCAATGATCGCTATGGGGTGAAAGTTTGGGACAGAAAAAACAAAAAGTGGTGACAGCTTTATCCCTTTAATTTCATTTATAAAAAAGTCGCGTGAGGATTTGGATAGGAAGGAGAATAGGCGGGGACATGACCAGTCACTGCGACAGACTAACGCGAGAAAATTAGCAGCAGGATCTAAATCTGTGTAATTTTCAAATGCGTACGCTAATTGTATCGGTAAAAATGGCGAATCATCAGAAACATTGATGATCAGACCGTTAGCTTTCGCTGCCCGCAAAAGTGGGCTGGTATTATTAAGGGATGACATCTCACCAAAGATGTCTTTGAAAAAACCAGCAAATACCTTTCTCTCTTTACGAGTCTGAAACCTGAGAACAATACCGATATAAGCCAGTAAATTGTGTCTCATGGAATTCTGAGAAAAAGGATCTGGAGGCGAAAAGTTGTTCTTCGGCTGAATGTTCAAATAAAAGCCTTTATAAGGGTGTTGAAAAGTACCCAGCTTTCACATGAAAACAGGTGTTCGTGGATCAAAGCATGCTTTTTTTCAGTCATCCGGTGGGATTTCGCTGATCAGAGCTCAAAGATGAGTTGTTTCCGGTTTGCTGGCCCGGCCTGAT
>JAHJRI010000357.1 GCA_018830885.1 bacterium | reverse complement strand
TGGGCGGGATCAACTGTCCCGAGGACGCCATCGAGTTCATCATCGCCGGTGCGTCGGCCGTTGCCGTCGGCACTGCCAATTTCACCGATCCCTCCACGGCCATCCGCGTGATCGAGGGGATCGAAGCCTACCTGATCCGGCATGGGATCGCAGCCATCGGCGATCTCTGCGGAACTGTCTGCTGACATTCATCATCAAGAGGAGAACCCCTTCATGAACGCCATTTTCAAGTGGACGACAACCTATCCCAAGACGCTGCTCCTCGTACTGCTGATACTGACCGGCCTGCTGGCCAGCCGAATGGGAAGCATCACCATGGAAACCGATTCCGATGCCATGATGCCCGAGGGTCACCCGGCTATTCTTTACAATGATCAGATCGAGGAGGTGTTCGGAATCCGGGACACTATCATTATCGGTATTGTCAACGAGGCGGACGGCGGGGTTTTCAATCCGGGAACACTGGCGCTGGTCAAGCGCCTGACGGAAACGATAGCCGCTCTCAAGGGCGTGGTTGCCGTGACCGACGACGACGTCATCAGCCTGGCGACCATCGATAATATTGTGGGTACGGAATCCGGTTTTGAAGTGGCCAAATTCATGGAGGAGGTTCCCGCTGATGCAGCCGGGATCGCAGAATTAAAGCATAAGCTGTATGACAACGGCATGTTTGTGGGCGGTATCATTTCCGAAGATGGGACAGCCACCGCCATATATGCGGAACTTGAAAACCGACTGGAAAGCCGGGCCCAGGTATACCGCAATATCAAGTCCCTGGTAACCGCCGAGATGAGCAAGGGCGGACCGGAAAAGATCTATGTCGCCGGTCGACCGGTGCTGGAGGTGACGTTTGGGGACTATATGGCCGAGGACATGCGAAAGATGATGCCAATCGTGATCGGGGTGGTGATCGGGGTGCTGTTTCTGACCTTCAGGAGTCTGGCCGGGATCGTGCTGCCGTTGCTGGTTGTGATCGGCAGCGTCATCTGGTCCATGGGGATCATGTCGCTCTCCGGTGTTCCGCTGTTTCCCATCTCCACCCAGATGCCGGTTATCCTGATGGCGGTGGGAACCGCCTATGGGATCCATATTCTCAACAAGTATTTCCAGGAACGGGCTCAGTATCCGGACATGGACAAACGGCAGTTGATCCTGGAAGTCATGGACGAGATCTGGAAACCGGTGGTCATGACCGGTCTGACCACTGCTGTCGGTTTCACCTCCCTGGTAACGGCGTACATGGTCCCGATCCGGTACTTCGGCGTGTTTACCGCGGTGGGGGTGCTGGCTGCCATGCTGTTCTCCCTGCTGATGATACCCGCCGCCCTGACGGTATTCAACGTCAAGGTCAAAATCAAGGCCGGGAACCACGAAGAATCGTCGGCCAACGGCCTGTTCTCCCGCTGGCTGGCCCGCGGTGGGGGGCTTATTTTCGATCATCGTCGCATCGTGATCGCGGCCACCGGGTTGGTGGTCACCATCGCCCTGTCCGGTCTCTCCCGGATTTCGACCAATTCCTCCTGGATCGAAGGGATCAAACACTCCAGCGACGTTTATATCGCCAATGACGTCCTCAATAAAAAGTTTGACGGGACCATGAATCTCTATGTGGTCGTGGAAGGTCTCAATCCGGGCGATATGAAATCACCTGCCATTCTCCGCAAGATCGATGCCCTGCAGACCGACCTGGAAACAATGCCGCTGGTCGGGGGTACGCGATCCATCGCCGAGTATCTGAAGCGGATGAACCGGGTCATGAACGAAGATCGCAGGGAGTTCGAAATCATTCCCGATTCCCAGGAGCTGGTGGCGCAGTATCTGTTCATGTACTCCATGTCCGGTGGTCCGGAAGATTTCGATGATGTGGTCGATTACGACTACCGCCAGGCCAATATCTGGGTCCAGATGAAGTCCGACTATACCGACGATGTCGCCAAGATTATCGACCGGGTCAAAACCTTTGCCGACAAAAACTTCCCGGACAAGACGGTGAAGGTGAACCTGGCCGGACGCGCATACACATCCAACGTCTGGGTGGACCTGCTGATCAGCGGCCAGATGAACAGTATCGTCTTTTCCATCCTGGCAGTGTTTCTGATTACGGCCGTGATGTTCCGCTCGGTGATCGCCGGTATATTCAATATCATTCCCATCAGCGCCGCCCTGCTGCTGAACTTCGGCATCATGGCCATGCTGGGGTACCCCCTGGATGTCTCCACGGCACTCTCATCCGGAATTGTGATCGGCGTGGGGATCGACTATACGATCCATTTTCTCTCCAAATACCGGTTGGAAAACACCAGACTGAATGACAGCCGTCTGGCAACTGTGCGGACAATGGCGACCACCGGTCGCGCCATTGTTTTCAATGCCCTGGGTGTGATCGCCGGTTTTACGGTGTTGTACGCCTCCAATTTTCCGGCCAACCAGCAGATGGGGGGGTTGGTGTCGCTGAGCATGTTTACCTGCTTTCTGGCAGCCATGACCATCCTGCCGGCACTGTTACTGGTGATCAAACCGGCATTTGTGCAAAAAAGCGGGTAGTGGAACCGAAAAACAGGGGGACACGAATGATCATGTCCCCCATTTTCCCGGGTGAGGTAAAACAAGGCATGAGAATGATATCGCGGTGGTCACCCCCGAATGGTGAGAAGCCGTTTCAGAGGTGCTGTTCTCATATAAACCCCGTTCAAAGGAGCCATATCGCCATGACTAACCAAACAAGAGGATCGATCATCCACCTCCTGCCGGGAATCATCTGTTTTCTGATCTGGATGGCAGCGCCCGTTCTGGCAGCTGAGATCAGCGGGCTGGACATCATGAAGAAGGTCGACCAGCTGGAAGATGGGGACGATCAGTCATCCAGAGCTGTCTACACGCTGATCAACCGGCGGGGTCAGCAACGGGTGCGGAATACCGTGCGATTCTGGAAGGACTATAACGGCAGGGAAGGGTTCGACAGCAAGATGATCACCTTTTTCGAATCCCCCCCGGACGTCAAGGGAACCGCGTTCCTGAGCTGGAGCTACATGGATGAAGACCGGGACGACGATCAGTGGCTGTTCCTGCCGGCGCTGAGGAAGGTCCGTCGTATCGCGGCCGGCAACAAGGATGACTACTTCATGGGCACCGATTTCACCTATGACGACATGGGCGACCGGAAAGTGGAGGAGGACACCCATACCCTGCTCAAAAGTGAACCCTGCGGAACCGATGAGTGCTATGTGGTGGAAAGTGTGCCCAAAAGAAAAAGGGATATGTACAGCAAAAAAATCACCTGGGTGGATTCAAAACGCTGGCTGATCCAAAAAGTCGATTTTTACGACCGTAAGGGGCGCTTTCTCAAAACACTGACCATGGTATGGCAGGAGGTCAAGGGGATCTGGACCTGGAAAAGGGGGGAGATGAAAAACCACCTGAGCCAGCACAGCACCGTGATCGATGTCCAGGAGGTAAAGGTCAATACCGGTCTGGAAGACCGGGTGTTTATCGAACGGACCCTGAAACGGGGCATGACCTTCTAACGGGAACCCCATGCAAAAAACCACTGCGGATTTGTTCAAGGGATTGCTGACGGTGAGCCTGCTCATCTGCATGCTGCTGCCGATGGCAGACCATGTCCTGGCCGCTGATGAAGCTGCCGGGGAAGACCCGGTTGAGACCGCCTTTTTTTCCGGCGGCGCCGTCAACGGCTATTTCGAAAATCAGACCGCCTACCGGGCCAATTCCCCGAACCGGTTTTCCCAGGTCCGGAACCGGCTCCAGGTGGAGCTCAGAAGCAACGTCCGGGAATGGGGCAGGCTTTTTCTCCAGCTGCGGGGCGACTACGACCCGGTATACGATCTATACACCGACGATTTCCCCAAAACGGTTCGGGACGAATACCGCAGCAGCCTGAGCGCTGAAAATCCGCTCAAGGAAACCGTCCGTGAAATCTACCTCGATATCCCGCTCGACACGATGGATATCCGGTTGGGCAGGCAGCAGGTGGTCTGGGGAGAGGCCATCGGGTTGCGAATCACAGACGTGGTCAATCCCCAGGATTACCGCAATTTCATCCTGGATGACTTCGTCGACAGCCGCATCCCCATGTGGATGGCCAGACTCAACTACTACGTCGACGACTGGACCCTCGAACTCCTCTGGATCCCTCAGTTCGAGCCGGACCGCGAAGCACTGGCGGGGTCAACCTGGGAATGGACCTTCAACCGTATCGAACCGCCTGCAGGCATGACGGTTCGGATTTTCGATCCGGAAAAACCGGACGCCAATCTTGAAAACAGTGAAACGGGAATGCGGCTTTCGGGGCTGCTGGCCGGCTGGAACCTGTCCCTCAGTTACCTGAATGTCTGGGATGATATGCCGGCCCGCCATGTCACCTTCAACCCCCGGACCTTCAGTCTGGATGTTTCCCAGAAGTATCACCGGCTGCCCTTGTGGGGATTCACCTTTGCCAACGCTTTCGGCAGTTTCGTACCCCGGGGGGAATTCTCCTACGCCCGGGGAAAATATTACAGCACAGCCGATCCGTCAGCGGTGGAGGGACTGGTGCGGAAGGACTATCTTCACACCATGGTGGGAACAGACTACTCCCTTGCGGATTTCCTGTTTACCTTCCAGGTGGTCCAGAAAATCATCCTGGACCCCGATGAGGCGATTTACGAGGAGAGTGTCCAGACCAGTTACTCCGTCTGGATCCAGGCCAACCTGCTGCACGAAACCCTGAAACCCGAACTGCTGGCCATCTTCAGCCCCAGCGATGAAGGCTGGATGGTTCGCCCCAGGGTGGCCTACGCCGCGACCGACACCATCACCCTCTCAGCCGGTGCCGATCTCTTTTCGGGCCCGCCACGCTCCTTTTTCGGCCAGTTCGACACCAACGACCAGGTTTACGTTAAATTCAAAACCAGCTTTTAGAACGGATCGGTCGGGTCAGTCCCCTTATTCGGGAATAAACTCAACCGGCTGGATCTCCTGCATGGAAATGGCGTCACCCTCACAGGTGGGGATACAAACGCCGCACCCCATGCATTTGGCAGGATCGATCAAGGCTGAATCGTCTTCACCGGTCATCGAGATCGCATCAAAAAAGCACCGGTCCAGGCAGGCTTCACACAAGGTGCAGCTCTCCATCTCCACGACGGCTTTAAACCGGCTGGGCGCGGTAAACGACTTGGCATAGGCCTTGTCGCCACCCCAGTTTTCACAGGCGACCCCGTCACAGTTGCAGATCAGGTAACCCAGATTCCGCTGGTTGGCCACACAATGCACCAGACCCTCTTCCTCGCACATCTTGAGCATATCCAGGGCTTCCTGCTTGGTCAGTTCCCGTCCTGTCCCCCGCTCCAGGGCATAGTCGGCGGCCTTGTTCATCTGCATGCACACTTCCAGGGGCACATCGGTAATACCGTGAATCACGCGGCAGGAGCAGTTGGTCACCGCAATTTTGTCCGCATCCGCCACCATTTTCACCACATCGTCCGGAGCCGTGACCGTTTTATCAGCACTGACTGTCATGTTGACCGGCACGACCCGCATAAAGGGACGCTGGACCGCATCCCGGGTAGCTTCCCGGAGAGCGGCCATTTCCGTTCTTTCAAACTCCTGCCACATATCCAGGTACGCCTGGGATATCCCCGGTGTCAGTACCGTCCCGTCATGAAACTGGATATAGTTGCGGAACTTATAGTAGCGAATGGCATCCGGTTTTTTTGATTTATAGATCAGCCCCTTGATAAACAGCTGTTGCAGCAGTTCGGCCACCCGTTCCGCTGCAAAACCGGTTTTTTCAGCCAGCTCGTCGACGGTTGCCGGTGGCGAGGCTGCCAATACGACGGCTGCCTCATCCGCATCCACTATCATTTGAAACATCCGGGGCATCAGCGTTGAGTGTTCAAAACCGATACTTTTTGCCATCTCTTCATAGGGTTTCATGTCCATGGTCTGCTATCCTTTTATGCGATGTTTATGTCCCTGGGTCTCCCCCATTTTTGTGCAAAGTAAAATGATAGGAAACGGTTTTTACATTGTCAAACGATGGTTTCCCGCGAGTGGCAGGATCCCCACCCTTCGTTTTGCGAATACCGGTTCTGAACCGGATTTTCCCGCGGGTCCCGAAGATCTGCCGCAGCCCCCTGTTTACATGCATGGATGACTCGGTTGCCCGCCGGTCGACCATCGCCCAGGGGGTGCACCAAAAACATGTGGGGTTGTGATCATAACCTGAACAAACAACCTCTTTCCGCTTACAGGTACCCACACATATTTGGTGCACCCCGCTCAGGTTGATATTTCACAAAAAAACGGGTATACAATAGTTACCGGATTCAGACATCACCAGGCCCGGTCACCGGATCACGGCCACCTGTCCGATTCCGGGTTGACGCTATCATCAGGCAGACACGGCAAAACCCCCTTTCCAACCCGGGGGCAACCAGAAGGGCATTCAGGGCCTGGCAACACGCTGCCCGCTGCCGGCAGAGTCCATCCGGACCTGTATGGATCACCTGCGTTTCAGAAAACACGGGGATTTCCCCGCTTAACCGCTTTCATATAAATCGAGAAAATAAACATGGCCGATAACTTCAGATTCCATTGTCCCGTCAAGATTGTATCCGGAACCACCGCCCTCGAAAAACTGCCCAGTGAATTCAAACAGCTGAACGCCAAACGACCGCTGATCGTCACCGATCCCGGGGTCTCCGGGGCGGGGCTGCTGGATCTGATCAACAGCACTTTTACAGATTCAGACATCACGGTTGCCGTCACCTATGATCGGGTTCCGGCCGACTCACCGCTGTCCTCCATTCTCGAGATCGTCGAGCTGTACCACCAGCATGCGTGCGATTCATTCCTGGCGGTTGGCGGGGGATCGGCCATTGATACGGCAAAAGCCGCCAATATCAAGGTCACGGACAGGGATATCGACCTGATGCATTTCAAATCGGTGCTGCGTATGAACAAAACGACCCAGCCGCTTATCGCGATTCCCACCACGGCCGGGACAGGATCGGAAGTGACATCGGCAGCTGTGATCTCAAACCCGGACAAGGGGATCAAACTCTCCCTGATCAATCCTCAGATTCCCCCCAATACGGCGATCATCGATCCCCGTATGACCGCAACCCTGCCACCGGGGCTGACAGCGTCCACCGGTATGGACGCCCTGACCCATGCCGTCGAAGCCTGTATCGGAACCCAGAAAAACCCCATCAGCGACGCCTACGCAGGATCCGCCATCCGTCTGATTGCCCGGAACCTGGTTGAAGTCGTGCAGAACGGCGGGAATCTCGAAGCCCGCCTCTCCATGGCCAATGCTGCCACCATGGCCGGAATCGCCTTTTCCAACTCCATGGTCGGGATGGTCCATGCGCTTGGACATGCAACCGGTGCTGTCTGCCATATTCCCCACGGGATCGCAATGTCCCTGTACCTGGCAGACACCCTGGAATTTAACCTGGACACGGTCAGCGGATTTCTGGGGGATCTCCTGCCGGAATGGGTGGGGATTGAAGAAACCGCCGGCACACCAGTGGCAGATCGGCCCACCCGGTTTATCGAGGGTATCCGGCAAATGCGCAGAAAACTGAACCAGCTCTGCCAGCTTCCCCTGACCCTGAGAGAGATGGGCGTCACAGAAGACAAGCTCGAGGAGATCGCCAGAATTGCCATCACGGATGGCGCCGCATACTACAATCGAAAAAAATTCAATGAGGCCGATGCACTGACGGTCATCAGACGGGTCTACGCCGCATAGGGCATCCCTGTCGAGAGGGCACGCCCACCGGGGCAGATCCCTCTATTTCACCGTCACCACCGGACATTCGGCATGGAGAATCACATGCTGTGCCGTTGATCCGGTGATGAACTTGCCCACCTTGGACCGTTTCTTCGCACCAATAATAATCTCCTTCACCTTGTTCTGCTCGGCGAAAAAAATCAGATTCTCCCCGACACTGAGGTTATTCTCCTGAAGCAGTCGGGTCTCCACCCGGGTGGTGTCCGTTGTCAGCAGGATTTTCGCATCTTCCAGCGCCTGTTCCAGTTTCTCCAGGCTGCCCAGCTGCTCCTGGGGGCTGCCTTCCAGAATGGCTACAATCACAATGTCAGTCTTAAAGCACGCCGCATGTTCCTTCGCCAGATTCAAGGCGTTCTTCGACACTTCGGAACCGTCATAACAGACCATTATTTTCATATTCCGTCCCTATTCTGTTTGATTGAAAAATCCCGGTTTCGCCGTGCAACCGGCGACCCATGCGATGACTGTTAAAAAATTTGGCAACTATTCACCTGTATACACCCCAAAGGGTTTGTGTTTCAAGAAACGCATGAATCCTCCTGGAGCTCCTGGAAGCCA
>JAHJRI010000356.1 GCA_018830885.1 bacterium | reverse complement strand
TGGCACCGGATACCAAAATTATTGAGGAACCGACAACTGGAAATGAAAGGATTCTCTTTGTGGATGATGAAGAACCCATTGTCGAAATAAGCGGCAAAATACTTGAGCGGCTTGGATATAAGGTCACGGGGGCAACATGCCCCAATGATGCTTTAGATTTTTTACGGTCAAACCCGAATCAATTTGACCTGATTGTAACAGACCTTACCATGCCCAAAATGACCGGTGACAAACTGGCCCGGGAGATTCTGAAAATAAGGCCGGAAATACCGATTATCCTTTGCACCGGATTTACTGAAAAGATAAACGACGAAAGAGCGGAGAAACTTGGCTTCGCCGCATATCTTGGAAAACCATATCAAGGGCGTGATCTTGCCCTGACAATCCGCAGGGTTTTAAATGGGAAATGATTAGGCGCGGACTTTGACGAACGGTTTCATTTTTCATTTTTATTTGGATACAAATTTTGTTTGATATTAAGTTTATTTTACGCTATAGTTAGTCATCTTTTTTTTAAAGATTCTTTGTTTTTTATAATGGTTTCCAATTTCCGATCTCTTACTCGATTTTCCAATCAAGACAGACAACTCTTCAGCCGATTGAAAATAACTGAAAAATAGCTGCGATATTCAATTGGCCATTGAGGCATAGGGTTAAGACAGTATGGATCAAAAACCCGACAATAGAGTTATCTCTGGAAGAGCTGCCAGTCTGCGGTATCAGGCCGAGCAGTTGGTTCGACGCTCCGGTGACACTCTGGGTGTTCCTGCCTTGAGTGGTCAAAAACTGATCCACGAGCTGCAGGTCCACCAGATTGAGCTGGAGATGCAGAATGAGGAGCTTCACCGTTCGGAGACGGAGCTCCGAAAAGCCCTGGACAGATATTCCGACCTGTATGACTTCGCCCCGATCGGTTATGTATCCCTTGGGGAAAAGAGCGTGCTCCTTTCGATCAATGCTACCTTTGCCGATATGATGGGCCAGCCAAAAGATTCGCTGCTGGGAAAACCATTGACCCGATTCATTGACAGGGAAGACCAGGATCGATTTTATCTGCACTGCAGAAGCTGTCTGGCAGCGGAAGGCCGGCATACCTGCGAAATAAAGATGAAGAAGGGTGACAACACCTTATTTTATGCCTTTCTGGAAAGTTCAGCCGGAAAGGATCATGACGGCTCCAAGTTGATTCGAACGGCAATAACCGATATTACCGCACGCAAACAGATGGAAGAGGAACTGCAGAATCATCGCGATCACCTTGAAGAGCTTGTAAAAGAGGGTGTAGACAGTTTAAAAATTGCCAACGCAAGGCTTTTGCATGCCCAGAAGATGGAAGCCGTCGGCACACTGACAGCCGGTATCTCCCATGATTTTAATAATATCCTTCAGACAATTTTAGGCTATACCCAGATTTTATTACTTCAGAAAAAACTGGAGCAGCCTGAGCATATCAAGCTAGAAGAGATTGAAAAGGCTGCTTTAAGAGCCAGTGATCTGGTAAAACGTCTGCTGGCATACAGCCGTAAGGCTGAATATAGAAAGAGGCCGATAGATCTGGTAAAATCATTGAATGAAAGCATCAGCCTTTTGGAACAAACCATTCTGAAAATGATTCATATCGAGGTGTTTCAGGAGAAAAAACTTCACGTCATCAATGCAGACCCCATACAGATGGAACAGGTCATCCTCAATCTGGGGCTCAATGCAAGGGATGCCATGCCCAAAGGAGGCAAATTAACCTTTGAGATAAAAAATGTGACCCTGGATGAAAACTTCTGCAAAGCCAATCCGGGCATCAAGCCGGGAGATTATGTCCTGATAAAGGTCTCGGATACCGGACACGGCATGGATAAAGAGACGGTGGAACATATTTTTGAACCGTTCTATACAACGAAAGAGAAATATAAAGGCGCCGGTCTTGGGCTGGCAATCGTTTATGGTATTGTAAAAAGCCATGACGGGTATATTTCCTGTTGCAGTGAACCCGGCAGGGGAACTACCTTTTCGCTGTATTTCCCGGCAGAAGAGAAAGCAAGTGAAGAGATCACCAGGGGACCAAAGGCCGCAGGCAGGCTCCATGGAAACGAAACCATCCTTCTGGTGGATGATGAAAAAGCACTTCTTGATATC